>JAZUKE010000104.1:0-11047 GCA_045643125.1 Eubacteriales bacterium
GGAGCAAGGCAGTTGGTGGTGCAGGAAGCGGCAGAAATGATCTGATCGTCAGCGGTAAGGGTGTTTTCGTTAACGCTGTAAACGATGGTCTTGAGGTCGTTGCCGGCGGGAGCGGAGATAACGACTTTCTTTGCGCCTGCGGTGATATGAGCCATGGATTTTTCTTTGGAAGTGTAGAAGCCGGTGCATTCGAGAACTACGTCAACATCGAGCTTGCCCCAAGGAAGATCCTGAGCCTTCGGCATAGCATAAATAGTGATTTCTTTTCCGTCAACGGTGATGGAGCCGGGAACCTTTACGGTCTTGCCGTCTTCTTCGAAAACGGGTTCTTTGGAAGATACGGTGTGAAGTTCTTCACCGATCTTGCCGCAATAGCCGCCCTGAGCGGTATCGTATTTGAGAAGATGAGCGAGCATTGCAGGGCTGGTGAGGTCGTTGATGGCAACGATTTCATAACCTTCTGCGCCGAACATCTGGCGGAAAGCGAGACGTCCGATACGGCCGAAGCCGTTAATAGCAACTTTAACTGACATTGTAATATACCTCCAAATAAAATATTTATTATTTTTTTAACCGACTAATTGTATAACATTTTTTGCTAAAATACAAGACCTTTTTGAAATTTTTGATAAATTTATGATTTTTCACAAAAAACAACGCTTCAAATCCGTTCTGTTTGATGATTATTCACCGTTTTATGCGGAAAAACGCAAGTGCGTTTTCGGTAGTGATGCGTTCCATTTCCTCAAAAGACGTGTTTTTGAGTTCTGCAAGCTTTTCCACCGTCTTTGCCATAAGGGACGAATCGTTACGCTGACCTCTGAACGGATGCGGCGCAAGATAGGGACAGTCCGTTTCGGAAAGCAGTCTTTCGACCGGTACGACCGACGCCGCTTCCACCGTTTTCACCGCGTTTTTGAACGTGACGACTCCCGAAAATGAGACGTACCATCCGAGCTTTACAAGGACTTTTGCCATCTCGGCTGATCCCGAAAACGAGTGGAACACGCCTTTCACCTCCGGGTAGCGCCTTACCGTTTCAAGGCAGTCGCCGTGCGCGTCGCGGTCGTGTATCACGACGGGCTTGTCAAGCTCGCACGCTATGCGGAGCTGCGCCTCAAACGCTTTCAGCTGCGCTTCTCTTGACGGGGTGTCGTAGTGATAGTCAAGACCGATCTCGCCTATCGCCACGCACTTTTCGTCCTTCGCAAGCTCTTTCAGCCATTCGACGCCTTCGTTTATCTGTTCGGCAAATTCGGGGTGGATGCCTGCGGTAAAATACATATTTTCGTATTGCCTTGAAAGCTCACGCGAATCGAACGACGTTTTTCTGTCCGTTCCGGCTTCGACGATCCCGCTGACGGACGAAGCGAACAGTCCTTTCAGCACGTCGTGCCTGTCGGCTTCAAAACGGTCGTCGCCGTAATGCGAATGTGAATCGAACATTATCTTACCTTGCTTCCGACGGGAACGCTGTCGTCGATGAAGACGACCTTAACGTCGTCGTCACCGGTCGCAAGTATCATACCGGAGCTTTTGACGCCGCGAAGCACGACGGACTTGAGGTTTTCGACGAGTATTATCTTCTTGCCGACAAGGTCTTCGCACTTGTACCATTTTGCAATGCCGGACGCGACCTGACGTTTCTCTTTTCCGATATCGACGATGAGCTTCAGCAGCTTGTCGGACTTGGGCACGTTTTCACATTCGAGTATCTTGCCGACGACGAGGTTGACCTTTGCAAAGTCGTCAATGGCGATCTTGCCCTCTTCGGCTTTTCTTTCGGCTTCTTCCTCTTTTTCTTTCATCATTTTGTCGAAAGCGGCTTTGTCGATGCGCTTGAAAAGGAGGGGCACGTCGCCGAGAGTCTTGCCTTCGGCATCGTATATGAATTTGCCTGCGTTGTCTATCGAAAGATCGGTGTAACCGAAGCAGTCAACGCATTTCTGCACCGTGTCGGGAATGTAGGGGTTGAGGAGGGAAACGCCGCTTCTTATGCCTTCGGCGAGGTTCGCCATTACGGAGGCAAGAACGTCGCCGTTCGCTTCCTTGTCCTTGGCAAGCGACCACGGAGCGGTGTCGTCGATGTACTTGTTGCAGAGCTTGAAGATGGCTATGATGTGTTCCGTCGCGTCGGCGTAATGGTAGGAATCGAGACATTCCTTTGCCTTTTCCGCTTCAAGCGAAATGTTCTGCTTCAAAGCGTCGGAAAGCCCGTCACACACGACGGCTTTGGGAACGATGCCGCCGAAATACTGTTTTATCATCGACGCGGTACGCGAAACGAGGTTGCCGAAGATGTTGGCAAGGTCGGTGTTCGTGCGCGAGATTATCGCGTCGTAGGAAATGTTGCCGTCATTCTGCAGACCAAGCTCGGCAAGCAGGTAATATCTGATGACGTCAAGACCGAACAGGTCAACGAGTTCGTCGCCGTAAAGCACGTTGCCCTTGGATTTTGACATTTTGTCGTTGTTCATAAGCAGCCACGGATGACCGAGCACCGTCTTGGGGAGCGGCTCGCCGAGAGCAAGCAGGAAGATGGGCCAGTAGATCGTGTGGAATCTCACAACGTCCTTGCCGATGACGTGAAGATCGGCAGGCCAATACTTTTTGTAAAGCTCACCGGGGTTGTCGGGATCGTATCCGAGCGCGGAGATGTAGTTGGGCAGAGCGTCCATCCAGACGTAAACGACGTGTTTGGGATCGAATTCGACGGGAACGCCCCAGGTGAACGAGGTGCGCGACACGCAGAGGTCCTGAAGACCGGGCTTTATGAAGTTGTTGAGCATTTCGTTCTTTCTCGCTTCGGGAACGAAAAAGTCCTTGTTGCTTTCGTAGTATTCAACGAGCTTGTCCGCGTACTTGGAAAGACGGAAGAAATACGCTTCCTCGGAAGCCTTCGTCACTTTTGCGCCGCAGGACGGGCAGCAGCCGTCAACGAGCTGGGAGTTCGTCCACGAGGATTCGCAGGGAACGCAGTAGTTGCCGTCGTAGGTGGACTTGTAAATATCGCCCTGCTCATAGAGCTTTGTGAATATCTTTTGTATCGTGCGGACGTGTTCTTCGTCCGTGGTACGGATGAATTTGTCGTAGGAGATGTGGAACTTGTCCCAGATACCGCGGATGATGCCGGACACGTTGTCAACGTATTCCTTCGGCGATATCCCGGCTGCTCTGGCTTTTTCTTCTATTTTAAGACCGTGTTCATCGGTACCCGTGAGGAAAAACACATCGTAACCCTGCATTCGCTTGTAACGGGCGATAGCGTCGGTGAGGACGGCTTCGTAAACGTTGCCGACGTGCGGCTTTGCGGAAGTGTAGGGAATTGCGGTGGTGAGGTAGAATTTACCTTTTTCTTTGCACATAATGTTTCTCCTTTTATTTTTTCAGCAGCTTGAAAAGTTTGACTTCACAAGCGCTTTTTATATACTGTCGATAATGCGGCGTAGGGCAGGAAAAATACCAGCCACGCGCCTTTTGTAAAATAAATAATAACGAAATGGATCGTAAAAGAGCAGACGAACGAAACGCTTTCTCTGTCCGTTTTGCCGAAAACGGTATAACTCATCCAATAAAACGCCCCGTAAAACAGCAGAAACAGCGACAATATTTCCAAAAGCAGTTTGTATTTTATGCCGAAGCCGTACCCGGAGAGCGCAAAGGACGTCACACAGAACGGAGTGAGCGCCCAAATAAGCGTCACGGCGGCTTTCAGGCTTTCGCCGAACGACGACACAAAGCGGCCCGGCGAATAAAGGAACGAGAACAGCAGACCGAAATCGCGTTTTCCCGAAGTCACCGTGTTTTCGCAGAAGACGAACATCCCCTTCAAGGCGGGGAAGCAGGCGAAAAACGCGGTCACTATCGCGGCGCTGTCCGACGCAAACGAGATGAGACGCGAAACGGAGACGCAGAATCCGAAGAAGACGGCGACGAGGAACGACGCGGAAATATAGGTAAAAAACCGCTTTGAATACTCGTCTCTCGCTTCTTTTTTGATTTTTTTGCGCGTTTCGTCGGCGTTTACCGAATCATTGTATCTTTTTTGTATATCCGTAATCAATCACCGTCATTATTATTGACGGTCTTTTTCTTTTCGAGCCGCAAAGCGCGGAAAAAATCCGAAAGCAGCGACGCACATTCGGTTTCAAGCACTCCCGGGACGAGGACGCATTTGTGATTGTACGGGTAGTCGTTGAGGTTGACGACAGAGCCGAACGAGCCGGCTTTGAGGTCGGACGCGCCCCAGACGACACGGCGGAAGCGCGAATTTATTATCGCACCGGCGCACATCGGGCACGGTTCAAGAGTAACGTAGATATCGCAGTCGCAGAGCCGCCACGCACCGAGCCTGCGGCAGGCGGAATTTATTGCCGAGATCTCGGCGTGAAGCAGGGAATTTGTCTTCGTTTCACGCATATTCTTTCCGCTTGCGATAACTTTTCCGTCCTTGACTATGACACAGCCGATGGGCACTTCGCCTATCTTTGCCGCCGCTTTGGCGCGGCTTATCGCCTTTTTCATAAAAAGTTCGTCGGTCGTCATCGGTAAAGCACCGCCGTTCCGATAATGACTATCACAACGTAAAACCAAAAGAAAAAGTTGCTTGCAAGCGAGGACGCGAACTGCATCGCGCTTATCCTCGGAGCCGGGGACTCGTAATCGTCGCAGAAAAGTATGCGGCTTTTGCCGGAGGCGATCGCGTTGAATATCGCCGTGATCGCAAAGCTGATGACGGCGATCACTCCTATTGATATGATGACGGTGAGCAGCTCGTTTTCGCTCTTGATGAGCAGATAACCGGTCGCCACCGAAAAGGCGTTGTTCACAAGGTGGAGCAGGACGCAGACCGTCACGGAGCGCGTTTTGCAGAAACCGATCGCAAGGCAGATGCCGAAGAAAAAGGCGTTTATGACCTGCGGCGGATTACGGTGCGCCAGCGCGAAGACGAGCGACGACGTGAATACGGCAAATCCCGTCCCGTAGGGAAGAAGCGACTGAAAAATGACTCCGCGGAATATGAGTTCTTCGCAAAGCGGCGCGATTATCACCGCCATTATCAGCGAAATGATCAGCGCGGGCAGACTTGCTTCTCCGGAGGACGAAAGCTCGGGGTAAAATCTCGAAAGCAGCAGATTGCACACAAGATTCATCGAAAGCGTGAACCCGAAGGTGAAAAATATGAATTTTCCCGGCTCTTTCGGCAGAACTGCCTTGACGGGGTAGAAAGACGAGGGCTTGCGGTGCAGGAACGCACGCGCAAAGAGGAACGGAAGGAACAGCGACAGCAGATAGAAAATGAGGTCGATGACGGCTGAAAGCGTATCGCTCCCGATAAAATCGCGGTAGACGGCGCGTGCTTCGTCGGGCGTGATGCCGTTGACCGACGACACAATACGCGAAAACGGCGTTTCGAGGGCTTCGAGCAGTATAGACATACCGCTGCCGAGGTAGATGATGATTATGAGAAGCGAAGATGCGGCAAGGAGTACCGAAAGGTCGTAGCGGAACTCTTTTCGGTTTGCTTTTGCAAGCAGCTTTTCTTTTTCTTCAATGCCCGCAAGCTCCATAACCTCACCTCTTTGATAAAAATTCAGTTTATTATACCACTTAAAACGCGCTTCGTCAACAAAAATCGAAAAAAACATAAAATAACAGTTGACATATCCTGTATTTTATGATATAATCCCGAAATGTAGACAGAATACCAATGGGGCATTAGCGCAGTTGGGAGCGCACAACACTGGCAGTGTTGGGGTCAGGGGTTCGAATCCCCTATGCTCCACCAACAAAAAACGACAAAATTCGGCAGAATTTTGTCGTTTTTTGAATGAAGCGCACCTGCGGTGCATGAAAAATGAAGCAGGGCTACGCCCTATGAAGCGTGCCTACGGCACATGGAAAAGAAACGGTGCGCTTCGCTTCATGCGAGCGCAAGCGAGCGCTTCATGGCGGCAGCGCCGCCGCTTCATTAACGAGCAAAGCGAGTGACTTCATTCTTTCCACCAACCGTCAGCAGTCGGCAGCCGAGGGCTTTTTTGCGCAAAACCGGTTGAAAAGTTCTCAAAATTGTGTTATAATGAGCTTGATAAATCAGAATTTGTCTAACAGTTCAAGACTTGAATCCGTGAGGTATTAAAATGAGTATAACAGATACGTTTGACTGTAATGAAGAAGAAATCATCAAAGCCAAGAACAATGTTCGGATGATAGAGAATTTCCCAACAACTTTACTTGTTGTTTTCTCAGCAAAGGTATGCAACCTATTTTTAAGTAAATATGATGCAATAAAAATCGGTGCATTGTTTGCAGGTGGGCAGGAATTTCCGATATACCAGTTTGAATATCGTGGCATTAAACTGGGATTCTTTAATACTGTGTTTGGTGGAGCGGGCTCTGCGGCACTTTTGGAAGAACTCATTGCACTGGGAGCAGAGAAATTACTCTATTTTGGGTCTTGTGGTGCTTTACACAGAGAAATTGTTGAAGGTCGTTTGTTAGTGCCTACGGCAGCGTATAGAGATGAGGGTGTAAGTTATCATTATGCAGAAGCATCCGATTACTTAGAAATCGAAACTGCATCAGTATTGATGCAGATTTTGGATGATATGCATATTTCGTATAATGCTACAAAGACTTGGACAACAGATGCCTTTTATAGAGAGACCCGCAGCAATCTGGAAAAACGTAAAGCAGAGGGTTGTGGTGTGGTCGAAATGGAATGTGCATCAATAATGGCAGTTGGACAATTCCGAAAAAAGAAAGTTTATCAGTTTTTGTATGCTGCGGATTGCTTGGCAGATTCCGATTGGGATAAACGTATTTTAGGAAATATGCCTACCGACTTGAGAGAAAGAATTCTTTTGGTTGCCATAGAAGTAGCAACCAGACTGTAAGAACAAATCCCAGGTTTGTCGGGCAAATTAAAAACGACTTTTGTGAGTTTTTAGCTTAAATATACGACGTTTGGTCGTTTTTTGAACGATGTGTTCCACTGCGTGGAACGTGATGCACACTTCGTGCGTGATGTTCGCCTGCGGCGAGTGATGTGCCTGCGGGCGTGGGTGGAACACATCACATCACTTTGCGGAAAAATCGCAAAACATCACTATGGCGTAAGCCATAACATCACTGTGCCGCAAGGTACAACATCACTTATCTCGTGATTTTGGATATCCAAAGTCGTTGGTTGCACCGTTGTAGGACAACTATCAAATAAAGAAAACCTGCTGAAAAGGATGAAACAGGCTGACGGTTAAATCAGCCTGTTTTTCTATTCAGTCGGTATGTAAAGTGAAATATTTGCCGTACGGCAAATGTGAAATAAAATAAATCCCTCAACGCTCCGCAGAGCATTTCACACGCCGTAGGCGTATTTCACGCGCGAAGCACATTTCACAAATCCCGAAAGGGATTTATTTCGTTGCGGAGTGTCCTTTGGAACACTCCGCATATGTCAGCCGTTTTTTACGGTAAATCTATTTCAATAATCAAGTCCCAGAATATACTCGACGTCTTCCTGCATTTTTGCGTCGGCTTTTCCGGCGATTGACTCAAATCTGGAAACGTAGTCCTTGTTCAGCTTGTTGACCTCGCTTACGACGTTGCCCCAGTTGAAGATGGCGCCGAGGTTGAAGCAGCGGGAATTGAAGATGATATCAAGCATACGCTCGTCCTCTTCGCTGTCGGCATCCTTGCCCTTTATACATTTGTTGTAGTACACCGGGGAAACATTGTTTTTGGATTCGGCACCGAGAGCTTCGATTATTATGCCCAGGTCGTGAGTGTCTGCAACCGACGCGGGAATACATAGGCAGGAGGAGTTTCCGGGTGAAAGGGAATGATAATATCTGTCCTGCTCGGGGCTTGATTTGGGAATGGGAAGGTAGCCGATATGGAAATCAAGCTCGCGGAAAGCAGTAAAATTGAACATACCGCCCATATAGAAAAGCTCGCGTCCGTCGCGAAACGCCTTGATTATCGTGCCTTCCCATACGTTGTTGTACTTTCCGGCAAATTTGCCGTTGTCGGCGACCATTACGTTCGCTTCGTCAAGATAGATGTCATAAACTTTTGAAAGCGTGTTGTAAAACTCTTCGGTCCTGTACGTAAATTCGGGCAGGTCATCGGAGTTTTTGCGGACGATCATTCCGCCGCCTCCGAGCGTCTGGAGATAGCAGTTGTACCTCTCGGTACCGAAGCCCCAGGTGTCGGATTCGTCAAGTATATCGTCGTTGTTGGAATTGTGCGTAACGCCCTTTATGATCTCATAGAATTTGTCGATCGTCCATTCGTTGTCATCGACAAGCTGATAAAGGCTTAAACCGGGATAGATATCGGCAAGCAGGTCTTTGTTGAAGAACATAATGAACGTGCCGTCGTTGTCGAAAGTGTTGATGTCGCCGTCTACCATATAAAGCTTTCCGCCGATAGAAAGGTCTTTTACGGAGTTCTGATCCCACCAGGGATTTGAAAGGTTTATCGTTTCGACTGCAGCAATATTCTGGAGCGTACCGCTCAAAGCGTTGAGCGCTGCCTGACTGTGACTTTCAAACGCCAGGTCGTACGCATCCTCGACGGCTGCCTGAAGCTGGTTGTAGAGGATCTTATCCACGTCGTAGGAAAATGCACCGACGATGGAACAGTTGTAACGCTGCTCGATAAGCTGACGCGTTTCGTATTTGGCAACGTCGAGCGTGTCGGCGGTGTTTACGTCAAATTCATCGCGTTGGATTATTTCGCCGTTAAATGTCATCGAGTTGTTTCCCCAGTTTCGTACAATGATGCGGATAACTCTGTTTTCAAAGTCAATAACGGGGATATCTTCGCCGTATTTTTCGGGAGTGTCAGAAACCTCTTCCGAAGATTCTGCCGTTTCGCTTGTGTCGGGACCGGAGCTTTCGGTATTGCTTACGTTGGCGGACGGCTCTTCCTTTTCACTGCAGGAAGCAAGCATCCCCAAAACGAAAACAAATACGAGGGCTATGCAGATTATTTTTTTCATATACTGAACTCCTGTTATCTTTCTGTAATAAAACGCACGGTGGGGCTGCGTCTGACAGTCTCCCCGTGCGTTATTACGCCTGTATTTTTACTTAATTATCTGGATTTTTTAACAACCATAACGCCTGCGAGGGTGATGACGGAAACGATTGCGAGAGCGATCATACCTGCGTCACCGGTCTTGGGAGTGGGCTGTTTGGATTCTTCCTTGGGTTCGGTCTTGGATTCTTCTTTGGATTCTTCAACGGGGGCTTCGGAGGATTCTTCGGGATCATCCTCAATAAGTTCGGGAGAAAGCACCTGGATCTCGGAGATCATACCCCAGGTAGTGCCGTCGAAAAGGATCTCGACGAATACGTAACGGGCGGTGGTGATTTCCTGTTCGTTGGTAGCGCCCCAACCGAAATCGGCGGTGGTGTCGTGAAGAATGTCGGCAAACGGAGTTGCTTCGGAGAAGTTTTCGGAATTGCCGTAGTACGCTTTCATAAGAGCGACTCTGCATACGCCGTACTGGAGGTTCTGCGGGCCCCAGAAATTGACGCGGATCTTGTTGAATTCTTTTTCTTCGCCGAGGTCTATTCTGATTCTGCCGGTACCTCTGCCGGATATGCCGTCGATGGTGGTAGTGGATTTATCCATTACGTTTGCGCCGTGGTTGAAGCCGAACCAGTCACCTATAAGACCGGGTTCGGGAACTACGCCGTCGGTAAGTCTGCCGTGGTAAATGCCGTGACCGGAGGTAGCTTCGTCGCCGTCCTTGGAGGGATCGGAGTTGCCGAAGATGTAAACGGGGCAGTTGAGCGCGATATTTACAAAGCCCGGTTCGTCAACAGCGGGAAGAACGACGTCCCAGTTGATGCCCTGGTTGTCAGCGTTTACGTTGTAGCCGGATACGTTTGCGGCATTGAGGTCAACGCCGGTGGAGAATGCGATGTTGACGATCATTTCCTTGTTGCAGGAAAGGTTGATCGCGCCTACGTTTACGGTGCCGGTAGCGTTCCAGCAGCCGACGGAAATGGTAGCGTAAGCAAATCCTTCGGGAACTGTCCAGTTGTAGTCCATAGTTGCCCATTTGCCCTGCTCGACGCCTTCGGTGTTCTGGGTAGCCCAGTCAGCCCAGTCGATGAGCTCGCCGGCTTCGTTGTAGGAATAAAGGTTGACGAACGCAACGCCGCCGTCGCCGACGACTGCTACGTTTTCAAACATAATGTCTGCAAAAATTCTGAAATCCTTGTTGCCTTTAAGGTCGTCAAGAGTGAACTTGAAGGTGATGGACGAAGGATTTGCGGCATCTTCGGTCTTTACCCAAAGATAGTTCATCGGAGCTTTCGCTTCGGTAACTTCGGCGCTTGCGGTGAAGCAGCAGGCAGCTATCATAACGAAAGCAAGTAAAATTGAAAGAGCTTTTTTCATTGTTCTTTCCTCCTATTTTTTATGATGGATTATTATACCATAATTGAACATCTTTATCAATTGGAAAATATTGCCGAAAAAACGGATGGAAAATAACGGAATTGCACAATAGGAGGAGAGTTTCGCTCGCAGTGTAAAAAAACTCCCGAAAGCGTTTCGGCGCGTGCCCTTAAGGATGTTTTTGAAGTATTCCGTCACGCGCCGAAAATGAAGACGCCCTGACGGGCTAATGAAGGAATGAAGACGCTTCGCTAATGAAGAAATGAAACCGGGAGAATGGGAAAAACGAGGGTGTCTTCGCTTCATTAGGTGCGAATCACCGTCTTCATTAACGAGCGAAGCCGAGTGACTTCATTAGCGTCAGCGACTTCATTATTAAATTATATATAATTTCCCTGCTCGCAAAAGTACAGGACAAAAACAAAAAGACCTGCTGAAAAGGAAATTTTCCTTCTCAGCAGGTCTTTTTTACACAAAAACTGCCTTATGAACCCGCGGTTTCGGCCTTTCGGGAGAATTTTTTGTTTTCTTATTCGGAAACGGTTTCTTCGGCGGGAGCAGCTTCTTGGGCAGGAGCGGCTTCTTCGGCAGGGGCAGCTTCTTCGGCAGGGGCGGCTTCGGCTTCTTCTTC
>JAZUKE010000105.1:0-24400 GCA_045643125.1 Eubacteriales bacterium
GCAATGTGAAATGAAATAAATCCCTCAACGCTCCGCAGAGCATTTCACACGCCGAAGGCGTATTTCACATCCGAAGGATATTTCACAAATCCCGTAAGGGATTTATTTCGTTGCGGAGTGTCCTTTAGAACACTCCGCAAATGCGATGTGCTTTTTGCAATGATATCCGTTCCTGCCGGAACGGGTGATATACCTTCGGCGTGATATCCGCTGCGCGGATGATATACGCTGCGCGTATGAAGGAACGGATATTATATCATATTTGAGCAAAGCGAGAATATATCATACGGCGTCAGCCGTATATCATATCGCCGTGATACGAAAGATTTTTGCGCAGATGCGCAAAAATCTTTTATAAAAATGTTGACAGACGTGAAAACACGGCGTATAATGAATGCGTACGAAAAGTGCGGCAAAGCGCAAAAAACATTCGGAGGAAGCGAAATGGAGTTCAAGCGTGAACATTACCTGAAACAACTGATCGACGGAATGGAAAGTCCGCTGATCAAGGTGGTTACCGGGATCAGACGGTGCGGAAAATCATATCTTCTTTTTTCGCTTTTTTATCGTTATCTGAAAGATAGCGGCGTTCCGGAAGACCACATCATTCGTATTGCGCTTGATGATATGGAAAACGCCGGACTGCGCGAGAAAACAGCGTTATATGCGTTTATCAAGAGCAAGCTCACCGATGACGGAAAATATTATATCCTTCTCGACGAAATTCAATATGTTGACGGATTTGAAGACGTACTTAACAGTATGCTTCATATCAGCAATGCGGACACATACGTGACAGGCAGTAATTCAAAGTTTTTATCAAGTGATATCATTACCGAGTTTCGCGGCAGAAGCGACGAGATCCGTGTTTATCCTTTGACTTTCAAAGAGTATTATGAAGGACTCGGCGGCGATAAGCGCGACAGGCTCGATGAATATATGCGTTTCGGCGGACTTCCGATCGTTGCGCTTATGTCAAGTGACGAGAAAAAAATAAGGTATTTGAGAGAAGTAGGAGACAGGATCTACCTATCCGATCTGAAACAGAGACACAGAATTAAAAATCCGACCGAATTTGATGAGTTGCTGGATATTCTTGCTTCCGGCATCGGAACGCTCACGAATGCGCAGAAATTGTCCGACACATTCAGGACGCTGAACCATACCGTTATCAGTACGAATACGATTAAAAACTACATTGACTACTATACTGATGCGTTTATCATTCACAGGGCAAGACGGTATGATGTCAAGGGAAGAAAATATATCTCCACTCCCGCAAAGTATTACTTTTGTGATATCGGGCTTCGGAATGCGCGGATAGATTTCCGTCAAGTCGAGCCGACACATATTATGGAAAACATCATTTATAACGAACTGATCGCGCGCGGCTATCAGGTTGACGTCGGTGTGGTGGAAATCAACGGACGTAATGAATCGGGCAACGGTGTCCGCAAACAGCTGGAAGTCGATTTTGTTGCCAATAAGGGCTATAACCGTTATTACATTCAATCGGCATACGGTTTTTCCGATGAAAGCAAACGGGAACAGGAGAAAGCGTCGCTCAAAAACATCCCCGATTCTTTTGAAAAAATCATTGTAACGGGTGATTCGACGCTTTCTTACAGAGACGACAACGGATACAGAATAGACAATCTTATTCATTTCCTGCTTGGCGATTGGTATTGACTTTTACTGCTTTCCTGTGATAAACTATAAAAAATGATTTATTATTAACCATAAACTATAAAGAACGGCAGTGATCGAATATGGCACAAAAAACGTATAAAAAAAGATGGGGCGACAAAAAGGACGGCAGACTTATCCGCGGAGACGAGCTTGACACCAATCATTATGTTATGCCCATTGTCTGGCCCAACAGGACAGACTGCGAAGCGTTCCTTACCGAAACGATAGACCTTACCGCGGTCGATGAGTTCATAAAAGACAGAAACCAAAGCAGAAAAGACGACAAATACGCCTTGTTTCCGATCCTTATCGCGGCTTTCGGAAAACTTCTCATAAACCGTCCGAAGATGAACCGTTTTTACCGCAATAAGCGTCTTTACGAAAGATATGACGTTTCAATAGGTTTTATCGTCAAAAAAGAAATGTCCGACGACGGCGACGAAGCACTTGCAAAGGTTTATATCGAGCCGGACGACACGCTGGAGACCGTATACGGAAAAATAAAAAAAGAGATCGAATTCTGCCGCAGCCAGGCAATGGACAAGTCCTCCGACGACCTCCGCATACTTATGAAATTCCCGCATTTTATCGGAAGCGCGGTACTCGGCGTTATGAAGTTCCTTGACAAACGCACCACACTTCCGCAGTCCGTTACCGAATCAGATATGTTTTTCAAGTCGGTCGTCGTCACCAACCTCGGTTCGCTGCGCCTTAACGCGGCGTACCATCATCTTTCAAATTGGGGTACGAATTCGTTTTTCGTAATAATCGGAGAAAAGAAGCGCCGAGAATTCCGCGACAAAGACGGAAACGAGGTCCTCCGCGATTCGATAGACCTCGGTCTTACCATAGACGAGCGTATTGCCGACGGCTTTTATTTTGCAAAGTCGATACGGCTTTTCAAGCACTATCTCAAACATCCCGAAATTCTCGAACGCCCCTTCGGAGAAGCAGAAGAACAAACCGAAATATAAAAAAGCAAAAAAGTCAAGTACGATTTACCGAATCGTACTTGACTTTTATTAAATGGCGTGTTATAATTATGTCAACCGTATAAGGAGGTGTCATAATGTTTATCGGCAGAGAAAGCGAACTGAAAACACTGAATAATCTTTATAATTCCGACCGTTTTGAATTTGTCGTGATCTACGGCCGCCGCCGTGTCGGCAAGACGGCGCTGATCAACGAGTTCATCGGCAAGAAAAACGCGATCTATTTTATGGGTGTCGAAAGCAACGCCAAGCAGAATCTTGAAAACTTTTCAAAAAGCATTATAGAATACGTCGGCGGCATTGAAGCGGAAACGTCATTCGCTTCCTATCAGGCGGCGCTCGAATATGTTTTCCGTCTTTCCGAAAAGGAGCAGATCATTCTCGCCATCGACGAATACCCTTACGTTGCCCGCGAATCAAAGAGCCTTGCTTCGACTCTGCAGCTGCTGATCGACAAATACAAGGACACGTCCAAAATGATGCTGATCCTCTGCGGCTCGTCGATGTCGTATATGGAGGATCACGTCCTCGCCTACAAAGCACCTCTCTACGGCAGACGCACCGCACAGCTGAAACTGCTGCCCTTCACATTTGAAGAGACCTGCCGTCTTTTCGGCAAATTCAATAACGAAGAGAAGGCACTTCTTTACGGAATGTTCGGCGGCACACCTCAGTACCTGCTTCAGGTCAGCGACAAGCTGAGTGTTGCGGACAACGTGAAAAATACCTATCTGAATCCCGCAAGCGCCATTTTTGAAGAGCCGGTCAACCTCTTGAAGCAGGAAGTCCGTGAACCTGCGATCTACACGGCGATCATCTCGGCGATCGCTGCCGGCTCGTCCCGTATGTCAGAGATCTGCTCCAAGGTCGGCGAAGAAACTAACACCGTTTCAGCCTATATCAAAAACCTTGTCACACTCGGAATCATTCAGAAGGAATCTCCCTACGGTGAAAAAAACTCCAAGAAGTCAATCTATTCCATTGCGGATAATATGTTTCGCTTCTGGTACCGCTTCGTTCCCGAAAATGCGTCTGCCATTGCCCGTGGCGCTGCCGATCTTGTCTATAAACGCATCGAGCCGGAGCTGTCGTCCTATATGGGCGGCGTGTTCGAGGATATCTGCACGCAGTATCTTTGGAATCAGCTCATCAACGGCAAATCTCCCGTGGATTTCCGCGAACTCGGACGCTGGTGGGGAACAAATGCGAAGACCAAATCGCAGGAAGAAATCGACATTGTGGGAGACGACAAAAACACCGCCCTATTTGCCGAATGTAAATGGACGAACGAAAAGGTCGATCTCGGCGTTCTCGAAACCCTCGTCGGGAGAAGCGATCTGTTCGGCTATAAAGAAAAGTATTTCTATCTCTTCGCTAAGTCCGGCTTTACAAAGGGCTGCACCGATAAAGCAAACGAGATGGGCAACGTCACGCTCGTCACCTACGACGAAATGCTGAACGCATAAAACCAACATAATTTACGGAGGCAGTTATGGATTTTTTACGTTTCGCGGAAAGCAGATTTTCCGTAAGGGAATTTTCGGATAAAAAGGTCGAAAGGGAAGTCATAGAAAAAATACTCAAAGCGTCTCAGCTCGCTCCGACTGCCTGCAACCGTCAGCCGCAGAGGATATTCGTGTTGGAGTCCGAAGATTCACTTGCAAAACTCAGAAAATGCACGCTTTCGCATTACAATGCTCCGCTTGCAATGCTTGTGTGCTTTGATAAAAACGAGTGCTGGAAAAGGGATTACGACGGCAAAGCATCGGGAGACATCGACGCGTCGATCGTCTGCACGCATCTGATGCTTGAAGCCGCATCTCTCGGTGTCGGCTCAACGTGGGTGATGCACTATATCCCGGAAGCCGTAAGAGAAGAGTTCTGCATTCCCGACGAACTTGAAACGACCGCCATACTCGTGATGGGCTACCCCAAAGCCGGCGTAAAACCGAATCCGCTCCATTACAAGAACAAACCCCTGAGCGATACGGTAAAGTTTGTGTAATATCATTATGTTTCAAAAAAGTCTTAATGTCTCCGGACTAACAAGGCTTTTTTGTGTTTACGGACGTGCAAAATGTTGACAAATATTGACAAATGCACAAGAATTTGTTATTATAAAATATAAACAAGATCCCGACGGAGGCGGAGACGTGGAAATAACCGGTTTGGAAAAATGGCACTTTGAACTGACGGAAAGTGCGGCAGATAAACTGCTCCGTCTTGTTCTTGACGGCAAAAAGAAAGCGACGTCGAGCGCGTTGCGGGCATACGAAGCCGAAAATATTCCGCTGCCGAGGATCGGCGACAGAAGCGTCATAACCTTTTGGGACGGAACGCCCGGCTGCGTGATAGAAACCGTGAACGTGAATATCATCCCGTTTTGCGCCGTAACGTTCGATCTGGCAAAAGAAGAGGGCGAAGACGACGAATTGGAGTCGTGGCGTGAAAAGCACAGACGTTTCTTTACGGATGAGGGCAAGGAGATCGGATACGAATTTTCGGAGGATATGCCGGTCGTTTTTGAAAACTTCAAAGTCATTGAAATATTGAATAAAGGGGAATGAATTATGCTTGACAGAAAAAAATACGAAGAGCAGCTTGCTCTTGCTCGTGAAAAGCAGATAGACGAAATATCCGCTTATCTTTCCGATTACATAATGATCAATGCAAGGACGAGAGAATTGCCGCTCGTTTCAAAGCCCGTTGAAGAATATCTTAAAGAGATCGAATCAATAGAGATACCGCAGAAGGGCAGAGACACGAAAGAAGTCGCCGAGGAGCTTGTCAAAAAGGTCTTCGAGCAGTCTATGATGCTGCAGCATCCGAAGTTTTTCTCGTTCGTTACGAGCGCCGTTTCGCCGTATTCGCTTGCGGGCGCGGTACTCAGCGACATATACAACATCAACCTTGCGGGATTTGAAATATCGCCGACCGCTACCGTGATAGAGCAGAAGCTCATCCGTTTTATGGGCTCGCGCATCGGGTTTGACGAAAACTGCGGCGGACTTTTCACGTCGGGCGGCTCGCTTTCCAACCTTACCGGCTTTATCGCCGCGCGTGACAATATGCTTGCGGACACCGAATACCCGATAGCAAAGGCTTATCTTTCCGACCAGGCGCACAGCTCGGTACGCAAGGGGCTCCGTATGATGGGGCTCCGCAAGGACCAGATTGAGATACTCGAATCCGACGAGAATTACCGCATCCCCGTAAAGGCGCTCGAGGAAGCCATCGAACGCGATATAAAGAACGGCAAAAAACCGTTCCTTATCGTCGGCGGACTCGGCACGACCAACACGGGAAGCATCGACGATTTCTGCGAACTCGGCAGAATAAAAGACAAATACGGTCTGTGGCTCCACGTTGACGGCGCTTTCGGCGGCTCGATACTTTTCTCGGATATCTACCGCAACTACGCAAAGGGGATCGAAAACGCGGACAGCGTTTCGTGGGACACCCACAAATGGGCGATGCAGGCGTACAGCTGCAGCAGCCTTATCGCAAAAGACAAGAAAAAACTCATAAAGGTTTTCGCGGAACATCCGGAATACCTTGCCGACATTATCGACGGCGAGCATACCGACGGCTGGGATCTCGGTATCGAAATGAGCCGTCCCGCAAGATGCCTCAAGCTTTGGTTTACCATTCAGGCTATGGGTACCGATCTGCTTTCGGACGTTATTGATTACAGCTTCTTCATTATGAACACGGCAAAGCACGAAATAGAACAGTGCCCCGATTTTGAACTGACCTCGAATCCGATGTGCGCGACTCTCACGTTCCGCTGCGTTCCCAAGGAAATATCACCCGACAGGTATGACGAGTATAACGCAAAGATCGCCGAAACGATCACAAACGAGCATTTTGCCTACGTTGTCACGACGGTGCTGAAGGGCAGAAGAGTCCTTCGACTCAATCTCGTCAACCCCAATACGACCGACGAGGACGTAAAGTCAACGGTGAAGCGTCTGTACGAGATAGCAAACGAACTCAAACCGCTTTTTATGTGAGAAAAGACGAAAACAGATTTGCCATTTGCGACAAAAATAGAAAACCGGCATAAAAAATGCTTTATTTTCAACGGAAAGTATCTTGAAATCCATTTATAGACGTGATATACTTTTTGAAGTGATAGGATCGTTCTCTCGGTCTCCCGGAGGTATATATGCATAATTTATTCGTTATACTCGATTATCTTTCCGTTTTTGTTATGATCGTGAGTGTAGTCATCGTTTCCACGCACGAAAGCGGAAAGATGCAGAAGCTCGCGCTGATGACCTGCGTAATGCTGCTGTTCTGCTGCACCGGCTTCCTTATCAAAGGCGAAGCCACAACGGCTGACGTTATGATCGCGGGGCAAAAGATCGTGTACGCAACGGTAACGCACAGTATGCTGTTTATGCTGCTGTTCATACTCGAATACTGCCGTTTCAGAATCCCCAAGATACTCGAATGGATATTCCACGGAATAAATCTGCTCATTACCGTTGTCGTCCTTACTTTGGATCATCACGAACTCTTTTATGTCAAATACTGGGTGGAAGAGATCGACGGCAACTATGAACTTATGAAGGATTACGGACCTTTTCATACCGTTGCGGTAGTGGTTTTCGGGCTTTATATGGCTATGGCAGTATGGGTGGCTGTCGAATTTACGGTACGAAACATCCGCGAAAGAAGCCGTTACGTCTGGCGTCTGCTTGCCGCCGTGGCGCTTCCCTGTGCCGCATATATCATCCCCAAATTCACCGGCACGGTAAACGAACTTCAGCCCATCGCGTTTTCTCTTTTCGTCATTATGCTTCTGATGCTCGTTTACAAGAGCAAAATATACGACGTGAACGACCTTGCGACGCAGTACGCGCTCAAATCGGTCGATGACGCGCTCATCATTTTCGGTGACGGATACAGCAATTCCATCATCAATTCTCTCAGCATATCGTCCGGCTTTGTCAAGGCGGAGGATTACCCGGATAAGAACATTGACGAACTTATGATACTTGCCGATAAGGAAATGTACAAATGCAAAGCGGCGTATTATGAGCGCACCGGCAAACAGCGCAGACATTCGCTGATATAAAACGCCATGAGCATCATTGAAGAGATCGAAGGGGCACTTTTTTCACTTGCGGACGGGACTTACGCGGCTTTTCAGTCAAAGCTGATGCCGACCGTCGGCAAAGAACGCATAATAGGCGTGAGGATCCCGGAGATAAGACGGCTTGCGAAAGAATTTGCAAAAAGGGAAGATATCGGCACGTTTCTCGATGCACTCCCGCATAGGTATTACGACGAAGACTGCCTTCACGGGCTTATCGTCGCGTCGATGAAGGATTACGGCGAGTGTGTCCGTCGGCTTGACGAATTCCTGCCTTTCGTGGATAACTGGGCAAGCTGCGACATCATCACGCCCAAAGTGTTTGCGAAAAACCTTGATAAACTTGAAACAAAAATCGACGAATGGATAAATTCGCCGCATACATACGTCATACGTTTCGGCATCCAAATGTATATGAATTTCTTTCTCGATGAGCATTTTGCGCTGACGCAGGCGGAAAAAGTGGCTAAAATAAAGTCGGACGAATATTATGTCAATATGATGTCGGCGTGGTATTTTGCAACAGCTCTCGCAAAGCAGTACGAAAGCGTTATCGGCTTTATCGAGAACGGAAAGCTCACCGAATGGGTGCATAACAAAACGATACAAAAAGCGTGCGAAAGCTATCGCATACCAGATGAAGCAAAGAATTATCTGCGAACGATGAAAACGCCGAAAAAGCCTTGACATTTGTTTGACCGTATGTTAAAATAACACTATCAAAATAATCTGAAAAAAGGGCGTAACTTGAATTATGGCAATTCTTAAAAAGTATTTTCCGTTTTCATTCGGCATCAATGAGATCGCCAAACTCATCATCAACATCATAATATATATCGTTGTTGGTATTATCGGCGGCGTTATCATCGGATTCCTTGCAGGTCTTCCCGTTATCGGCTGGCTCTTCGCCATCGTCGGCGGTCTGATCGACCTCTACGTTGTCGTCGGCATCGTTCTTGCCGTTCTTGATTTTCTTAAAATAATCAAATAAGAAAGCAATCAAAAATGATGAAAGGGGCTGAAAAGCCCCTTTCAGTTATTGATTTTCCGTCTGGGATACGATCCTTTTGAAAAGGATGCTGATGCACCAGAGCCCGCAAAGCCCGATTATGGTGTATATCACTCTGCTGAGGACTGCGCCCTGACCGCCGAATATCCACGCCACAAGGTCAAACTGAAAAAGTCCGACGAGTGCCCAGTTTATCGCGCCTATTATTATCATCGTAAGTGAAAACTTGTCAAACATAATTTTTTTACTCCTTCCTTATATATTTTCCGCATTTTTAATATTTTTATACATTGAAGGTACTGCTTTATGAGAATGAGACCAAAGAAGAACCGTGTTCCGCGTCTTGAAGCGGTGAGCGGGTATTTCGCATCCGTCGATGACAACGGTATGATAGATATCGAAAAAACTTTTGCCGACAAAAAGGAGAGGCTGCTTCTTGAACTCGGCTGCGGCAAAGGTACGTTTGCGGCAACGCTTTCCAAGAGGGAAACGGACGCAAATATCATCGCCGTCGAGCGCGTCCCCGACGTCATTCTTATGGCAATGGAAAAAGCGTCGAAGGAAGAATGTGCAAATCTCCGTTTTGCGTCTTTCGATATCACGGATATACTTGAAAAAGTACCCGAACATTCCGCAGATGCCATATACATCAATTTCTGCGATCCATGGCCGCGCAAAAAGAACGCCAAGCGCCGGCTCACAAGTCCTTTGTTTCTTGAACGCTACAAAAAGATACTCAAAGACGGCGCCTGCATATATTTTAAGACAGATAACATAGGTTTATTCGAATATTCGCTGGAAACTTTTCCATCCTGCGGATATAAGCTGAAAAACGTGTGCTTCGACCTTCATTCGGATGTTCTGAACGAAAACAACATCGTTACGGAATACGAAAAGAACTTTTCCGAAAAAGGCTTCAAGATCAATTACCTCGAAGCTTTTCTGCAAGAGACCTGACCGTTTCTCCGTCGTTGTAGTGATATTTTTTATTTCCGATCTCCATATAGTCCTCGTGACCTTTTCCTATCACGAGGACTATGTCTTTTTTTTGCGCTTTTTTCAGGCAGTACCATATCGCTTTTCTGCGGTCGTAAATGGTCTTGAAACGGCATCTGCACGGACGAACGACGCCTTTTCTGATGTCACGCGATATCTTACGTATCTTTTCGTTTCTCGGGTTGTCGGTCGTTATCACCGCAACGTCGGATCTTTCCGCGATCACGCTCCCCATACCCGTCCGCCGTTCCTCCGACCTGTCGCCTCCGCAGCCGAAAACGGTGAATATCCTGCCGTCCGCATAAGGTGATATCGTTGAAAATAGCTCGTTTACCGAAAGACGGTTGTGCGCGTAGTCTATGATGACGGTGCCGCCGTTGGGCAGAATTATCGTTTCGCATCTTCCGTTTACGTTGATGTTTTCGAGCGACGACGCGATGACGTATCTGTCGATGCCCATAAAGTCGCAGACAGCAAAGGCACAGAGCGAATCATACACTCCGGGGCGTCCCGGATAATTCGTCGTGATAAACGTGCCGTCACATTCATATTCGCTTGTCATAACTCCGTTCCTTAACGAAAAAGCCGTGTTTTCGGCACGATATTCCGCACCGCTTTTCATCCCGAATGTGTGCTTTTCACACTTTACGCCGTCTGACATATATTCGTATTCGGCGTCGTCGTAATTGAAAAACGCCGTTTTGCACTGCGAAAACAGACGCTTTTTACATTCGCGGTATTCATCATAGTCAGCGTGTTCGCCGTTTCCGATATGGTCGGGCGACAGATTGGTGAAGACGGCGATATCAAATCCGATCCCGTGCGTTCTGTACTGTTTCAAAGCCTGCGACGATACCTCAAATATCACGGTGTCAATGTGTGACGACAGCATTTCGCGGCAATATTTGTGGATGACCGTGCTTTCGGGCGTGGTGTTCGGCGTTCTGACGACGGTCGAACCGTAGACTATGCCGAGCGTGCCGATAAGTGCGACTTTTCTGCCGGAGCTTTCGAGTATCTTTTTTATCATATACGCGCTGCTCGTCTTGCCTTTCGTGCCCGTTATCGCTATCGTGAAAAGGCTTTTGCACGGATCAGAATAGAATTTTGCCGCCGTTTCAGCCATCGTTTTCCTCGTGCATCCGCTTTTGACTATCACGGCGTCACCGGGAAGATTCAGTTCTTTTTCCGCGCAGAACACGCGGCAGCCCTTGAGATATGCGTCCGACGCATAAACGTGACCGTCGCAGTTCTGTCCGCTTATGCAGAAAAACAGACTGTTTTCTTTGGCATCGCGCGAATCGCAGCATATATCGGTTATATCGCGTTCTCCGTCGGTATCGTTCAGCGTGTCAAACAGTTCGGAAAGCTTCATTTTCCCAATCTCCTTCAAAAACCTTGTGTGCTTTGCCGGTGACGATCACTCCGTTATCGGTGATATCGACCTTTATATCTCCGCCTTTCTGACGGACACAGACTTTTTTGCCGCATTTGCCGGAAATGTTTGCGGCAATGCTGACGGCAGCGCTCCCTGTGGAGCAGCCGAGCGTTTCGCCGCAGACACGTTCCCACGGACGCATCATTATGTTTTCGCTGTCGAGCACTTTGTAAAAATGTACGTTCGTCTTTTTTGGGAAAAGTCTGTCGTTTTCAAAAGACGCACCGAGCTTTTCGATGTCAAGCGAATCGAGGTCTTCGTATTCCACGGCGATATGCGGATTCCCGAAAGACATACAGGTCGAAAAGTACCCGTGAAAAGGACGGTATATTATCGGGTGCGTCGAAGAGAGAGGTATGCTGTCACATTTAAACGACGGAAGACCTATATTCGTTTCGATCTCTCGGCTTTCGTTTATCTTTCCGCACTTTTTGCCGCCGAGCGTTTCGACCGTGTAAACGCTCTTTTTCGTGTCGGCGTACATATCCCACAGCATAACGGATATGCGCAGCGCGTTGCCGCACATTTCGGCTTCGCTCCCGTCGGGATTGAAGATACGCATTTTCAAGTCCGCGTTTTCGGAATCGGTCACCACGATAAGTCCGTCGGCGCCGACGCCCGTATGACGCGCGCACAGTGTCCGCGACAAAGCGTCAAGCGGCGAAGAAATGCCTTCGGGCTTGAAAAGTACGGCAAAATCGTTGCCGTATGACTCGGCTTTTATAAATTTCAAACTGTTTTCCCCCGTTTTATATGTTTTTGGCGGTATATTATATAAGAAAATAATTGACTATTGCCGAATTGTGTGATATAGTAGATGTGAATATGGGGTAGTGTGTATGAACGGCGATTTTTTTGCAATGATGTTTCGTATGAAGAATATTGACAGATGGGGACTTATGCGGCTTCTGCATAACGAGAATCTGTCGGAACATTCGCTTGAATGTGCGCTTCTTGCCCACGGACTTGCCGTCATCGGCAACGTGTATTTCGGCAGGAACTACGATCCCGAGCTTATCGCGGTGAAAGCTATGTACCACGACGCGCCGGAGATCATCACCGGTGACTTGCCCACACCGGTAAAATATTTCGACGAACGCACGAAGGACGCATATAATTCCGTGGAAGGCGTGGCGATAGACAGGTTTCTGTCGTATCTCCCGGACGAGATGAAGCCGTATTACAACGGAATGTTTCTGCATACTGACGAAGAACACAAGATAATCAAAGCCGCCGACAAGCTCTGCGCCTATATAAAGTGCCTTACCGAAACGGAACTCGGCAACCGCGAATTTGCGATAGCGCTTGAATCGACAAAGCGGGCGATAGATAATTTCGGATGCGAGGAACTCGGTTATTTTATGGAAAACTGCGTTTCTTCATTCAAGAAGTCGCTTGACGAATTACAGGGAAATCATTGAAAACAATATAAAAATTTATAAAAAAGAGGTATTTATCTATGAAAATCGGTATTATTGCTGACTCTCTCCGCCTTCCCTTCGCAGACGCCGTCAAAAAGGCAGCGTCTCTCGGTGCCACCGGCATTCAGAAGTATATGACTTTCGGTGAATTCACTCCCGAAAACCTCACTTCCGCCAAAGTTGCCGAGATCAAAGACATAATGAATTCCAACGGACTCATCTTTTCCGCTATCTGCGGCGATTTCGGAATGAATATGGATAACCCCGATATCCTCGACAGATCGAAAGCCATCATCGAAAAAGCAAGAGAACTCGACTGCGGCATCGTAACTTCGCACATCGGTCATATCGACGGCTGTGAAAACGAAAGAACCGAAATTATGAGAAAACACGCTCTCGAACTCGGCACATTTGCCGAAAGCCTCGGCAGCTGCTTCGCTTTTGAGACCGGCACGGAAAGCGCAGTCCTCCTCAAAGGCTTCCTCGATTCCATCGGCTCCAAAGGTCTTGCCGTAAACCTCGATCCCGCAAACCTTGCAATGGTCGCTCACGACGATCCCGTCAAAGCCGTTCACACTCTTAAAGATTACATCGTTCACACCCACGCAAAAGACGGCGTAGGTATGAGATTCCTCAAAGGCAAATTCATCGAACTTCCTCTCGGTCAGGGCGACGTTGACTGGGACAATTATCTCAAAGCTCTCAAAGAGATCGGCTACGAAGGCTATCTCACTATCGAACGCGAAGTCGGCAGCGATCCCGCCGCAGATATAAAGATGGCAGTCGATTTCCTCGGAACCAAACTTGCTTCTCTTAACTAATATATTTTAATACGGAAACGAAGGCGTGTAAAATGTCAGTACCTTTCAAAATAGATCTTTCCGGCAAGACTGCGGTAGTCACCGGAGCCGGCGGCGTGATATGCAGCTCGTTTTCGGCAGCCCTTGCCGAATGCGGCGCAAAGGTCGCCGTTCTCGACCTTTCCGAAAAGGCGGCGAACCTTACGGCTTCTACCATAAACGCAAACGGCGGAACTGCCAAAGCGTACGTCTGCAACGTGCTTAAAAAGGATTCGCTCGAAGCGGTCTGCGACGCCGTGATCGCCGATTTCGGCTCGATAGATATTCTCATCAACGGGGCAGGCGGCAATTCGCCGAAAGCCACTACCACCAAAGAATATTTTGAAACCGATGATATCGACAAAGAGGACATCGTTTCTTTCTTCGACCTTCCCACGGAAGGGTTCGGATTCGTATTCGACCTCAACATACTCGGCACGCTTCTTCCCACCCAGGTCTTCGGTAAGAAAATGGTCAAAAACGGCGGCTGCATCATAAACATATCGTCTATGAACGCGTTCCGTCCGCTTACCAAAATACCTGCCTATTCCGCGGCAAAAGCGGGAGTTTCCAACCTTACTATGTGGCTTGCCGTCCATTTTTCCAAAATGAACATCCGCGTCAACGCCATTGCTCCCGGATTTTTTGCCACCAATCAGAACAGGGCTCTGCTGTTCGACGAGAACGGCAATCCGACACCCCGCACGCACAAGATACTTGCCGCAACTCCTATGGGACGTTTCGGCGAGATATCCGACCTTACGGGCGCGCTCCTTTTCCTCTGCGATAATAACGCTTCGGCTTTCGTCAACGGCATCGTTCTGCCCGTTGACGGAGGATTCTCGGCGTATTCCGGTGTTTAAGAAATGAGAAGAGTATATATTTACGATACCACGCTCCGCGACGGCGAACAGATGGCGGGTGTGAACCTCAATGCGGGCGAAAAACTCCGCCTTGCGTTCCATCTCCAGCGCCTCGGAGTCGATTGTATCGAAGCGGGATTCCCGGCGTCGTCGGTGAACGATTTTCAGGCGGTGCAGAAGATAGCGTCGCGTGTCGAGGGCGTGCAGGTATCCGCGCTTGCACGGGCTGACAAAAACGATATAGATTCGGCAGTTGAAGCCCTTAAAGAAGCAAAAGACAAAAAACTGCATATCTTTATCGCCACGAGCGACATCCACCTTGAACACAAACTCCGTATGACGCGCGACGAAGTGCTTGAAAGGGTGCGCGAAACCGTCAGCTACGGCAGAAGCAAGTGCGAAAACGTGCTGTTCTCGTGCGAGGACGCTACGCGAAGCGACAGGGAATTCCTATGTAAAGTATATGAAACAGCCATTGAATCGGGTGCTTGTACGATCAATATTCCCGATACGGTCGGATATACCACGCCGGAAGAATTTGCCGACACGGTGAAGTATGTCCTTGCAAACGTCAGAAACATATCTTCCGCCGAAATAGGCGTACATTGTCACAACGATCTCGGACTTGCCGTGGCGAACACTATCTCCGGGCTTTGTGCCGGCGCTTCGTGGGCGGAATGTACCGTAAACGGTATCGGCGAAAGAGCGGGCAACGCATCGCTCGAGGAAGTCGTTATGGCGCTTTATACGCGCAAAAGCCGTTACGGACTTGAAACAGGCATAAATACGTCTCTCATTTCAAAAACAAGCACCGTCGTTTCGGCGGTGACCGGCATCTATATTGCCCCCAATAAGGCAATAGTCGGCAGAAACGCATTCCTTCACGAATCCGGCATACATCAGCACGGAATAATCAACAATCCGCTGACGTACGAGATAATTTCTCCGGCTACGGTCGGAATAAACACGTCGGAGCTTGTCCTCGGCAAGCACTCCGGCAGACACGCATTCTGCGACAAACTGACCGAGCTCGGCTTCCACGTTGACAAAGCCGTTTCCGATGACGCTTTTGAGTCGTTCAAAAATCTCTCCTGCCGCAAGAAAGCGCTCAGCGACGACGATATCAAGGCTCTTGTCGAAGAAGCGATAATGGATTCGCATATCAGGGACGGCTATGAGCTTGTGTCGTATCAGACTCAAAGCGGGAACAAAACACGGGCAATGGCGATGGTCTGCATTTCGCACGGGAGCGAAACGCACGACGAAGCGGCGACCGGCGAAGGTCCGATAGACGCGGCTTTCAACGCGATCAACCGTATCGTCGGAGTGGACTATAAACTGCTCAATTACAGTATCAAAGCCGTCACGGGCGGCACCGACGCACTCGGCGAAGTGCGCGTAAGGATCGCCGACGGCGACAGGGAATCTGTCGGCAAAGGCGTATCGACGGATATTATCGAATCAAGCATAAAAGCATATATAAGCGCGATCAACCGCGTTGATCTGCAAAACTGAAAGGAGAAAAACAATGAAAAAATGTCTCAGCATCTTGCTTGCACTCATTATGGTCTCTGTCCTTTTTGTTTCCTGTGCGGAAAATAACGGCGGCGACCAAAGCACTGAAGTATCAAAGACAAGCGAAACAAGCACCGAAGCATCAAGCGAAAATTCCGAAGAAACGTCCGCTTCTCCGACAAATCCCTATATGGATTCGGACGGCAACTACCACATCACCAACGAACTGAAAAACTTCGGCGGTGAAGAATTCTCCATCATCGTAAGAGGCGCCATTTCCGGCACTTATCAGTCCGATGACTTCACCACCGGCAGCGAACTTTACGGCGAAACTCTCGATGCCGCCGTTACCGAAAGAAACCGCAAGGTCGAAGATACCTACGGCGTAACTCTCAAAATTTACAAAAACGACAATATCCAGACCGATATAACGACAGATATTTCCGGCGGCACTCAGCTTTATGACGCCATAATGCCTACTCTCACCAGTCTTGCCGTGCTTGCCGCTGACGGCAACCTTATCGACCTCGGCACTCTCGACGATATCCACCTCGACGCTCCCTGGTACGATCCCAACTGTACCGACGCAATGTCGATCAATCATCAGTATTTCTTCACCACCGGTGATATGACCATACTCAATAAGGTCAATACGTCCAGCATCCTTTTCAATAAAGAAATGATTGCTGCAAAGAATCTCGAAGATCCTTACGAACTCGTCAGAAAACATCAGTGGACTTACGACAAAATGAAAGAAATGGCAAAGGAAGTCACTGCCGATACCGACGGCGAAGACGGAATGAGCGGCAAGGATACCTGGGGTATGCTTTCCTCCTATGCCGATTCTCTCGTTCTTTACAATGCTGCCGATAAGCTCCTCTGCACCAAAGACGCCGACGACTATCCCATCCTCGCGTTCGGCGATGACAGCTCCGTTACCGTTATCCAGAAGATACTCCAGGATATGGAAGAAGAAAATACCTGGGTAGTATATGCTCAGCAGTTTGAAGATCCCATTTGGGTAACTTCACTCAACGCCTTTATCGAAGGCAGAGTTCTTTTCCGTCCGTCCGCATTCTCCGCAACCACCAAGCTCAGGATCGCCGGTGCCGATTTCGGTATCGTTCCGCTTCCTCTCTGGAGCGAAGAACAGGAAAACTACCGTTCATTCTGCGGCGGAAGCCAGACGGCAGGCATCGCCATTTCGATCGGCTGCGAAGATCCCGAATACTCCGCTTATATGATCGAAGCCATTTCCTGCGAATCCAAGAAATACATAACTCCGGCTTATATGGACATCAACCTCAAATCCAAAGATGCCCAGGACGAAGAAAGCCTTGAAATGCTCAACATCATTTTCAACAACATCGTTTATGATATCGGTTTCGTTTACAACTTCGGCGGTATCGGCGGTTTGTTTGAAAGACTCTGCAAAGCCAAGAGTACCGACATCGTTTCGTCCTTCAGAGCAGACGAACCCGGCATCACCGCGGCTATTGAAGAAGTCATTGAAGCATATCTTGAACTCGAAGACTGATAAAACGGTATAAAACCATCTGCTGCAAACAGCCCGGCATATCATTGCTGCCGGGCTGCTTTGTGTTGAATTAAAAGGAATGGTAAAAATGAAAAGGATCATAAGCATAATTCTTGTACTTTTTCTTGCGTCGGCTTTCTTTGCTTCCTGCACGGAAAACGAGCCGGAACAAAGCGTTTCGCCGATCCAATCGGATGAGCCGGATGTGTCAGTCACATCAAGCGAGGAATCCGAAGAAGTGTCCGAAGCTCCTTTGGATCCGTATATGGACGAAGAAGGGAATTACAGGATCACTAACGAACTGAAAACCTTTGACGACGAAGAATTTTCCATTATCGTAAGAGGAGAATCGGCAGGCACATACCAGTCAAATGACTTTACGACGGGAAGCGAGCTTTACGGCGAAGTTCTCGACGCGGCTGTCACCGACAAAAACCGCAAAGTTGAAGACACTTATAAGGTCAAACTCAAAATATACAAAAACGACAATATCAATAACGATATAATTGCCGATATTTCGGGCGGCACTCAGCTTTACGACGCAATTATGCCGACGCTGACTACTCTCGCAAAGCTTGCGTCCGAAGGCAACCTCATTGACCTTAATACCCTCGATTATATCCACCTTGACGCTCCGTGGTACGATGATAACTGCACGAAATCTATGTCGATAAACAATCAGTGCTTCTTTACCACCGGCGATATTACGATACTGAACAAAGTGAATACCTCCGCATTTCTTTTCAATAAGGAAATGATAAGGGTAAACAACCTTGAAGATCCTTATGAACTTGTAAGGAATCATCAATGGACCTACGACAAGATGAAAGAAATGGCAAAGCAGGTCACGTCTGATACCGACGGTGTTGACGGAATGAGCGGCAAAGACACCTGGGGACTGCTTGCTTCCTACGACGATTCTCTTGTGCTTTACTGCGCCGCAAATAAACTGCTATGCCAAAAAGACTCAAACGATATGCCTGTCCTTGCTTTCGGCGACGACAGCTCTGTCAGCATAATTCAGAAAATACTCGGCGATATGGAAGAAGCAAACACCTGGGTGACTTATGCCCAGCAGTTTGAACAGCCCATCTGGGTAACTTCTCTCAACGCCTTTATCGACGGCAGAGTGCTTTTCCGTCCTTCGCAGTTTTCGGCGACGACAAAACTCCGTATCGCGGGTGCCGATTTCGGTATAGTACCTAATCCCCTTTGGAGTGAAGAACAGGATGACTACCGTTCGTTCTGCTTCGGAACTCAGACTGCGGGTATTGCCATTTCTGTCGGATGCGAAGATCCCGAATACTCCGCTTATATGATAGAAGCGATCTCCTGCGAATCAAAGAGATATCTTACTCCGGCGTATATGGAGATCAACCTCAAAACAAAGGACGCTCAGGACGAAGAAAGTCTTGAAATGCTGAACATCGTATTCGACAATATCGTATATGACATAGGACACGTTTACGATTTCGGCGGCATCGGAAGTATGTTTGAAAAGCTCTGCGAAGCCAAAAGCACCGACGTTGTTTCCGCGTTCAGGTCTATCGAACCGTCCGTGCAAAATGCTATAGAAGAAGTTATCACAACGTATAAGGAACTCGAATGATCACAAATGTGACGGGCAGCCGAAAACTGCCCGTCGCTTTTTTGCTTATTTTACGATCGGTTTTTGCATATACTATTGACAAAAAGACAATTCTGTATTACAATTAAACAAACGTTTAATTGATGGAGGCGGCTATGGAAAAAGAAACGCGCTTGCAGGCAGTGAAAATAATCACCGCGTCTTTGCTCCTTATCATCGTATTCATTGTCGATAAGCTGACAGATCTCCCGATCTGGGCAGATCTGATAATGTATCTCGTTCCGTATATCATCGTCGGTCACGAAACGATAGCCGAAGCATTCGAAGGAATAAAAACAGGCGAACTGTTCGGCGAGGAATTTCTTATGTTTGCCGCAACTCTCGGTGCGCTTCTTATCGGATTTCTTCCGGGAGGAGAAAAAGAGTTTGCCGAAGCGGTGTTCGTTATGCTGTTCTTTTCGGTCGGTGAACTGCTCGAAGAACTTGCCGAAGGCAAAAGCCGCAAGTCGATTTCATCCCTTATGGATATACGTCCCGATAAAGCTAATCTCGTCAAAGACGGCAAAACGGTGAGCGTCTCTCCCGAGGATGTTCATATAGGTGATATCATCGTTATAAGCCCGGGTGAAAAGATACCGCTCGACGGCGTGATAGTATCGGGCGGGACTTCGCTGAATACCGTTTCGCTGACGGGTGAAAGCCTGCCGAAAGACGTTTCGGCGGGTGACGCCGTATATTCCGGCTGCGTCAATATCTCAAACGTAATCACCGTCCGCGTTTCAAAAGAATACTGCGATTCCACGGTGAACAGAATACTCGAACTTGTCGAAAACGCTTCGGAAAAGAAATCGGCAAGCGAAAAATTCATCACTAAATTTGCCCGCATCTATACTCCGGCGGTGGTGATATCCGCGCTGCTTCTTGCGTTTCTGCCGCCGATCATTTCCGGCGGTTTCAAAGTAAACTTCGTTATGTGGCTTTCCCGCGCTCTTACGTTCCTCGTCGTGTCCTGCCCCTGCGCACTCGTCATTTCCGTACCGCTCGCGTTTTTCGGCGGCATCGGCAGAGCGGCGGCTTCGGGCATACTCATAAAAGGCTCGAACTATCTTGAAACGCTCACAAAACTTTCCGCCGTCGTGTTTGACAAGACGGGTACGATAACCAAGGGGATTTTTACCGTCACTGCCATACATCCCGATAAATACGATGCCGAAACTTTGCTGCATCTTGCGTCGCACGTCGAACGCTTTTCCACGCATCCAATCGCCGTGTCGCTGTGCGCCGCCTATAAAGACGGTGACGACGACTGCATTGTCGGCGAAATGAAAGAGATCGCCGGCGAAGGCGCGGTCGCGTCCGTCAACGGTCACGATATTTACGTCGGCAATGAAAAACTGATGAAACGCATAAACTCAAAGTTTCACGACTGCGGTCATACGGGCAGCGTCGTCCATATATCCGACGGCAGCGAATATCTCGGGCATATAGTCGTTTCCGACGTTATAAAAGACGATTCAAAGTCTGCGATTTCCGAACTGAAAGCGCTCGGCGTTAAAAAATGTGTCCTTCTTACCGGCGACAACGAAAACACCGCGTCTTCCGTCGCATCTGACGTCGGTATCGACGAATACTTCGCGTCGCTGCTTCCGGATGATAAAGCAAAATATCTTGAAAAATACCGTTCCTGCGGAGTGACCGCGTTCGTCGGCGACGGCATAAACGATTCCCCGTCTCTTGCGCTTGCCGATGTCGGAGTTGCAATGGGAGGACTCGGCTCCGATGCCGCCATCGAAGCCGCCGACGTTGTCATAATGGACGATAAACCGTCAAAGCTGCCGCTTTCCGTGAAAATCGCAAAGCGCACGCTCGATATCGCAAAGCAGAATATCGTTTTTGCTCTGTCGGTCAAATTCGCGGTGCTTGTCCTCGCGCTGTTCGGACTTGCGCCGATGTGGCTCGCCGTCTTTGCCGACGTTGGAGTGACTTTTCTTGCAGTCCTCAATTCATTAAGAACGCTAAAAAAATAAAGGAGAAATAAATTATGTTCGAAAAAACCGTTTCGGCTTCTTTTACCGTTGAAGGTATGATGTGTACGCATTGCGTCAAGCACGTCGAAGACGCGCTCAAAAGCGTACCGGGTGTTAAAAAAGTGAACGTCGATCTCGATTCCAAGACCGCGAAAGCGGAATACCTTGCTTCAAAAACGAACACTTCCGAGCTTATTTCGGCAATAGAAAAAGCGGGATATAAGGCATCCGCCGTATGATCGAACACATTACCATAAAAGTCGGCGGTATGAGCTGCGTCCGCTGCTCTGCGGCAGTCGAACACGCGCTCAAAAACGTAAAAGGCGTCATATCCGCCGAGGTATCTTACGCGGTCGGCAAAGCCGAAGTCGCATACGACTCTTCCGTCACCGAACGTAAAAAAATGGAAAAAGCGATAAAGCAGGCGGGCTATACCGTCGTGGAAGACGAAAGGGAATTCCGCAAAAGGGAGTTCCGCACCCTTCGAATGCTTTTCGTCGTTTCCGCGCTGCTTGCGCTTCCGTTTCTGTTCACAATGGTGCTGATGTTCGCTTTCCCGGATTCCCAGCTGACACATTCGCTGCATCATAACGGAACGTGGCAGCTCATTCTGTCAACTCCCGTGCAGTTCGGTATAGGTTTTCGGTTTTACCGCAGCGCGTTCAAATCGCTGCTCAACCGTTCTCCCGGTATGGACCTGCTCGTTTCCGTCGGTACGACGTCTGCCTGGGGTTACAGCCTTTATAATTATATCACGGGTGTGAACGAATACTATTTTGAAAGCTCCGTGGTCATAATCACGCTCATACTTCTCGGAAAAACTCTCGAGTCCCGCGCAAAGGCAAAAACCTCCGGCGCTATCGAAAAGCTGATGGACTTGTCCCCGAAAACGGCGGAGATCGTCGCAGACGGCGAAACGGTGAAGATCAGCGCCGACAAAGTCAAAGTCGGCGATATAGTCGTCGTCCGTCCGGGTGCTTCTTTCCCGGTGGACGGTGTAGTTATTGACGGCAGAAGCAGTGCCGACGAGTCTATGCTTACCGGCGAAAGCCTGCCCGTTGAAAAGGGAATGGGCGACAAGGTTTACGGCGGTACCGTGAACGGCAACGGACTTATTCGGCTTCGTGCCGAAAACGTCGGCGAAGCGACCACGCTTTCGGGAATAATACGTCTTGTCGAGCAGGCGCAGACCTCAAAGGCGCATATCCAGACCATCGCCGATAAGGTCGCCGCCATATTCGTTCCGTCGGTAATGACGATCGCCGTCGTCACATTGCTTCTTTCGCTTGTATTCGGTGTCGGCGTTTCCGGCTCAGTTTCACGCGGTGTCGCGGTGCTTGTCATAGCCTGCCCTTGCTCACTCGGACTTGCCACGCCGACAGCTCTGATGGTCGGTATCGGGAGAAGCGCCTCTATGGGCATACTCATCAAAAACGCCGACGCTCTCGAACATTGCGCGGACGTAAAAACCGTCATTATGGATAAAACCGGTACGATAACCGAGGGCAGACCGTCGGTCAGGCATTTCGTCGCGTTCGGCATCGACGAAAATACCGCACGTCTTTACGCTTCGTCTGTCGAAAGCGGCTCGGAGCATCCGCTTGCATCCGCGATAACAGAGTGTTATGACGGAGCAAAAAAGGATATTTCCGATTTCGTTTCCGAAACGGGAAACGGTATAAAAGCCGTCTGCGACGGACATACTGTCACCGTCGGCAAACCCGTTTGGACGGAACGGTTCTGCACGATCCCCGAAGAAGCGAATAAACTATATGAAGAATTTGCGCTTAACGGCTGTACTGTCGTTTTTATGAGCATTGACGGCAAACTTTCAGCCGTGATAGGCGTAATGGATCCTATACGCGAATACGCCGCCGATACGGTGAGCAGACTCAAAGCCGACGGCATACGCACGGTAATGGTTACGGGTGACAACGAGTTTTCGGCAAAAGCGATATCGTCGTCTGCCGGAATCGACGAATATATAGCGGGAGTCTTCCCCGAAGGAAAGGTCGAAGCCGTAGAAAACCATAAGAAGGACGGAATAACCGCAATGATAGGCGATGGTATCAACGACGCACCTGCGCTTGCGTCTGCGGATATCGGCATCGCCGTCGGAAGCGGAACCGATATAGCAATGGAAGCGGGGGATATCGTCTTTGTTTCAAACGGCATACGTCTGCTTCCGGACGCGATCAGACTGTCAAAGGCAACGATGCGGAAAATACGTCAGAATCTGTTTTGGGCTTTCTTCTATAATATCATAGGAATACCTCTTGCGGCATTCGGTTTGCTGTCGCCGATCATCGCGGGCGCCTGTATGGCGTTCAGCTCGGTGTCCGTCGTCACAAATTCGCTGCTGCTCAAAAAGTCACGTCTTTAAGAACGAAAAACACGGTATGTTGTTGCATTTGACACATACCGTTGCTTTTATAAAAATTCCTTAAAAAACTTATTAAAAGGGGTTGACAAAGGAGGAATGATGTGGTAATATAGCGAAGCCGTTTCGGAGGGGGCTGTGGAAGCCCCGTGGTTAGGACAGAGAAGCACAGGAATTGATGAAAAAAGATAAAAAAAGTCAAAAAAAGTGCAAAAAAGGTCTTGACAAACCGGAATGAAAGTGCTAATATAGCGAGGCTGCCACGGAGCGGGCAAGCGAGAGCGGGAAACCGAGGAAGCGAGCAAGCGAAGGAGCGAAGAACAAGTCGAAAAAAGTTTTGAAAAAAATGAAAAAAAGACTTGACAAACGCGAAACGATGTGGTATAGTAGACAAGCTGACCGCGAGAGAGCGGAAAGCGAGCGGACATTGAAAACCGAACAACAACGATAAAGAAAGTACAAAGTACGAATGTACGAAAGAAGTACGAAAAGAACTCGTTGATTCCTTTAAAAACGAAGAAATAAACAAAGAGCAAAGCAAACTCTAAGAAGCTATGTTGACACTCTGAAGAGTGTTAAGATAAACAATTATTTAGAGAGTTTGATCCTGGCTCAGGATGAACGCTGGCGGCGTGCCTAACACATTCAAGTCGAACGGAGTTAAGTTGAAAGCTTGCTTTTGACTTAGCTTAGTGGCGGACGGGTGAGTAATGCATGAGCAACCTGCCTTTAAGAGGGGAATAACACAGAGAAATTTGTGCTAATACCGCATAGAACACTGAGAGGGCATCCTCATAGTGGGAAAGAAGCAATTCGCTTAAAGATGGGCTCATGTCTGATTAGATAGTTGGTGAGGTAACGGCTCACCAAGTCTGCGATCAGTAGCCGGACTGAGAGGTTGAACGGCCACATTGGAACTGAGATACGGTCCAGACTCCTACGGGAGGCAGCAGTGGGGAATATTGGGCAATGGGCGAAAGCCTGACCCAGCGACGCCGCGTGAGG
>JAZUKE010000106.1:0-16939 GCA_045643125.1 Eubacteriales bacterium
CATGCCTTCCGGATATTCTAATTAGTAATCATGGCGGTAGCGGGATTTACCTCTGTCTTCCCCGAATAATTGATTTTTTCCACTACAGTCTCTATTTCTGCTTTCGTTCCTGTAATGATTGCTTTATCGCCTTCATTTTGCACACTTCCACCGGCTACCTGTTTCAAATCCTTGTCGGTGATTTCAGCGGTTTCAGTTTGGCCCATTTTCTTTTCTTCGTTTTTCATTGCGATTTTTCCTTTTATTCTTCGCCCGTGCTTTCACCGCCTGCAAGTGCGGGCTTCTTTTTCTTCGTGCCGAGGAAGAAGCCGCCGAGACCGAACACAACTGCCGCCGCAACGGTGCAAATAATCACGAGACTGCCCTCGGAAAGCGTGGAGCTCGAGGAGATATTGGTTTTATATTCCATCCCGCAGTCGGGGCATTTATGCACGCTGTAGTGGAAAGCGTTGGTGCATTTATATTGACATACTGTGCATTTGCCGGTGGCATCCCATGCGTGGTCAGTCACGCCGAGCACGCAGCCTTTTGCGCCGCATTTGGTGCATATATAGCCATTGCCGAAATCATGCTCGCAGATAGTTGCGATCACGTTTGCCGCAGGCATTGTGAAGCTGTACTTCATCGGATCCGTTTCATCCTGCGTCGGTGTGATGAACTTTCTATCTCCGTTTTCTCTATACTCGATCAGCAGATTGCCTTTCTCAAGCTGATGGCCCTCGCTTGGAACGACCGTGACCGTGACGGTTTGACCCGCCGCGAAATTGCTTACCGGGAAGCAGTCTTTATCCGCCGTTACCGTGCCGCTTTCCGTGCACTTGTCATCAATGATGTAGGCTTCCCGGATTTTATCTCTGATTTTTAAATTTTCCCATTCATCGGCGCTTTTATAATCGCCGCTCGTCCCGTAAGGCACATAAATGACGAGTTTGGGTGTATTATAAAAAGCATAATAATTCACCAAAGTCGGCGGTGTGCTTGCTTTGACCGTGACGCTTGTTAAATTTGAGCAATTCTCGAACGCACTCGAGCCGATGCTCGTCACGCTTGCCGGAATCGTCACACTTGTCAGACTTGAGCAATTCATGAACGTACCGTGGCCGATGCTCGTCACACCCACCGGAATCGTGACGCTTGTTAAACTTAAGCACTTGTAGAACGCACTTTTGCCGATGCTCGTCACACCCACCGGAATCGTCACACTTGTCAGACTTGAGCAACTGTAGAACGCATAATTGCCGATACTTGTCACACCCACCGGAATCGTGACGCTTGTCAGACTTGAGCAATTCATGAACGCATAGTCGCCGATGCTCGTCACGCTTGCCGGAATCGTCACACTTGTCAGACTTGAGCAATTGTAGAACGCATAATTGCCGATACTCGTCACGCCGGACTCGATCATGACGGTGGTAATGGTTTCGATGTAATCTTTCCACGGACGGTCATCCCGCGTTGGGGTGGCTGCAACATAATTCGGCATTTCACCCTTTCCGCCGATGGTCAGCGTCCGCCCGGTTTTGCCGTCCGGCAACACAGTTTCGTTTTCCGTCAGCTCATACCAAACGTGGTCATCGCCTTCGTCCACGAGGCACGTTGCGTTCTCCGACTTCGTGACGCTCTCCGTCTCGGCGCTCGCCGGCAGGGCAAATACGGTCAGCATAGCGGCAAGCAGCACCGCCGTTAAAAGTAAACTTGCAATTTTTTTCATAATTTTTTACTCCGTTTCTGAAAACTGAAAACTGAAAACTTTCTATCTCTTTATACGAATGAAAACGAAAAAGGTAAACTGTTTTTTGAAAAATATTTTTTTGCTTTCGCATTTGAGTATAGTATATCATATTTTTCTCGTTTTTTCAAGGCTTCCCGCCCTGCGTTTTTGCCGTTTTACAAATAAAACATCGTTCTTTGTCGAAAAGCCTTGATTTTTTGAAAAAATGTGATAAAATACTCTCTGATTTTATGCCGGTTTCGTTCCGACGGAAAAAGGCAAATGGCAAAATTTCAAGCTTACGTTTTTATTGCAAAGGAAGAAGATCTTATGAAAAAGCAAATTCTGTGTCTGTTTTTGACGTTGACGCTGATTATGACGCTGATGCCGCTCTGCGCGTCTGCGGAGGATGAAAGCTATGAGGGAAAACTGATAATACTTCATACAAATGACGTTCACGGCGAGATAACGGGATATGCCGCTCTTTCCGCATATAAAAAGAGCCTGGAATCAATGGGCGCGGACGTTCTTCTGGTGGATGCCGGCGACTTCTCGCAAGGCTCGCCCGAAGTATATATAACCAAAGGAACGTCGGCGATCGAGCTGATGAATGCCGTCGGCTACGACGCAGAGTCAGATCGACGAGCTTTGTGCCGAAGAGACTTCTCCCGAAACGGGTGATACGGCAGAAGGTATCGTTTGGGGTATGCTTTGCGTCGTATCGCTGTCGGCTGTCCTGATAACGGTATCGCAGCGCAAAAAAGAAACAATAAAAGAATAAAGCATAAAAACGGGAGGAAGAATGAGAACATCACGCACCATAAACTTTCATAATTATACCGATCCGTCGGGAAAGATAAAAGATCCGAAACGCAAGGATGGCAAGTTATCGGTGCCGATGTATTCCGGCTTTTTCTCGTCGGTCACCGACAACGTTATGTGTACGAATGCGATGTACGGCAATCTGCAGAAAGAGATAGAGAGCACGCTTTATTTGTACCCGGAAAAAGAAGACGTTTTGCTTACCGTGTACGAATCGTCTGCTGCAAATGACGACACCAAAGAAAGCATAGTGGTCGGTTTCCGAAAGTACGTTGCAATGTGTCTTGACCGCGCAAAAAGTTCACTCAAACTGCACCTTATCGTGTTCACGGCTTTGTGCGTGATCGGTGTTCTGATCGAATTCTTTATGTACGGGGCTTTTCCCGATCTGCTGCCGGTATGGGTGCAGAGCGTATTGGATATCGTGGCGTGGGTGTTCGTGTGGCAATTTGCCGCTTATATGGCATTTGAGTTCCTCAAAGAGATCAAGGGAATACAGCGTCTTGATCAGATATTGCATATTTCGTTTGTTTTCCGTCATTGGGAATGAATTGAAGATAGGTTTAATATACGGGTGTCAGCTCACCGTGAGCCGACACCCGTTCTTTTGCGTTATCGTCAGCCTTTCCAGACGTACCGCGGGCCTTCTTCTCCCGTCTTTCCGTTCGGAACGAATCCCGCTTTTTCAAGGACTCTCTTTGAAGCGGCGTTGTCCTCCTCGACCTCCGCTTCTATTCGGCAAACGCCTTTTTGGGCGGACGCCCATCCGACAACGGCTTTTACCGCTTCCGTCATAAATCCGCGCCCTTCGTATTCGGCGTTTATTCCGTAACCGATCTCAACGGTGCCGTTTTCGTCGATCCCCTTGAAGCAGAGGTCTCCGACAACGGTTTTGCTTCCGTCGTTGAGTTCAATGCTCCAGGCGGCGTACCACATCCACTGGTCGGGGTGAGCAAGACAACCGTCAAGCATTTCCTTATACGCTTCTTTCAGCTCCGGGGAAGCCGCGTTTTCCGTCAGACGTTCCATCTGCCCGACGGAAGCGGGATATATGTTCAGCCGTTGGGTTTTAATGATTATTTCGTCACCGCTGCCGCTCTTTTTCTTAATGTTTGATCCGATGACAAAGCCGGCAAGCATTCCGAGCGTCAGCCCGATGCCGGTATTCCCGCCGAGAGAAGTACCTATCGCCGTGCCGAAGCACATTCCGAGAGCAAGCCCTTCGGTGGCGTAATTTTCTTCCGCTCTGCTGCCTTTTTTATTGGATGCGTTTCTTGCTAAAAATACCGCAAGCAGCAATCCCAGACATATCCACGGCAGCGCCGCAGACAAAAAATCCATAATTTCTTTCATTTTCTTTTCCTTTCGTAAATGTCCCGATATATCGGGTTTTGCCTCTCAAAAACGACCAATCGACCGCAAACGCCATTGTAGTGCCGTGCCTGCTGATTGTCAAGAACTTTCACGAAAATGTCACAGAAAAATAAGCTTTTCCTGGGTGTTGATATGATAGAAAAAACAAATAAACATATTGACAAAACTCATCAAAAAATGTTAAAATACCACATATTGTAAAAGGTTGGTATTTTTATGAGTACAAACAAAAGTATATTGAAAGCCCTTACCGGAAGCACAGATTCCATTCCAAATGATAGATCAATTTTATTATGTGAAGTTTTGTCTTATATACCTAATTTGAATAATATAATGTTTTTGTCGGCAGAGTACTATGAAAAAAAAGAAACAAAAGCAAGAATTGCTTTTGTAAAAAGAATGCCAAGCGGACTTTCTCCTAAATATAAAGAAAAGGTTCTGTTTCACCCCGCAAATATCAGACAGATAACGAAATTTTTGGCTTCTGCCGACAAAGAACATCCGCTGATAATGAAATTGAATGACAAAGAAGTACTAAGCGACGATACTCCCGCATATTATGCTGTAGGGATAAGCTCAAAAGATGACTTTTTGTTGAAAGACGCTGAATTCAGTGTGCAGTTCAACGGTCATATGAGCTATAGCTTTTATATTGGCGACAACCATTATTTCGATTTCGAAAAAGGAAAGTATTGTGTCCCTAAGGATAATTTCGACGAATTGTGCGAAATTATGAAAGGAATGTATATACCTGATAATTGTATTAATAACTTCGTATCACATATAGAAGCATTGATCAAAGGCGGTCACGGGACCACACTCGTGCTTTGCACATGTCACGAACTGTATGAGAACGAATTGAAAAGACTTATAAATGTCAAAAGAGGAATCCAGATAGAACCGATTGATCTTTTCGCTAAATCGCAAAAAGCAGATTCGTTTCTTAATAAAACAGCGGTCGCCGACGGCGGATTTTTGGTCGACTCAGATGGTAAATGCGGCGCCGTAAATGTAATTTTCGACGGTGAAATAAAACCGGATTGGAAAGAATTTACGGGCGAATCTTCACGCGGCTCAAGATACAACAGTTTGAAAACTTATGTTTACGGAAAAAATGGTAAGTGCATCTATTGTGATAGCTGCAGCAAAAAAAGTGACACTTGTAATGAAAACAAACTAAGAGTTTTTGCCATAGTTATTTCGGATGACGGAATGGTAAATATCATTTCCTGTATAAAAGGCACTGAATAAAAATGTTTTTTATAAAAAATCAAAAAAAATATTGACAAATCTGCAAATATGATGTATAATTAGTCATTCAGTACAGAAAGTACATTTACACTATGACTGCGCTGAAATCAAATCAAACCAACGAAAGAGAATGGTTAAATGAATAATTATATATTAAAAAGTATACGGGAAGAAAAAGGAAGTATCTCCAGACCGACAATCAGAAGACCCGGCAAGAAGAAATCCTGCTTCATAGATCACAACGATTATGTTGTAGAAAGAAGTTCAACAAATCTTTCCGATAATGTTTCTGTGAACAATAAGATAAATTCACAGAGCAAAGATTAACTGAAAAAGTTGATTTCTTAATAGCATTTTTGCAGCATTTTCATTAGTTGTTTTGAACTAAAGAAAATGTTGCTTTTGCTTTTATAGTACACGAATTTTTGTGGGGAGATATTTATGAACTTGGAATTAAGCAAAATAACAGAGTATAACAGTAAGCAAAATAAAACCAAACAAATCCCGGTGTGCCTTTTTGAATATGTTCAAGATATTCTTGATAGGAACGGATTGGAATGGCTCGGTATCCCGGTAAATACTTTTCTTACTTCAATAATTGAGAGCATCCCGAAAACAATTGAGGGAAAACGCAAGAAAAAAGACGAGGAAAAAATACAAAACAATTTCAATGAATATATGACCGATTCGCTTGGCTGCTTTTTTAACTGTTTGTGCACGCTTACTTCGGTTTGCAATACTCAAACGAATATTTCAGTGCTTCTGCCCAATAAGCCAGATGATGAAATCAATAGTGTAATGGAACTGTACACAAAGTATTCAAATATGATTTCGGAAAATATTTCCGACGGGTTCAAAAATGATCAGGATAAAAAGCACAAGGATTCTTTTTTTGCCGTTCCCGATTTTAAGTTTGATATAAATGTCGAGCCGATAACCAATTACAGATGCACTCAAGGAGATCACAATCTGTCCATAATACATATACATCCTTCAAAATTCAAAGACTATACCGCAACTCTCCGAACAATAGCCCACGAGGTCGGTCATCATGTGGGGCAAACTGACGAATTGAGAAAACTGCGTTCAGGGTTGTATATCAGATGTCTGATCTATTATATTCTGTCCGGTTGTTGCGTGATCAATGAGGACACAGAAGATGATGAACTGAAAAATTCGCTGAAAGAATTGGTCGGAATAATCAGTGATCATATTATTTCCTGGTGTGATAAAAATCAAAAAAAGTTTGAAAATTCAACGGTGACAAAAACATTGTATGAAGGTTCGGATATAATTTACGGAGACACGAAATACTATTACTATACGGCAACAACATTCGAAGCGGTAAATGATTTTTGGAATTTCATTCATAAAAGCATCGAAAATACACATAATGGAAAAAACGATGAAAGCAACGCAATTACCAAAAAAATCCCAAAGAAGCATGAACTCGATGAGCTTTGCAATGAAATTTACGAAAAGCATTCCAACCCGGAAAGCATCTTAAAACTTTTCCCGTCACGTTTGTCTTCAAATACGGAAACTTATTATCCTGCTTATGAAATATTGAAAGAAACAAATACACCCGACAATTCGGCTTTGCGGAAAGATTATGTGATAAACTGTATTGGGACTACGGTATTTCGGGCATTGGACGGATATTTGTACGGGAATGCGGAAGATATCAATTCATTGATTAAAAATCTGAAAAGCATCGAAGAACAAATATATATTTTGTTCCGCGAATGCTATGCAGACTTGTTTATGTTTCTTATAACGTCATATAAAAAAGACGGAAACACAAAATCTCAGATTTGGGCTGATATCTATTTTGACCGAATGATGGAGCAGTCAAACAATATCACAATTGATGATTCCAATGCTTTTCACTCAAACAGAATCAGGTTATGCACAATTTATAAGTATCTCATTAAACATAACGAAAATGATCAAAAATTAAATATGCCGAAAAAATTCAAAAATATAGAGTCTTATTGCGGTAAGCTGAATCTATTTGAGTGCTTCCATATTGATTGCGTTTTGGAGTATTTGGAAAATGCAGAAGGCATACTTTCTGATCAGATAAACAACAATGAGTATTTTTCAAAATTACGAGCGATTTTTAATAATTTAGATAATTCAGATAATTCAGGTAATTCAGCTTCGCTTGACAAAGTATTATTCGATTTATATAAATTGCATAATGTTAATATAAGCAAAAAAGAACAATAAAGGGGATTACGGTGAATCACAATCCCTTCAAATCGAAGACATGACCCTGAAAAAAGTCCTTGCTTTGGCAATGCTCAATAAGTAAACTTTGATACAATCGTACTTTTTGCATAAAATTCGAGTTTTTGGCGGATAGTAAAAATACGATTATTGTAATATGTGAACCATTGCTGAATAAGTAAACAGGGCCGTTAAAAACGGGCATCAAAAAAGCCTCCTATGACAGAATGTAAGTAAATACATTCATTATAGAACTTCTCGGCAAATTTTTACTGCAAAAAAGGATTTTCGCAGCATCGTCAAACTGATGCAAACGAAAATCCTTTTGTTTTGCGGAAAATCTTGCCAAGATGAGCGGGGCGTTGGCGGCTTACGGTTTAATTATGATTCGATTTTTTCCTTTTCACAATGATGGCTGCGGCGACAGCGGCGGCAATCACGATTGCGGCAGCGCCGACAACGGGGATGACGTGGAACGGAGCTTTCTCGATCGTCCATTCGAGGTCGTCGAGAGCCGGTGAATAGTAGTTCTTCTCGTCGTATTCAAACTCGACACCGGCGGTGTAAGTACCTGCTTCCGTCGCCTTGTATGTACCCGAATAGACGGCGGTCACTCCGTCGGGGAGCCCCGTCACGGACACGGTGTGTTCGCTTCCGTCTGCCTTGAACGGCTCTTTGTAGTCCCATTTGGCGTCTTCCATATCGTAGGACGCCTTTTTTATATTCCATTCAAGTTCCGTCTTTTCCACCGAAGGTGTGTAGTTTTCGTCGTCGCTCTTCCACTCGACGGTAAGAACGTAGCTTCCGGCGTCAGTTGCGGAAACGTCTCCGCCGAGCGTGTAGGTGAGATGCTCCGGAACGTCAGACAGCGTCGGTGCGTCGTGCGTCTTTCCGTCGTAAACGATCTCGCCGCCTGCAAGTTTAACGGAAGAAACGTCAATGACATTCGCCGGAGTGCCCTGATTTATCGCTTCGAGCCAGCAGATATAGGTCACGGGCGAATGACCTGCTCCTATGGCGGTCATATTCGTGAAAAGATACATCAGCGCGTTTCTCGCTTCGGTGTCGGCGAGAAATGGGGAAACGAGCTTCATCGCGCCCGAATAGTCCCCGCTTATGAGCAGCTCGGCAAGCCCGTTTATGCAGTCAGCCGGCGACGGCGAAAGCGGACGGGATTTGTAAAAGTCGTCCGACGTCGGGCACCATTTGAGCGTCAGCGTCTCAAATTCCGAAAAATCGGTGTTTCCGGTGTAAGGCTCTCCGGTGTATCGTCTCATAATCGAGTCAAGAGAAGCGAGCGTTCCGGCATCTGTCGGGAAAGTGATATCTTTTCCGTGTCTGCCGTAGCCCCATCCGGGAAGCGGAAGCAGCGGCACGATGTCGCCCGGGTTGTTGATGTTGAATATCGCGTCGCCTTCCGACGGCGATTTCGTCACGGTCGGGCAGGCGAAGGTGTAGCCGAAGACGTTTTCGCTTTCCGCAAGCTCGCTGCTTTTTATAAGCGAATGGGCGGCGAGGTTGGCGACTGCCGCGCCTCTGCTGTGACCTGTCACGAGGATCTTGTTCATTTCTTTCGGGGTATCGACAGCCGATCCGATCGCACTCATCACGTCGTCTGCGGCGTGGGTAAATCCCGCGTGGTCGGTGTCGGTGCCGATGTCGAAATTGGAATACCATTCCAGCCCGTTGGTACCGCGTACTGAAACAATGTATATCCAAAAAGTGCTTCCGTCCGAAAAGACCGCTTTTTTGCGTGCGATGACGAACGCGGTGTAACCGCAGTCTTCCTTGGTATATTCACGGTCGTAATTGTATTCGCCGAGGACCTCATAGCCCATAGACGATAAGCAGTCTTTTATCTGATCAGGAAAATGGGCGAGCGACGAAAGGATTATCGACGCTCTTGCGATATCGGGCGAAAATTCCGACGGCGACGATTTGAAATACGCATCGTCGTACGTGAACGACAAGCCCGACAGGGTGTATTTCGTGTCATCGACCTTGACGGTCATTTCACCCTCGGTGACGGTTTTTTCACCTTCTGCGTAAGAAGTGAAGCAGAAAGTGAGCGTGAAGAGAAGAATAAATAAAATTACTGCTGCTTTTTTCATTGCATATCTCCTATATAACATACTGATAATATAAATTAGCACAAGTATTTGTTAATGTCAACAAAAAAATTGTATTGACATTATAATTATCAAGTATTATAATAATTATGCAAATTTTATACTTGGGGGTAATTGTATATTATGGAAAGACTTATCGGAACTGTTTCAAGGGGCGTAAGAGCGCCGATTATCAGAGCCGGTGACAATATAGCCGAGATCGTGGCAAACAGCGTTCTTGATGCCGCAAAGAGTGAAAACATCGAACTGCGCGACAGAGACGTCGTTGCCGTTACCGAAGCTGTTGTCGCAAGATCGCAGGGCAACTACGCATCAACGGAACAGATAGCAAAGGACATCAAAGCAAAATTCCCGTCGGGTGAATTCGGCGTCATTTTCCCCATACTTTCCCGCAACCGTTTCTCGGTCTGCCTCAAAGGTATCGCAATGGGCGCAAAGAAGATCTATCTTATGCTCAGCTATCCGTCCGACGAAGTGGGCAACCACCTTATCGACCTTGATTCTCTCGACGCAAAGGGCATCAATCCCTGGAGCGATATCCTTACGGAAGCGAAATTCCGTGAACTTTTCGGCATAGTCAAGCATCCGTTCACCGGCGTTGACTATATCGAATTCTACCGTGACCTTATCACGTCCTGCGGCTGCGAAGTCGAAATAATCATCGCAAACGACTGCCGCACGATACTCAACTATACCAAAAACGTTCTTTGCTGCGATATCCACACCAGAGAAAGAACAAAACGTCTGCTTACCGCAAACGGCGGCGAGATCGTCTATAAGCTCGACGAGATCCTCACTTCCTCCGTTGACGGCAGCGGATACAACCCGGCTTACGGTCTTCTCGGCTCCAACAAAGCTACCGAAGACACGGTCAAGCTCTTCCCGAAGGACTGCGAAGAAGTCGTTGCCGATATAGCAGCCAGACTCAGGACCGCCACCGGCAAGAACGTGGAAGTTATGATCTACGGCGACGGTGCGTTCAAGGATCCCGTCGGAAAGATCTGGGAGCTTGCCGATCCCGTCGTTGCTCCCGCATACACCGAAGGACTCGACGGTCAGCCCAACGAACTCAAACTCAAATACCTTGCCGATAACGATTTCGCTTCCCTTAAGGGCGACGAACTCAAAAAGGCGATCTCCGAACGTATCAAGACAAAGGATTCCAACCTCAAAGGCAATATGGCGTCCCAGGGCACCACGCCGAGAAGACTTACCGACCTCATCGGTTCTCTCTGCGACCTTACCTCCGGCTCCGGCGACAAGGGCACGCCGATCGTATGGATTCAGGGATATTTCGATAATTATACAATGTAAAACAACTTTATGCCCCGCTTTTGCAGGGCATATCAGACCGAAGACAAACTCGTTCTTTGCGCCGTTGAAATGAAAAAGCAATAAAACAAAAGCGTACTTTGGAAAGAATCTGAAGTACGCTTAATTGCTTTTTTAATAGGAATTTTAATTTTTATCAGTATTTTCAACGGCTTCGACGAAAAACTCGACTGCCGTAGATTTCTACGGCGACGCTCGCTTTTCGCCGAAAATAACTTCGTTTGTCTCAGTCTTATTTTTTCACCTTTTCCGGCTTTGCGTCATAAGCTGATAAAGGGTGATCTTATGATAATACATACCGTAAAACGAGGTGAAACGGTATATTCGATAGCAAAAACGTACGGTCTGGCGCCCGAAAAACTCGCGTTTGACAATTCCGTTGCCGATCCGTCGAAGCTCGCCGTCGGGCAGACGCTCGTGATAACTCTGCCGGAGATATGCCACAGAGTGGAAAACGGCGACACGCTGTATTCGATAGCGAGAAAATACGGCGTGACGGTGAACGAACTGTACCGGAACAATCTGTTCCTTCGCGGAAAGCCGGATATATACGAGGACGACGTGATAACCGTAAAGATAAAGGATCCGCCGGAATGGGGAACGCAGATAGGCGGCTACGCCTATCCGTTCATATCGGAAGACCTGCTTTCGATGTCGCTTCCGCTGATGAATTGGCTTATGCCGTTCACTTACGGCTTTGACAGAAGCGGCACTCTTATTCCGCCGTCGGACAAAAATATGATAAGCGGTGCAAGAAGATACGGTACCCGTCCCGTGATGCACCTTTCCACGCTTGACGAAAACGGCACTTTTTCAAATGCGAACGCGACCTATCTGCTGTCACGCAGAGAGCTTTGGGAAACGCTTGCCGAAAACATCACCGACGAAATAAATTCAAAAGGCTATACAGGGCTTGACGTCGATTTTGAATATCTCGGAAAAGAAAACGCCGAAAACTACGCGCTTTTCATCGAATATATGCGAAACCGTCTGAACAGACTCGGCGTCGGCGTCATCGTCGCGCTTGCTCCGAAGGTGTCCGACGACCAGAAAGGTCAGCTTTACGAAGGGCACGACTATGCAAAACTCGGCAAAGCCGCAAACGCCGTACTCTGTATGACCTACGAATGGGGCTATACCTACGGGCCGCCTTATCCCGTGTCGCCCGTTCCGAGCGTAAGGCGGGTGCTTGATTACGCGGTCAGCCGCATCGAACCGTCAAAGATATTTGAGGGACTGTCGAATTACGGCTACGACTTTACGCTGCCGTATAAAGCCGGCGAATCGAAGGCGCAGTCGCTTTCGATAAAGTACGCTTTTTCGCTCGCTTATGAAACGAACAGCGAAATTATGTACGACGAGACCTATCTTGCGCCGTTTTTTCGCTACAAACGCGACGGAAAAGAGCATATCGTGTGGTTTGAGGACGCACGAAGCATCAAAGCCCGTCTTGAGCTGATAAAGGAGTACGGGCTGAAGGGCGGACTGTATTGGAATCTCAACCGCGAAAACAATCAGAATCTGTCTCTTCTCAATTCCGTTATAAAACCCGTCACACCGTCATTATTGTGAAGCATCTCCGCGCCTTTCCGTGATTGCGCCAAAAAGAGTGGTAAAAAGAGCAAAAATGCGCCACCCGTTCGACACGGATTATGTAAAGTAAGCCGTATAATGTGGACACTTCCCGTTCGGGAAGTGAAATCACGGCAAAGGACGGTAAAAAACAATGACAGGAACAGTTAAAGAAAGATTAAGCCCCGTTTTCAGAAAATCGGCAGCATATTTTCCGAAGATATCACGGACGGTTTTTGCGTTTCTGCTCACGGCAAGCGAAGCACGGTGCGGCGTTTATCCGTTTGGATTTTCGCTGCTTTGCGGAGGGAGCAGGTACGATTTTCAATCATTCATCGGATGCTTCACGGGCTGCCTTTTCAACGGCTACGGGCCGTTCGGCTGTGCGCTTTCAATGATCGTATACGCGCTGAAATGGCTCGCAAAGCGAAGAAAGGGGAACGCTTCTTACGTTTTGCGGCTCGTTTTGTCGGTGTTCTCGTCGGCGGCGGTAGCGGCATACGGCTATATTTCCGGGGAAACGAGCTTTGTATCCGTCCTTCGCGTGTCGGTCGCTCTCTCGCTGCTGCCGCTGATGACGTCGCTTTTTGCGCTTTACGAGCCGTTTTCGTATTCGTCCGAAAACCAGTTCAAGCGTGAGCTTTCGCTGCTTGCATGGGTGTTTGCCGCCGCAAAAGCCGCGGAAATGCTGAATATTTCGTATTTCAGACCGTCGCTCGCCGTCTGCGTGCTGACGACTCTGTATCTTTCCCGCGAGAATCCGTTTTTCGGCTCTCTGTGCGGATTTGCGTCCGGACTTGCCTGCGGGATAGTCTATATCCCCGTGCTTACGATAGCGGGGCTGGCTTACGGCATATTCGTTTCCGACCTGCCGTATTTTGCGCTTTTCTTTTCGCTCTTTCTTTCTCTTTCCTCCGGCGTGTATCTTGCGTCGATCTCCGGGGCGTTCCCCGAATTTTTCAATATCGTTTTCGGCTTCGTTGTGTTCGGATTTATATACAAGCGTCTGCCGCCGGCAATGACGAGAGGGAAAGCGGACACGGAAAAACCCGTGACTCTCAAAAAAATGTCGCAGGCGTTCTCGTCGCTTTCAGAAGTCTTCGAGACGGAAAATTATTTTCCGTCCGCAAAATCCGATCTTTCGGAAATTTTCGGAGCGTTTCTTTCTTCAAAGTGCGAAAAGTGCCGTCTTTCTTCAAAATGCCGCATTGATAAATATGATTATGTAAACCACCTGACGGAGATCGCGTCGTCGTCCGAGTCGGAGCTTCCGGGACATATAACCGAATTCTGCCCGTGTGCCGCGACCGTGTCGGGGAACGCGAAACGTGCAAGAAGAAAGAGCTTCTGCGGTGACGAAAATAAACTGCTTTCCGACAGCTGCCGCACGTTTGCGCGGCTGCTGTGTACTGCCGGTGAAAATTCCGAGGGCGAAAACGTCGTAAACCCGAATCTTACCAAAAAAGCCGCCGAAGCGCTTGAAAAGACGGGGCTTGCCTACCGTACCGTCACGGTACGCGGCAGACGGCTCCCCGTACTGCGTGCGTCGGGCGACGGGCTTTCACGTCTTCGCGCCACGCCGAAGGAGCTGAAAACGGAGCTTTCAAAATCGCTCGGCGTATCGCTTTCGGAGCCGGAATTCCGAGCGACCGAAAGCGGATGGGATATGATAATGCGAACTCTTCCGTCGCTTCGCCTTGAATACGGAAAAGCGTCAAGGTCAAAATCGGGCGAAACTGTGTCGGGCGACACTTCGGTGACGTTCGAGAGCGACGATATGCGCTTCTATTCGTTGATCGCCGACGGAATGGGATCGGGAAAAGACGCTTCTTCGTCGTCGCACCTTGCGTCGCTTTTTATGGAAAAGATAATACTTGCGGGCGGCGACAAAAGGGAAGCGCTGTCGATGCTGAACAAAATGCTGCTCGTCAAAAAGAACGAGGTGTTCACGACGGTCGATCTGCTTGAAATAGACCGCGTTTCCGGCGACGCCTGCGTTATGAAAGCGGGAGCCGCGCCGAGCTTTCTTCTGCGCGACGGAAAGTGCGTGAAGATAGAATCCAACACTCCGCCTGCGGGCGTGATAAACGATATAAAGGTCACGCTGACTGAACTTAAACTCAAAAAAGGCGACGTTTTCGTTATGACGTCCGACGGAGTAGCACCGGACGAAAACGAAATAGCGCTTTCCGCGTCGTCGCGCAGCGCATCCGTATGCGCCTCGTCGCTGCTCGAAAACGGAGGTGCGGGGTATCCCGACGATATGTCGGTCTGCGTGGTAAGAGCGTATTGAAATTTTGTCTTCGGAATTATTGACATTGTGCGTGTTCGGTGGTAGAATGATAAAAAACAAAAAGGGAAGTGTTCTTTTTTATGATAAGAATAGGAACGGTAAACATCGACACCTCGCACGCACCCGCATTTGCCGAAATACTCCTCGGCGGCGACAGAGCAAGATATACCGCCATCTACAACGACGGCTTCAGAAACGACAAGGACGTTGAAAACTTCATTCAGAAGTACAAGCTCGAAAAGCGTTATTACGACCTTTCCGAAATGGCTGACAATATCGACGTCGCTTTCATCCAGTCCTGCGATTGGGACAGACACATCGAGCTTTGCAAACCGTTTGTCGAAAAGAATGTGCCGGTGTTCATAGATAAGCCGATAGTCGGCAATATGAAAGACCTTAAACAGATCGAAAAATGGGCATCCGAAGGCAAGGTCATCCTCGGCACTTCCGCGCTCAGATATACTTACGAACACGACGATTTCTTCTCCAACGCATTGCGTGAGGATATAATCAGCGTTTCGACCACCGTCGGCGTTGACGAATTCAACTACGCGATCCACGCAGTCGAATCCATTATGGGCTTTATGGGCGAGATACGCCCCGTCACCACGCAGTATATCGGGACGAGCCGCGTCGATGACGTTGATACCGATTCCTACCGCGTAATGTTCGAGAACGGCGTTTCGGCGTACTATCATATCTGCAAAAAGGGCTGGCAGCCGTCGACCGCGGTCATTATGACAAAAAAGACCACGTTCGTATATAAAATAGATACGAACAAGGTCTACGAAGCGATGCTCAAACGTGTCTGCGACTATTTCGAGGGCAAGGGCAACCGTCTTGCTTCCGTGGACGATATGCTTTATTCCGTCAGGATTATGCTTGCCGGCATCAAATCTGCGGCAAACGGCGGAAAAGCGGAAAAACTTTCCGAGCTTACCGAAAACGATCCTTCGTTCGACGGACTCAAGTTCTACAACGGCTATAAAGCCGCAAACGGTTATTGATAAAGCGCAACAAATCGAATCAATTTGAATTTTTTCAAAATTCGGTATTGACAAATACGACGGGGCGTGATATAATATGCCCCGTTGAATACGGATGTTTAGCTCAGCTGGTAGAGCACTCGCTTGACGTGCGAGTGGTCAGGGATTCGAGTTCCTTAACATCCACCAACAAAAAAACGTCTTTTGTCTACCGACAAAAGGCGTTTTTTTGAATGAAGCGCACCTGCGGTGCATGAAAAATGAAGCAGGGCTTTCGCCCTATGAAGCGTGCCTTCGGCACACAGAAAGACGATTGTGCGCTTCGCTTCATGCGAGCGTCAGCTCGCGCTTCATAGAAACCGTAAGGTTTCTGCTTCATGTTTGCGAAGCAAACGCTTCATTCCTTTTTGGCAGCGGTCGGAAGCCGAGGGCTTTTTTTGCAAAGCCAGTTGAAAAATTCACGAAATTGTGTTATAATGATTTCGACAAATCAGAATTTGCCAAATAGATATATCAAATATTGCTGGTTATTCAAAAACGAAATAATATATTAATTTTTTTAGGTGGAAAAATGCGGGAAATCATAACATTAGAAGATAAGAATATTCTTTTCTCATCCCTAAAAGCGATGCATGATGAAATAATGACACATATCGAAGTGGTTGACGGTGCAATTCGTATTGAGTATGGAAAACTCGCCGATAACGATTACTGGAAACCATATAAGAAAGCAGTTGTCACCTATTATATTGACACCGATGACGGATACACGTTGGATTTAATTAAAGTGGGACACAAAAAGAACATAACAATGTGCTATTCGGATAATCCTAAAAATATCGAGGATTTGAACCGCTGGAACATGGTGATGTATAAGTTTTCACTCGATTTATTTGGATATATGACTCTTCATTTCGATCTTCATAAAAAGCATAAGGTAATAAATGCAGAATTGCAGTTCACGCCGATAAAAATACAATACGATTTTGAATAATGATTCGTTTGTTACAATATTCGGCATTAACCCATACAAATACCGGTTTATCGGGCAGATAAAAAGCCGCATACAAATAAGAGGAGGAACGAATATGAGCAGGATTCTGGTAGCCTATTTTTCCGCAAGCGGTATAACGGCAAAGGTCGCCGGAAAGCTGGCAGGCGCATTGGAAGCAGATCCCTATGAGATCAAGCCGGAAGTGAAATACTCCAAGGCCGATCTCAACTGGATGAACAAAAA
>JAZUKE010000107.1:0-33331 GCA_045643125.1 Eubacteriales bacterium
CCGTCGGTTCATCTGCAAGGATGACAGGACTGTCCTTGGCAAGCGCACGCGCGATGACGGTGCGTTGCTTCTGACCGCCGGAGAGCTTACTTCCTTTGCTTTTTGTGTGCTTCTCAAGTCCGACGCGGCGGATGAGTTCGAGAGCTCTTTTATGTCTTTCGCCGGCATCCTCAATGTTCATGAGCGCAAGCTCGACATTCTGAAGCACCGTAAAGCTTTCGATAATGTTGTATTCCTGAAAAATGAAAGAAATATATTTCTTTCTGTATTCCTCCCAATCGCTCTGGAGATAGTGCGAGGTCGGTTCTCCGCCTATATAAATCTCACCCTCCTCGTATGTGTCCATACCGCTTATTACATTGAGAAGAGTCGATTTACCGGAGCCGGATTTACCGGTGACGGCAACAAATTCACCCTTGTCGAAAGAGAGATCGACGTTTCTGATACCGACAGACACGTTATTGTCGGAAACATATATTTTACCGATCCCTTTAAGTTCAAGTAAACTCAACTTTATCTCCTCCTTTTTAAGGTTATTTTAATATAACATATTGGAAGCGGATTTTCCACAGTATATTATGAACAAATGTAAAACGATGTATCACTATACATTATTTTGTTGCATTTTTGCAAAAACGGTGGTATTATATGGAGGGTGAAAAAAATGTTTTCCGATATCCTTACCAAACACGCAAAAAAATATCCACTCATTCAGCCCGAAGACATAGTGAAGCTCTGCTATCAGAGCGTTTTCGGCGTGTCGCATTTTATAAACAAAAACTGCAAAGGTCTGATAGAAGCCGAATACAAGACCGTTCCGCACGACGTTGACGCGGAAAGATACGTCCCGATAGGCGGCGGATACGTCAGAGTCGAGCTGAAAGCGTTGGACGAAGATATGCTTGCAAGACTTGCCGAAGCGTTTGAAAAAACGTCGCTTTGCCGAAGCGGAGAGATCGAAGAATTTAAAGAAATGCTTTCCGAAGCAGCGGTGACCGTGAGAACGCATCCGTCGCTTTTCCGCTTCTCCGCCGAAGAATTCGATTCGTACCTTTGCGAATACGAAAAAGCCGGTTTTCCGCCGGTACGCCACAGCGAAATATACCGTGCCGCATATAATCCTTCTTACCGCGTGATAAAGAAAGATTATGTAAACCTCATATCCGGAACGGACGTATAATTAACAAAATGTTCACACAAAACAGTTAAAAATCAAGTATAATTATTAAGTTAAAATATTCATTTCAAGGAGAATGACTATGAAAAAAACGTTTTTGATAATGCTTTGTCTTATAATGTCGCTTTCCGTAATACTTTGCGCCTGCGCCGACGATAATGACGGTGACGAAAGCAAGACCGGCGACGCATCAAGCGCGGAAGAAAGCAAAGCCGATATCGAACCGGGCGAGACCTACGAATACAACGGTTCGTCGATAGTGCTTCCCAAAGGCTTTACCGTAAACGAAAATTCGCTTCTTGCCACTCCGGAAGACTATCCGGTACACGCCGACAATATAGTTCTGAGCTTTGAGAAGCGCTCCAAAGTCGCCGATATCAAGGAAGACGAGCTGCTTGCCCTCATCAAAGAGTCCGACGACAGCATTTTCAAGACTCTTGAAAAGTTTGACGAATTCAAAAACACGACGATCGACGGTCACGACGCGCTCATCGTCAAGTATTCTTTCGTCTATTCCGAGATCGAAATGCACGCTACTCAATGCGCGGTCGAGGTGTCGGGCGGCATCGTCTCTTACACCTTCACAAGCGTCACCGGCGAATACGACGCCGCGTTTGAACAGTCTCTCGGCTCGATAAAAGTCACCGAGTGATTTGGAGCAAGATATGAGAAAACGTGTAATTTCCGTTTTATGCTCCATAATTTTCATTTCCTCGCTGCTTTTCGTCAGCTGCGGAGGCAGCGGAAGCGGTGATAATTCGTTTATTCCCTTTAAAAGACCAGATAAAAGCGAAGAAGAATCAAAACCCGAAGAAAGCACCGTTTTAAGCGAAGAAATGTCGGAAGTTGCGGAAGAAAGTTCAGACGAAACAGAAGAAGAAAGCCGCGCTCCCTTTGAACCGGGTATTACTTACGAGTATCACGGCACGACGATAGTTCTCCCCAAAGATTTTTCGGTAGAAGTAAACGATGACGACATCGTCAGCGTGAAGCCCGCAGAATATCCCGTTCACACCGACAATATCGTCCTGACCTTTGCGAAGGGCGGCAAAGTGTCGCAATACAGTGAAAAATTGTATCTTGCATCCATTAAAACCGCTTCCCCGGAAATGTTCGGAAATCTCGAAAAATTTGACGAATACACCGCCACGACCGTTGACGGTCACAAAGCACTCATTATCAGATACTCTGTAAATTATTCCGGCATCAATATGAAATTCACGCAGTGCATAGTCGAAGTTTCGTCAGGCGTCACAGCGTTTACGTTCACGACACTCGGCTATTACGAAGATGCTTTTGAAGCCTCTCTTGAATCCATAAAAGTAAAAGAGTGATCCAAAATATCCGAAAGGAGTAATAATAATGGCAAAACGTATAATTTCCCTGCTCTGCTGCGTGCTACTCATTGCGTCTTCGCTTCTTGTAAGCTGTACCGAGGAAGGCAATGAAAGCACCGCTTCGGAAACCGTATCATCCGCCGGCGAACAAAGCAAGGCGGAAGAATCTTCGGCAGAAGAAGTTTCCGAAGGGCAGAAATACGATCCCCGTTACTACGACGCAGACGGCGAATACTCCGCCAACTACCTTCCCGAATTCGATGAAAGCTGGAAGGAATACGGCGAATTCCGCGTACTCGTTGTGAGCAACGAAAAAGAGACCACTTATTTCAGCGAAGAGATCGAACCTCTTTACGATACCACCGACAGCGCGATAGTTGACGGTGTTACGTCAAGAAACGAATGGGTGGCGACAAAATACGGCATCGACGTAAAAGCTGTCCCCTCCGCTGACGTTTACAACGATATCTTAAGAGAAATAAGCGGCGGTCTTGACACATTCGACGCGGCAATGCCCTTTATGCCCTCTGCGGCAACACTTGCAAGAAACGGCAACCTCTACAATCTCAACGATTTCGATTCCCTTGACCTCAACGCTCCATGGTGGGATGCCAACGCCACAAACGCACTTTCCATCGGCGATAAGGTATATTTCACCGCAAGCGATATGACGATTATGCAGAAGATAGTTTCTTCCGGTATCGCTTTCAACAAAGACCTTATGGCTCAGTATTTCCCCGATTTCGATATTTACGAAGCGGTCGAAAACGGCACTTGGACGTTTGATCTGCTCTATTCTATGTGCAAAGAGATCACTCATCCTCTCAACGAAGACGACAAGATGGATGAAGACGATCTTTGGGGCATACTTGATACAGGTCCTTCGTTCTTCTACGGCTGCGGCGAACAGCTCATCAGCAAGGATGCCGACAACTATCCCGTAATAGATATCGGCTCCGATGAACGCTCCATTGCCGTCGCCATAAAGGTGCTTGAAAGATCGATAGAAAAGAAGACCTGGATGGCTACCACCGACGATTTCACCGACAGAAGCAACGTCTGGAACGAAATCGTCACCGTATTCGGCGAAAACCGTTCTCTTTTCATCGCTCTCCACTTCTCCGCCGTCAAAAAACTCCGTCCCTACGGCGTCAACTACGGCATAGTTCCCGCCGCCAAGTATGACGAAAATCAGGACGACTATTTCACAAAATGCTCCGCCGCTTACGCTTTCGGCGTCTGCATCCCGCTTTCAGTAAAGGATCCCGATTTCTCCGCTTATATGTGCGACGTTATGGCTCTCGGCGGAAAGAAATACGTTTCCAATACATACTACAACGTAATTCTCAAGGGCAGAGATTTTGAAGACGAAAAGAGTGAAAAAATGCTCGACATCATTTTCAACTCCATCGTATATGACCCCGCAGTCGTTTACGGCTTCTCCGGACTCAACAACATTATGAGCGACCTTGCAAAAGCAAACTCCACCGATATCGTTTCCAAGCTCGAAAGCATACATTCAAGCGTTGAAAGCTCTATCGAAGAGATCATCGAGGACTACGAAGCACAGTAAAACCGCAATTTTTCAAAACCCGACCGAAGACAAACACGTTCTTCGGTCGGGGTTCTTTTTTTGAAAAAAGAATAAAAAATAATTATCGTTTACGGTTCCGCAAAGGCTTATTACAATAACGACGATATTCTCATAATGGGACTGCTTGATTTTTTGACAAACGAAAACAGTATGAATTTTTGATACTGCAAATCGCGGCATTATTTTACAAAATATTGCATTTTTCTTAAAATATCTATTTACTTTCGGAAAAATATATGCTATAATATCTTGAAATGAGTAATTGTGCCTTTATGAAACATATTATATAAACTTAACATTTTCGTATTTTGATCAGGCGTATGCTTTTCGCAGTTGTTTGACAAAATTCGCGTTTTTACAATATTATATACTATACCATAAAACGCACAAACGGTATTGGGAGGTATTGTGTTGAGCGCAATTGACCTGTATCCTAAATTTCAGGAAGTATGCGATGCTTTTCGCATAAACGGGAAAGTTACAGATTATCAGGAAAACACTTTCGGAAATATAAATTCAACTTATATCATCAACGTCAGGCTTGACGACGGATACGAAAAAAATTTTTTTCTGCAGCGGGTGAACCGTTACGTTTTCAACGATCCGGCGGCGATAATGCGTAACATTGACCTTGTGACTACTTATATAATAGATAATTACCCCGATGACGTGCGCATCCATTATCACCACACCAAAGACAGAAAGAATTATTACGCAGACAACGATAATTTGTTCTGGCGTATGTCAAATTATATCGATTCCGTCACGTTCAATAACTGTGCCGACCGCAGCGTGCTTTACGGAGTCGGCAAGGCTTTCGGCGATTTTCAGCGCAAGCTCAACAGCTTCGACGCTTCCCTGCTCAAAGAGACGATCCCCGATTTCCACAACACGAAAAAACGTCTTGACAAGCTGAACAACGACGCAAGAACAGACGAATATTCAAGAGTGAACGAGGTAAAGGAAGAACTCGAATTTCTCCGTTCCGTTTACGGAAAAGCGTGTCTGCTCGGCGATCTGCTCGAAAAAGGCGAACTTCCGCTCAGAGTAACGCACAACGACACGAAGACGAACAACGTCCTTTTTGATAAAGAAACTCATTTGCCGCTTGTGGTCATAGACCTTGACACGATGATGCCCGGGCTTGTCGCCCACGATTTCGGCGACGCGGTACGTTTTGCCGCAAGCACTGCCGAAGAAGACGAACCGGACGTAAGGATGGTGGCAGTCGATCTTGAAAAATACAAGGCTTTCTGCGAAGGCTTCATTTCGTCGATAGCCGGCATCGTCACAGAAAACGAAATAAAATATATGGCTCTCGGCGCCGTAACGATGACCGTTGAGCTTGCTTCCCGCTTCCTCGACGACTATATCACGGGAGACAAATATTTCAAAACGAAGTACCCCGGTCATAACCTTGTGCGCGCCAGATGTCAGATCGCGCTCGCAAAAGATATGCTCGAAAAAGAAACGCTCCTTGAAAATATCGTAAAAGATATTTACAAGTCCTGCATTATGTAAACCAATCGGAGCGCAGATAATCGCACAAAAAAAGCAGACTGATGAAAATAATCGGTCTGCTTTTACTTATAATTATCAATTTTTAATTTTTAATTTTTTAATTATTACGACGGCTGCGGCGGCAAGCAATACGACAGATACCGGTATCAGCCATACGAGGAAAGACGCGCCTTTGTTTTCTTCCGCCGATGGCGGAGCCGAGACCTCGGACGCTTCTTCAGATGTTGCTTCCGTCGATAGCTCTGATATTTCTTCGCTTGCTTCCTCGGATACTTCCGGCGCTTTTTCTTTCCATATCGCGTACAAAGTCAGATTTTTGTCATCTTTGTATTCGCTTCCGGCGGCGTAATCGGCACCGCTTCCGTCTTTGGACGTGTTCCAGCTCACGAACTCAAAGCCTTCGCGGTTCGGGATATCCTGCGGCAGAATGACGGCTGCGCCTTCTTTCTTCGTGAGCTTCTTCGGCGCATTCTTTCCGCCGTTTGCGTCAAAAGTCACGGTAAATTCCAACGTCGGCAATTCGTTCGTCTTCACCCAGCCGAGCTTGAATTTTCCGTCGGAGATCGGATAAAATACCTGCGTCATACCGTTTTCACTGCCGGAAACGTATATGTCGTCACCGCTTCCCACATAGCCGTATTCATCGCCGTTCACTCTTTTGTAAGTGGTTATCTGCTTTTCCGAATGAGCGGACGCAAGTCCGTTTTCCGCACCGCACACGACATCGGAAAGCGGAACGAACGCTTCGATCACTCTTCCGCCGCTCATAAAGGTTATGCGGCACGCGGACGTATTGTATATCTTGTCAATGCGGTATTCGGTATTCGGATCAAGCTTTACGCCTTCGGAATTCATATACGCACTCGAAAACGAGTTTATCTTCTCTCCGTCGCCGACATAGCAGACGAACGGAAGAACGCCTTTATACGTTTTGTCCTCCTCCAAAGGGTTGCATATATCGCAGTCGAAAATTTCGTTGCCGTCGTCAAGCACTTCGATATACCCACATTCGCAGACACGGTAGTTTCTGTGCGGATGCGCTTCTTCAATGATCGGCTCCGAAAACGTGTGCGTATGACCTTCGGACGCAAAAAAATCGGTGTTCACGTTGAGACTGCGCGTATATGCGGTTATCGCATCGGCTATTTCGTCGGCGCTTCTGGTGTTGTCGCCTTTGTAGATATCTTTTATCTGTTCGGCGTAGAGCGTGTGATCTATGACCGCGACGCCGACATTCTCGCCCGTAGACGAGAATTTGTTGTAATACGCGCTTTTTATCCCCGTGACGACAAGCATAAATTCATTATATCTGCCGCCCGCTTCCACGCTTTTGCCTACGTTGAAACAGCCGGTGGAGCTGTATGTGGACGAATTCACATAGTCCCACGATCTCTCGTGGATATCAATGCCGGTGCTTGAACTCATATAGCTTCTGTTTTCGGTACACCTGATGACGTCTCCGTCATTGTGGCATTGCAGATGGAGAGCCGCGTAGCCGCCGTGATTGGTGGTGGTTACCGGTAGTATGCCGTCAACGACGGTGGGCACGGGTGTGCCGTCGTTAAGCGACGGTTTGCGCGGGTTATCGGGGATCGTGGACGTAAAATCGTCCATAAACACTATCTGCGGCATACCGTCTTTGAGTCTGACGACCACGCAGACCGCCGAAAAATGATATCTTTTGTAATCGGTGTATCTGCCCGAAATGTTGTTGTCGCTTGCGCCGTCAAAATAGAATATCACGTTTTTGCCCTTTTTGAGCGTGTCGCTCACACGGGTGTCGAACTCGTTGACAAGGTGATATTTTATCATAGCGTTGACGTAGCGGCGGTGAGCTTCGTCTTTGATGATATCGCAGTTTATATAGTCAAGGTCTTCGAGGGTATAGCCGGCTTCGGCGCTCACTTTCATTTTCGCACCTCCGATATGAAGCATCGGCAATAGGCAAAGGATCGCAAGAACAAACGACGCTGCCCTTTTCATAGCTTTCATATCTTTTCGAGTATCCACATACTGCTTGAAAACTCGGCAGTGCAATTCACTCTGACGCCGAATCCCATAAGCTGGGCGCCGGAATACACGTCGCCCGTTCTGACGTCTTTGTAGAGCGAATTTTCTTCAAGCCCTTTAAGAGGCAGATGCTCGTTTCTGTCGTAGACTCTGACGTGCGTGTTCACATAGACGGCGATGCAGGTCTTTTTGTCACCAGACACGGTACACCACGCGGCACATTCTTCCTCATAGTTGTTTCTGAGCCGGTAATAATCACCGTTCACAAGGACGTCGCCGTATTTTTTATACAGCTCCGCGCTTTCGGTGACGAGTTTTTTGTCTTCGTCCGAAAGCTTGGTGGGATCGAGTTCGTATCCGAACGAGCCGTTGAACGCCACGTTGAAGCGCGTTTCAAACGGAGTGACGTGCCCGACCTGATGATTCGGGGAAGCCGAAACGTGTCCCGTCATAGACGAAAGCGGATAGACGAGAGACGTGCCGTACTGTATTTTGAGACGTTCGATGGCGTCGGAGTTGTCGCTCGTCCAGGTCTGCGGCATATAGTAAAGCATACCGCAGTCGTATCTTCCGCCGCCTCCGGAGCAGGATTCAAAGAGTACGTCCGGGAAATCGGTGACGAGCCTTTCAAGCACGGAGTAAAGTCCGAGATAATATCTGTGCAGAACTTCACCCTGTCTGTCACGCGGGAGAAGCGCCGAGCCGACCTCGGCGACATTGCGGTTGAAATCCCATTTGATATAGTCCACGGTCTTCTGACGGAGCAAGGACGCGACGCTTTCGTAGATATAGTCGCAGACGTCTTTTCTCGAAAGATCGAGGATGAGCTGTCTTCTGCCCTCGGAACGCGGTCTGTTTTCAACGTGCAGGCACCAATCCGGGTGGCTTCTGTAAAGGTCGGAATCGGGGGATATCATCTCCGGCTCAAACCATATACCGAGTCCGCAGCCTTTTTCGGCAAGAAGCGAATGGATCCTGTCAAATCCGTTGGGGAGTTTATTTCTGTTTATGTACCAATCGCCGAGCGAGCAGCTGTCGTCGTTTCTCTTGCCGAACCAGCCGTCGTCGATGACGAGCATCTCGATGCCGAGATCGGCGGCACATTCGCTGATTTTCAACAGTCTGTCTTCGTCAAAACCGAAATAGCAGGCTTCCCAGCTGTTGAGCAGCACGGGGCGGCGTTTGTTTCTGTATTTCCCTCTTATAAGTCTGTCGTTGATGAGACGGTGGAACGAATGTGTCATACCCGTAAAGCCGGACGAAGAATAGCAAAGCGCCGCTTCGGGCGTGACGAAAGTTTCTCCTGCTTCCGTCTTCCAGGCAAAGCCGTCGGGATTTATTCCCGCAAGAAGACGGCAGGTGTTGTACTGTCCGCCCTCGACAGACATAGAATGTGAGCCGGAGTAAACGAGCAGCGACGCATAGACGTCTCCGTGGTCCTCATCGGCATTGCGGGAGGAAATGATGATAAACGGGTTGTGAACGTGTCCCGAGGAGCCTCTGCGGCTTGCAAGCTCGGTCTTGCCGTGAAGGATCGGATGACGCTCGATCATTCTTTCCTTTTCGTGCGTGCCGTAGTTGGAAACGAGGTCATAGTCCATCCTGTCAAAGTCTATCGCCGCCGAAGCCGCCGCTTTTATTACGAAGGTATTTTCGCCTTCGTTCGTTATTTCGGCGTGGCGCGTGATGATATCGTAGTCGTAAAAGACGGTATAAAACAGCTTTACACCCACTCCGCCGACTTCGTCGCGGAGATATATCACGAGAGTATCGGCGTTATCGCCTTTTTCGGTATAGAACGCGGGAAGCCCGGGAATCGACGGCTTGCCGCTCGTTATCTCGTGCGAAACGTAACGCAGATCGACGATATCGCTTCCGTCGGAATTGATTATTTCAAGTGCGGGAGAGCGCAGGTCACCTCTGCCGAAGCAGGGATATTCGAGCGGCGTATCATCGAGTATGAAGCCCGTGCAGCCTTCAAGACGCGGCGAAAAGGCGGCTTTGCCCTGGAACCAGCGCATATACGAATGATCGGCGACGTTCAGACGTTTTCCGTAATAAACGTGTACGAGAAATCCGTCGCGGACGTGCATAACGTAGGAAGAATTTGCCGTGTCGAGCTGGAACTGCATCTGTTCCGCAGAGAAAGTGATCATAAAAATATCTCCTTTTTGTATAGGTCGAAGCCGTTTGATCAGACAGAAGTGAGAAGCAGCTGCGCCACTTCAAAGAATACTATAAGAGAGATCGCGTCAACGATAGTCGTTATGAACGGCGACGCCATAACCGCAGGGTCGAATCCGAGTTTTTTTGCGATTATCGGAAGCGTACAGCCCACGAGCTTTGAGCAGAATACCGTCACTATCAGAGTAACGCATACCACGAACGCTACCGAAACGGTAACGTCGTTGTGGAAAATGAGGTTGTCAACGAGCATTATCTTGCCGAAATTGGCGATCGCGAGCGCGATGCCGCAAAGGAAAGAAACGCGCATTTCCTTCCACATAACGCGGAGAATGTCGTTTATTCTTATTTCTTCGAGCGCAAGACCGCGGATTATTGTTACCGAAGCCTGGCTTCCGGCGTTTCCGCCGGTGTCCATAAGCATCGGTATGAAGGCGGTGAGCGCCATACTTCCGGCAAGTGCCGATTCAAAATTCGTGATTATCTGTCCCGTGAATGTTGCCGATACCATCAACAGCAGCAGCCACGGGATACGTTTGAGCGTGGTTTCAAAGACGCCGGTGCGGAGATACGGCTTGTCCGACGGAGTGATAGCCGCCATTTTTTCGATATCCTCGGTCGCCTCTTCTTCGATAACGTCCACCGCATCGTCGAACGTTACGATACCGACGAGCCTGTTTTCCTTGTCCACGACGGGCATCGCCAGAAAGTCATACTTCGACATTTCACGGGCAACGTCTTCCTTGTCTTCGTCGGTGGAAACGGAAATGACGTTCGTTTCCATAATTTCGCCCACCGTAGCGTCGTCAGGCGCCACGAGCAGGTCTTTTACCGTCAGCACGCCTTCAAGCACCTTGGCTTCAGTCGTGACGTAACAGGTATAGATCGTCTCTTTGTCAACACCGGTACGGCGTATATGCTTTATCGCCTCTTCGACCGTCATAAAGCCCTGCAGGGTGACGTACTCGGTGGTCATTATGCTGCCCGCGGAATCCTCCGGGTAATTGAGCAGCTCGTTGATCTTTTTTCTGGTTTCGCTGTCTGCCGCCCTGATTATCCTTTTAACGACGTTTGCGGGCATTTCTTCGATGATATCGACCGTATCGTCAAGATACAGTTCGTCAAAGATCTCTTTCAGCATAATATCCGAAAAAGATTTGATAAGCAGCTCTTCGCCTTCGGGTGAAAGCTCTACGAACGTTTCGGCGGCAAGTTCTTTCGGCAGGACTCTGAAAACGAGAGGAAGGCTGTCCTCTTCGATCTCTTCGAGTGCCTGCGCGATGTCCTGCGGTGTTTCCTCCGCAAGAAATTCTTTGAGTTCTCTGTACTTCTTTGCTTCGAGAAGTTCTGTGATTTTTTCGTTCATTTCCAAGTACCTCCGTTAAAAAATGATAGCTGACGTTTTTTCCGTCTGCTGGAAGTACGGTGAACGTAACGATGTCCCAACGTGTTATAAACCGAAAACGGCAAAAAGACATCGTCGCGGTACGCCGTTGCTACTTCCGGATTCCATTCTTTTCGCCCCTTTCGTTTTTCAGCGGATGTTTCACCGCTTTATTATCTTGTATATAATACCCTTTTTTGATACATTTGTCAAGCAAAAACATATACTGCGTCTTTTAATTTGATAAATTCGGATTTTTTATCGAAAAAAGGTTGATTTTTGAGTTTTTGATGTTATAATTGAGTCGAAGATAATATGCCGGACTCCGGCAGAAGGAGAGCACAATGGGAAAAGTCACAGTATTCGATCATCCCCTCATCACTCACAAACTCACGATAATGCGTCAGAAAGATACCGGTTCCAAGGATTTCCGCGAACTTCTTACTGAAATTTCGATGCTTATGGCATACGAGATCACCCGCAATCTTCCGCTCGAAGAAGTTGAAATAGACACGCCTATCTGCAAATGCACGCAGAAAATGGTAGCAGGCAAAAAGCTCGCCATCGTTCCCATACTCAGAGCAGGTCTCGGTATGGTCGACGGCTTCCTCACCGTCTGCCCTGTTGCAAAGGTAGGTCATATGGGACTTTACCGCGATCCCGTTACCAAAGAGCCGCACAGATATTATTTCAAAGCGCCTGCCGACATTGCCGACAGACAGGTCATCGTAGTTGATCCGATGCTCGCCACGGGCGGATCCAGCATCGCCGCGATCAACGAACTCAAAAAGATCGGCTGCAAGGATATTTCGCTTATGAACCTCGTTGCCGCTCCCGAAGGGGTCACGGCTGTCACCGCCGTTCATCCCGACGTAAATATCTACGTTGCCGCAGTTGACGAAAGACTCAACGAAAACGCATATATCGTTCCCGGTCTCGGCGACGCAGGCGACAGAATTTTCGGCACGAAATAATGGTAAACATCGGAAACCGCTGGGACGAGCTGCTTGCGGAAGAGTTTGCTTCCGAGAACTACAAAAAGCTGCGTGAATTCCTCAAGGACGAATACCGTCGTTTCACGGTACACCCCGATATGTACGATATTTTCAACGCGTTCCGCTACACCGATTACGACGACGTCCGCGCGGTCATAATCGGGCAGGACCCGTACCACGGCGAAGGTCAGGCGCACGGTCTTTCGTTCTCGGTCAAAGAGGGCGTGGAGGTACCGCCGTCGCTCCGCAACATATTCAAGGAGCTTCACGATGATCTCGGAACGCCGATACCGCCAAACGGCTGTCTTGAAAGATGGGCAAAGTCGGGCGTTCTGCTTCTCAACACCGTGCTGACGGTACGCGACGGAGCAGCGGGAAGCCACAGACACAAGGGCTGGGAAGCGATAACCGACAAAGCCATAACGGCTTTGAACGAACGCGAAAAGCCGATGGTATTTCTGCTTTGGGGCAATTTTGCAAAAGAAAAACTGCCGCTCATCACGAACAAGCGTCATCTTGTGCTGACGGCTCCGCACCCGTCACCGCTTTCGGCGTACTACGGATTTTTCGGCTGCCGGCATTTTTCCAAGTGCAACGATTTCCTCATACAAAACGGTCTTGAACCGATAGAATGGTAAACCAAAGTCTGCAAACTGCCCCAGACCGAGACAAACGAAGTTATTTTCGGCGAAAAGCGAGCGTCGCCGTAGTGTTCTACGGCAGTCGAGTTTTTCGTCGAAGCCGTTGAAATTATAAATAAAATCAAAAATTCCTATTGAAAAACTAATTAAAGCGTACTTCCAATCATTTTCAAGAGTACGCTTATATTATTGTTTATTTCATTTCAACGGCGTAAAGAACGAGTTTGTCAGTATTGTTTATATGGAGTATTATACTATGAAAATGATAATAGGCGAGCCTCATATCGTCGCGCAAAGTTCAAAAGAAAAGCTTATCGGGGGCGGATATCAGGATCCGCTGATACGCTGCAGGGACGGAAAACTGTATCTGCGGTTCAGCGCGAGGATCGACGATCTCCTTGCTTTCGGCAAAGAGGACGTCAACCCGCTTTTCGTGTCCTCCGACGAGGGAAAAACGTGGGAAAGGTCGTTCGACCTTGACGAATGGATAATGGCGGCTCCTCCGCTTAAAAACGGCGACAGACTGCAGATGTGCGAATTCCCCACTCTGTACGACCTCCCCGAGCTGCCCGAAGCGGACGAACACAGAAAACGCATATCCTACTGCTGCGGACGAAGGACCGTCTATACAGTCGACGAGCTTACGCCGTACCTCGGCGACAAAATAGCAAAGGAATTTGAAGCAAAACGCATTCCCGCGGGAAAGTGTGTTCCGGTAAAGGAAAAATGCGTCGTTCGCTGGAAAAATATGGACGTGAGTTATTTTGAGGACTTCAGCCCCAAATTCCTCAAACGCCATTTCGGTATGCAGTATTACGCCGACAAAAACGGTGTCCTTTGGATGCCGCTCAACGGCGGGTACGTTATGGACGACGGCAGAATGGGCTCGCGCCGTTCGTGCATACATCTGCTGCGCTCCGACGACAACGGTCACACCTGGGACTACGTCAGCACCGTTCGGTACAAGGAAGAATACAACGTCCCCGAAGCGATAGACATTGAGGGATTTTTCGAAGCCGCCGTTCTGTTTGCCGAAAACGGCGATATCGTGCTGATAATGCGTTCCGGCTCGCTGTCTCCGTATACGCTCGGCGACAAAGACCACCCCGCTCCCAAGATGTATTCGGTGCGTTCGTGCGATGACGGAAAAACGTGGAACGAGCCGGAGGTTTTCTACGACTACGGCGTGTTCCCGCGTGCGGTCCGCCTTGAATGCGGCGCAACGCTTATGACGTCGGGACGCCCGGGAGTTTATGTAAGGGCATCCTGCGACGGTGATCTGTACGAATGGGACGACGTGAAGCATATACTTTCCGTCCCGGAAGACGAGATCTATACGGGATATTTCAGATACAGCTGCGCCAATAACGACCTTTGCGTCTTCGACGGAAACAGCGCATTCCTCGCGTACAGTGATTTCACGCTGACGGACGAAAACGGAGACAGAGCAAAATCCATCCTGGTGCGAAAGATAAGTTTTGAAAATGAATAGACAAAAAAAGGATTTCCGCAGTTCAAAAAGCGGAAATCCTTTTTTATTCGGTTTATTATATACTTTCAGGAAAGGGGATATTTACTCGGACGCATAGTATAACGAAGTAAATAGATTGCATCAGAGGAATTTATTTCTCCGTCACCATCCATATCCCCATTTTGATTTATGGGGTATTTTGAAGCACGCATAATATGACGCAGTAAGTAAATTGCGTCAGTGCTGTTCACCGAGCCATTGTTGTCCACATCCCCGCGAACATAAGTAATTTTTTCAAGTATCTCTGTTCTTTCTTTACCGCAAACTGTGCATTTATATACGATCACGCCCTCTGATTCAATTGTCGGCGCTTTAGTTACTGTGCCTTTATCCCAAGTATGATACGCTTTTTGTGTCACATCGCCACAACAGTTACACTCATGCCAATGATATATTTCATCGAAAAGCCATTCCTCATCGTAATTGTGAATTATTCTTCTAACATATCCGCAAATATTGCAATCAGTATCGCAAGCATTATCAAAAGCGTGAGTTTCTTCAGAAATCTTATCGCCGCATGAACATTCTTTCCAATGCTTTAAATAGTCAAAAGACCATATATTTGAATAGCTATGCTCAATCTTTGAAATGACCGTATCTTTTTCGGATATTTCTGTCTTACATTCTGAATCGCTGAAATGCTTCCCGCAGACATTGCACGTCCAATATTCAATATTACCGGCTTTGAAATGATCTGCTTCAATTCGAATATGGTGTGTTAGATCATGAGAAGCATATTCGCCGTACGGTTGATGACACACTACACATATCGCTTGTTCTTTGCAGGTGGCATTTCCGCCTGAGTGATTGCCAATAGGGAGTAATTCGTCCGAACCGTTTATTACCTCGCCACAATCATTGCAAATTGTATATTCATTATGTCCCTGCATCAAGCAGGTTGAATCCTCCGCATGATAGATGGTTGTATTAGCGTGATGACATTCGACTGTAATGGTGCATATACCTTGACATAACTCACCATCATATATAAAACTGGCAGTTATAGTTGCGGTTCCCACATTTTTCGCAGTAATTGTCCCATTAGAAACTTCTGCAATATTTATATTTGTTGTTGACCAAGTTACGGCTTGACCGTCAGGAGTTGTGGTAGGAATAATTGTCAAGGTTTCTCCGATTACTAATTTTTCATCTGTTTTTGAAAGTGATATCTCAAGTTTCGGGTGTTCTTTCCAAATTGCATAGTATTTTGAGTTTTCCGTAGGATAATGCGATATTGCTCCACTTGTTGCTGTAGGTGATAATGCCCATCCGATAAATTTGTAGCCTTCTCTATCGTCCGGCTTTGGAAAATTGCATATGTTCCCTTTCTCGGTAATAATATACGAAACCGACACATTTCCACCATTTGCATCCAACGAAGTCCTGAAAAATGTAATACTGTAGGTTTGTGATATATTACCGCTGTTGTCCACGACATTCAAATAATATGTTCCAGGATCTGAAACAATAATCGTTTCACGCTTCAAAGTCGGATCACTGTCGAACCAATCATATTTGACATTGATATAAGTATTATCTGTGTATGTTGCACTTGTGCCCCAGAAATAGCCGCGTATTTTTTCATTGTCGCGCAGTTCCAAAGTAACATTTTGAACTATTCGTTTTCGATATGTATCAATTTCATCTTTTGATTGGATTGATGCAGTCGGGTTTATTATATCCGATGACCATATTGCATAATATGTAGCATTTTCTGTCGGATATAATGTATATATTCCTGATGTTTCACTCTGCGAAATCTCCCACCCCATATATTTATTATTTGTTTTGCTTGGAATCGGAAAGGTAAAACTATATCCTTTCGGAGCCAATATATACGATGGTGATACACTTCCTCCGTTAGCGTTTAATGCGATTTTATAAAAAGTTATGCTTACTGTTGTTGATATGTTGCCTTTTGTGTCCTTTGCTGTCAAGTAGTATGTTCCTGAATTTGATATAGTTTTTGATATTGTAGTATTTTGCGGCGCTTTCGAGATACTTGTATATGTGTTGCTTGAATAATTTGAATTTGTACCCCAATAATAACCTGCAATCCCAATGTTATCATATAATTCTAGTGAAACCGTTTGACTTGATTCTATGTTTTTTGTTGTAGAAATTGCACAGCTAGGATTTTTTGTGTCTTGAGGTATGTAGCTTAAATTAAAGCTATACGCTCCATAACCGCCGTATTCCACTTTGAAATAATATGTTCCTGCACTCAATTGAATAGTTTTATTCAAAACACCCGATGTTGAAGTGCTCCAAATAGCTGACGACGTATTACTTGTATCATATATACGGTAATATAAGTTAACCATTGCACTCGCAGTTATATTCAACGAACCTGATTGTGATAGCGTGAATTTATAATAGTCATTTTTATCGTTTATACCAATGTGTCCTCGGTAAGTTGTACCTAATGTAATTGATGATGCCGTTGAAAGTGTATTATTAGAACCACCTATTGTTTCGGCAAAACTTTCATTTGCGCTAGTAAATGATAGTTTGAAGCTATACGCTCCATAACCGCCGTATTCCACTTTGAAATAATATGTCCCTGCACACAATTCTAAGGTTGTATTCATATCTCCTGAATGTGAAGTGCTCCAAATAGCTGACGACGTATTACTTGTATCATATATACGGTAATATAAGTTAACCATTGCACTCGCAGTTATATTCAACGAACCTGATTGTGATAGCGTGAATTTGTAATAATCATATTTGTTTGCTGTTGAAATTTCTCCGGAATAATTATATCCAAGGCTTATATCCGTTGCTGTACTTATAGAATTCCCCGCTGCAAAAATTTCAAGTGGAAACAAAGCCACTACCATTACTATTGCTAATACTAACGATAATAGTTTTTTTGATGTTTTTTTCATTTTTCTTTTTCTCCTTTTTAGTTATTTTCTACCTATTTATATATGTATTATATAGCATACATAACTATTTGTCAATATAAAATAGTTAAAAATGCTATAAATAAATCACATGGAGGGTAAGATGTGAAAATAGGAGAAAAAATAAAAAATGCCCGCGAAGACCTTGATATGACGCAAAGTGAAGTCGCAGATCTTATTCCGATGAATCAATCGAATTATTCAAAAATAGAACGCGATTTTCAGGAGCCGAGCCTTGAACAGTTCAAAAGGATATGTCAGATCCTTGACCTTAATCCGTCGTTTCTGCTTGGCTTGGACGAAAGTCCCAATGTTTCGCAAAAAGACGTCAAGCTGCTTGGCGATATAAAAACGCTTATAAACAAATACAAATAAAAGAGGAAAAGGGGATTTTCACGTTTTCGGCGTGAAAATCCCTTCCTTAATTTGGTATTTGGTATTTGAAATTTGTAATTCGAAATCGTTACACGATTTCGAGCGTATTTTCCGCCGCCCAGGTGTTCACGCCCTCGAGAAGTACGGCTTTTTCGCCGCCTTTGAGGACGTCGCTGCCGTTCAGGGACGTTCTTGAAATCACCCAGGTATTGCGTCTGACGTATTCGGGGATCACAGGTCCGTTTTTCCAATAACTCACGGCATCCGCCTTGAATCTCACGCGGTCGCCGACAGCAAAAACCGTCTCGAAATACCCTTCGTCAAGGTCCACCGTGCCGTTTATGCCGTCCACCGTCCCTTTGTTCGTCCACTGATAAGCGGCGATGCGCGGAACATCCGGCTTCGGCGTCGGCGACGGCGTTTTGCGGTACGTCGCGTACCACACTCCGATATCCGAAAGTCGGTCAAGGTCAAGATAGTTCGTCCTGAAATCGTTGTTTGTGTAGATGACGGGTGTAAATCCCGCTTCCGACACCATATCGGCAAAAAGCCGCACAAAATCCGTATTGCGCCGTCTTGTCAGCGACTTATACCGTTCGTCCTCAAGGTCGCAGGCGCAGAACAGCTTGACGTTTTCGCGGAAACGCGAGACAAGCCCGATATAATAGTTCGTTTCAAGCTCGACTTCCCTGTCGGTGACACCCGTCAGATAATGATACGTTCCGCAGTCGATACCCGCATCGTTTGCGCCGGTGATGTTGCGTATATACGCGGGATCGCTGAACGGGTACACTCCCTTTTCTTTTGCAAGACCTCCCTGGCTTGCCTTGATAACGGCAAACCTTATGCCGTCGTTTTTGACTTTTTTCCAATCTATATCTCCCTGATAGAAAGATACGTCTATGCCTTTTATAATAAAAGCACCTCCTTCTCTATCAGTATATCACAAAAGAGCGGACTCGGGTGTCCGCTCTTTGTACGCATTTTTTCAGTTATTCTGCACAAAACGTGCAAAGCGGTTTTCGGCTTCCGGCTCGACTATCGCTTTCACGATGGCGCCTTCGTCGGTGTACTCGGTATCGAGCACGGCTGACGAACGGAAAAGCCGGTTCATTTCAGCCGCTTCGCTGTGCGGGAAGAAGTAGCAGAGCGTCTTTCTGCCGCCGTCGATGACTTCCTTTATCTTCGCAAGCAGGTCTTCCACGCCTTTCCCGGTCTTTGCGGAAACGCACACCGCGTCTTTCATCATAAATTCGGTGTCGATCGCTTCGTCGCATTTGTTGTAGCACCAGATTATCTCTTTTGCTTCTCCCGTAAGCTCGTTCACAAGGTCAAGGGTGACGTTCTTTTTCCTCGTCCTTTCGGTGTCCGCTTCGGACGCGTCGATAAGACAGATTATCACGTCGGCGTAGCGTATTTCCTCAAGCGTTGAACGAAACGCCTTGACGAGATGCGTCGGCAGTCTGTCGATGAATCCGACCGTGTCGGTGAGCAGCACATCAGTGCCGTCGGGAAGCGTCAGCTTCCTCGTGGTTGGATCAAGGGTGGCAAACAGCTTGTCCTCGGAAAGCACTCCCGCGCCCGTAAGGTAATTGAGCAGCGTTGACTTCCCCGCGTTGGTATAACCGGCTATCGCCACGGTCTTCATTCCGTTTTTGTCTCTGCCCTTGCGCTTCACCTCTGACGTGCGTTCAAGCTCGGTGAGCCGTTCGGTAAGCGCTTCAATGCGTCTTTGCAGGTGACGTCTGTCCGTTTCGAGCTGCGATTCGCCGGGGCCTCGCGTGCCTATTCCGCCTCCGAGTCGGGAAAGCATCTTGCCCTTGCCCATTATCCGCGGAGCGGTATAGCGCAGGCAGGCGATCTCGACCTGCAGCTTGCCCTCGCCCGTTACGGCGTGGAGCGCGAAGATATCGAGTATCAGCATCGTTCTGTCGATAACCCTCACGTCAAGGGCGTCTTCGAGATTTTTTATCTGCGACGGAGAAAGCTCGTTATCGAATATCACCATTGAGATATTGCCGTCGTTTTTGATGTATTCCGCGATCTCCTCGCATTTTCCTTTGCCGATAAAAGTCTTGTTGTCGGGCGACGGACGCGCCTGGATCACGCGCAGTACCGCTTCTCCGCCTGCGGTGTCAAGCAGTCTTTCAAGCTCGTCAAGCGAGGTTTCGACTTCTCTTTCGCTCATTTCGGGAGTGAGGAGCGACACGAGAAGTGCCCTTGTCTTTTCGCCGTCTTCTTCGACGGTGATTATTTTTTCTATTTCAGCCATAATACCTCCGTTATTTTTGACTTGCAAAACTTCGTTTTGCAAGTGAGTTTCTCGTGCTTATCGCGCTCGCTTCATTTTATTGCGCTCGTTTGGACGGCACGAGGACTCGCGTTGCGCTCGTCTTGAAGGAGTTTTTGAGACGGCAAAGCCGACTCAAAAACAAAACAGGTATATTATCCGAATAAAAAAACAGCACGGCTGTTGAACACAACAGCCGTGAAGATACGCAAATCAGTTGAGGTTGAATTTCTTTTTGAATTTATCAACGCGTCCGCCCGCATCGACAAACTTCTGTTTGCCGGTGAAGAAGGGGTGGCATTTAGCGCATATATCAACCTTTATGGAATCTTTGCAGGAATATGTTTTATATTCTTCGCCGCAAGCGCATCTGACAACTGTTTCCTTGAATTCAGGATGGATTCCGGATTTCATCTTCGTTTTCCCTCGCTTTCTTGTACGTACAACATATTGTTCACGCAACGTATAGTATATCACACCATTTTTTATATTGCAAGTGTTTTTTTCGATTTTTTCAAAATATTTTGAACTTTTTTTCAGTCTTCGCTCTGGGCGGCGAGCTTTGCGGCTCTGTCCGCGGTGATGAGACCGTCTATCATTTCGTCAAGTCTGCCGTTGAGGAAGGCTTCGAGCTGATATATCGTCAGTCCTATGCGGTGATCGGTGACACGTCTCTGCGGATAGTTATAGGTGCGTATCCGTTCGCTTCTGTCGCCCGTGCCGACCTGACTGCGGCGTTCGGACGCTATGGCGCTTTCGCGTTTTTCCCGCTCAAGTGCCGCGAGGCGGCTTTTCATAACCTTGAGCGCTTTATCCTTATTTTTCATCTGGCTTCGTTCGTCCTGGCAGTCAACGACCGTGCCCGTCGGTATATGGATGATGCGGATCGCGGATTCGGTCTTGTTGATGTGCTGACCGCCTGCACCCGACGAACGGTGGGTGCTTATTTCAAGCTCGTCCATATTGAGTTCAAAATCGACGTCCTCGACTTCGGGAAGTACGGCGACCGTTGCGGTGGACGTCTGTATCCTGCCCTGCGACTCGGTCTCCGGCACTCTCTGTACGCGGTGAACGCCCGACTCGAATTTGAATCGCGAATACGCGCCCTCGCCGATGACCATAAACGAGACCTCTTTCATTCCTCCGAGTTCCGTTTCGTTGGTGTAAAGGAGTTCGCACTTGAAGCCCGCCTGCTCGGCGTACATATTATACATACGGTAAAGCACATAGGCAAAAAGGCACGCCTCTTCGCCGCCTGCTCCCGCTCTTATTTCAACGATGACGTTCTTTTCGTCGTTGGGATCGACGGGAAGCAGCATTATGCGAAGCTCGTCGCGTGTGCGAACGAGCGTTTCTTCGGCTTCGTCGAATTCGGCTTTGGCAAGCTCTTTCATTTCGACGTCGTCGGACGACATAAGCTCATAAGCGTCGGCTTTGAGAGATTCGGCGCTCTTGTATTCACGGTATTTTTCGACGATCGGCGATATCTGCTTATACTCTTTCATAAGCGACGTATATTCCGCAAGATCGGATACGACCTCGGGTGACGCAAGACGCGATTCGATGTCGATGAGTTTTTTTTCGATTTGGGCAAGTTTTTCAAACATACCGGAAAGCTTCCTTTCGTATATATGGATTTGTAGGGAGAAACCCAAAAAGTCTGATATATGGAGTGAAGATCAATGAAAAACAGTTTATACCCGCCCGAAGGCGGTCTTTACGGCGAACAAAGCACAAAAGATTACTGCCATTCGATGGCGTCGCTTGAAAAAGCAAAGGAAAACGGGGTCATCCTCGAAGGCAAAGCGTTCCGCTGCACCGAAGAACACGATCTGTACGTCCGGCTCAGAAGCGGGATCGTCGGCGTGATACCGTTTGAAGAATGTGTTTCGCTTTCCGTGCGCGAAAGCTCGCGTGAGATCGCCGCGATAAGCCGTGTCGGCAAATACGTCTGCTTCAAGGTCATCGACACCTGCGGAACGACACCCGTGTTCTCCCGCAAAGCGGCGCAGGAGGAATGTATGGCAAACTGCGTATCGTGCTATGAAGCGGGCGACGTGATAGACGCCGTGGTGACGCATCTGGAGCCGTTCGGCGCGTTCTGCGATATCGGCTGCGGTATAATCTCGCTGCTGCCGATAGATTCGATGTCGGTGTCGCGCATATCGCACCCGCGTGACAGGTTCTATGCGTCGCAGCACATCAAAGCCGTGATACGCACGCCGTGCGACGAAAACGGCAGAGTGACGCTGACGCACAAGGAGCTGCTTGGGACGTGGGAAGAAAACGCGTCGCGCTTTTCGCCGTGCCAGGCGGTAACGGGTACGGTAAGGTCGATAGAAAAATACGGTATCTTCGTCGAGCTGTCGCCCAACCTCGCCGGTCTTGCCGAATACACCGACGGTCTTGAAGCCGGTGACACGGTATCGGTCTATATAAAAAGCGTGATACCGCAGAAAATGAAAGTCAAGCTCATAATAATCGACAAAGCCGAAAAGGAAAAGCCCGTTTACGATTACGACTACATAATTCCGTCAGAAAAGCTCGACAGATGGGTATATTCGCCGCAGAGCAGCTTCAAAACGGTGGAAACGATATTTCAGAACACGAATTCAAACTGGATGCCGTAAATATCTACCGTGTCGTTCTCGTGTATGCCTTTCGCTTCAAGAGCGTCGATGACGCCGTATTCACGAAGCATACGCTGGAAATAGGCGAGCGATTCTCTGTCGTCGAAATTGATGTTTTCGCAAAGTCTGTACAATTTGCCGCCCGTGACGCAGTAAGTGCCGTTCACGTTCTTGACGGTTATGGGTTCTTCTTCCGCCGCTTCCTCGTAGTATTCCCTCTCGTAAACTACGGGAGGCGGAAGGAGAGCGACTTCCTTTGATATTTCTTCGAGCAGCTCGTCGAGTCCTTCGCCGATGCCTGCCGAAATGAGGAACACCTTTTGCTTCTTGCGCGACGCATAGGCTTTGATCTTTTTATATACTTCCTCGTCGTAGCCTTCGTCTATCTTGTTGGCGGCAAGGATCTGTTTGCGCGTCGAAAGCTCGGGTGAATATTTTTTGAGTTCTTTATTTATCTGCTTGATATCTTCAAGCGGATCAGGTCTTTCGGAAGCAGAGATATCGAAAACGTGGACGAGCAGTCTGCATCTTTCGATATGACGCAGAAATTCGTGCCCGAGTCCTTTGCCCTCCGAAGCACCCTCGACAAGTCCGGGGATATCCGCCATTATGAAATTCTTTTCATAAGCCGAAATAACGCCGAGATTGGGCGACAAGGTCGTGAAATGATAGTCCGCTATCTTCGGGCGTGCGGACGATACCATCGAAAGCAGAGTGGATTTGCCCACGTTCGGGTAACCGATAAGTCCCACGTCGGCAAGCATTTTGAGTTCAAGCGTCAGTTCATACGATTCGCCTTCGCGTCCGACCTTTGCAAAATGCGGCGTCTGGCGCGTTGCGGTGGCAAAATGAGTGTTGCCCCATCCGCCCTTTCCGCCGTGAGCGATGACGAAATCGTTTCCGTCGGACATATCGTGAATGATCTTTCCGCTTTCCTTATGGCGTATTATCGTTCCGCGCGGCACTTTCAGCACGATATCCTCGCCGTTTTTGCCGTGGAATTTTTTGTTTGCTCCGTTTTCGCCGTTTGAGGCAACGAATTTGCGGTGATATTTATAGGCAAAAAGCGTGCTGTCGCCGTCCTCGACCGAAAAAATTATATCGCCGCCCTTACCGCCGTCGCCGCCGTCAGGCCCGCCGTGGGAAACGTATTTTTCGCGTCTGAACGATATGGAGCCGTCGCCGCCCTTGCCCGCTTTGACGAAAATATCCACTTTGTCAATAAACATACAGTGACCTCCTTATTTTCATAGAAAAGCAGAAAAAAAGAGCATACTGCACCCGCAGCATACTCTTTCCGTTTTGTTTGCTATTTTGCGTAAACGCTGATTCTTCTTCTGCCGTTTGCGATCGGTTCGTATTTTACGACGCCGTCGATAAGAGCATAAAGAGTATCATCGGAGCCGATGCCGACATTGATACCGGGATGGAAATGAGTTCCTCTCTGACGGTAGATGATGTTGCCGGCGATAACGGTCTGACCGTCGCCTTTTTTAGCGCCGAGACGCTGAGCGCGGGAATCTCTGCCGTTCTTGGTTGAACCAACACCTTTTTTATGTGCAAAGAACTGTATTGACAATCTAAGCATGGTAAGTAAACTCCTTTTTCATTATTCTGCTGTCTTTTTCACCGATGCGTACTTCGGGTTTTCCTTTGAGATCTCAAGTGCTTCGCAGTAAAAGCACCTTATGACCTTATCCGAAATACCGGTGACTTCGGAAACGTTGACCGATAAAGCAGGTATCGAAGCATCGACCGATGAATCGTATTTTACGCCCGATTCGTCGAGGATCCTTGTGACGAGGTTGACCATTGTGGAAAACGCCGCACAGATTATATCGGATCCGCTTTCGGCATAGCCGGAATGTCCGCTTATGTCGAAGCCGCTGAATTCACCGCTTCTCGTTTTGAACAACGCTTTGATCATTGCTTTTTCTTACTTGGTTATGGATACGATCTGAAGCTTGGTGTAGGGCTGTCTGTGACCGATGTGCTTCTTTTCGTTCTTTTTGGATTTGTAACGAATGATGTGAAGCTTTTTGCCTTTACCGTTCTTGACAACAGTTGCTTCGCACTTGTAGCCGGTATAAGGAGCGCCGATCTCAAGATTTTCGCCGTCGGAATAAGCAATGACTTTGTCAATGATGACGTTGGAGCCTTCTTCGGCATTCAGTTTTTCGGCAAAAATGATATCGCCTTCGCTGACTTTGAACTGTTTTCCGCCCGTTTCGATAATTGCGTACACGAAAAGGACCTCTCTTTCATTATAAACTCGCTGTCATACGCAGGCACGCATAAGCGTTTTGAAGCCCCGGACACGCGGCAATGTGCATTGTAACACATAAAACGATGCTTGTCAATACCTTTTTCAAGATATTTTCAAGTAAAATCAATGTTTTTTCGCTTTATGAATGTATCTTTTTGCTCATTTTTATGATGCGAACGATCGTAGGGCTGAGAACGAGATTGAACAGCAGCTCGAAAATAAAATTCACTCCCACAAGTCCCACGAACATATACGAAACGACCGATCCGCCGTAATCGCCCATAAGACCTTTTATCGCGTCAAGCAGGAACAGATATCCCCCGATGAGGAATATACCCGTATTGACTATCGGGCAAACGGCTGCGGCGACGATCGTTGCGACGAGTTCTCCCTTTGGTTTGAAGAAGTTATAGGCAAGTCCCGCGCAAAGTCCTGCGGCTGTACCCTTGACGATGACTACGACGATCGTCCAGAGCACGCTGTACTGAAGGAAGAACGCGGCATCCCCCGAAAGCAGCACGACGACACCGAAAACAAGTCCGAGCCATCCGCCCGACACTTTGCCGTAAAGAGCGGCGCCGACGACGATCGGCACGAGGACGAGAGACACGGAAAACGGCCCGAATTTAATGAAACTCCCGAGCAGCTGAAGCACTATCACCATCGCCGTGATGAGCGCGATACCGACGAGCTTTTTTGTTTTTTCTTTCTGAAAGGATCTTTTCACCGTTCTCCCTCCGTTCGCAAATACTTTCCTATATGATTATTATAATCAAGTAACTTGCGGAAATCAATAGGGATTATGACATATTTTTGCCGCTGTGGCAAATATTTATGTGATATTTAACTATCTGTTCCTCTATCTTATGCCGGAAAGACGAATTTATCGGGTGGACGATATCCTTGTATTCGTTTTCGGAAACTTTTCTGTTCGGCATAACGACAAGGTATGAATCATTCTTTCTGACGACTTTTATGTCGTGAAGCACAAGTTCGTTGTCGAACGTGACCGAATATATCGCTTCGAGCGGTGTATCGAAAAAACTTTTTCTGAGTTTTATATCGGTGATATCCATAAATATTCTCCTTGTGGAATTTTGGTATTATTATGTAAAAAATATCTCAGAGTTATTCAAAATAACAGTTGCATTTTTCAAATTAAAAATATATAATGGATTGTTGTAATCCGATTTTGGAGGTTTGCCCGGAGAATGAATGAATACTCGCTCAAAGATTGTAAAAAAGTTTACTTTGTAGGTATCGGCGGAGTCAGTATGTCCGCTCTCGCCCTCATACTCAGACAAAGAGGAATATATGTACTCGGCTACGACCGTTCCGCGTCTCACGAGACGGAAATACTTGAGTCCCACGGTGTTGAAATAAGCTATGACACCGCTTTCCCGAAGCTCGAAAACGTCGATCTGCTCGTTTACACCGCCGCAGTCAACGAATCGCACCCGATAGTTGCCGAAGCGATAAAAAGAAACATACCGTGCATCTGTCGTTCGGTGCTTCTCGGCGATATCGGCGACGGCTACGCCGTTTCGATAGGCGTCAGCGGAACGCACGGAAAGTCCACGACAAGCGGTATGATATCCAAGATATACAACGATGCCCCGGGACACGATCCGTCGTTCGCCGTCGGCGCGCTGCTTCCCTTTGTGAACGCGTACTACAAGGTCGGCACCGATGACACGTTCATCTATGAAGCCGACGAATACAAGGATTCGTTCCTGCAGTTCAGACCGACGACGGCTGTCGTGCTGAACGTCTACCACGACCACCCCGATTATTACAAGGACGTTGCCCAGGTGATACGTTCGTTTTCCGCCTACATCTCGTCGGCAGCAAACACAGTCATAAATCTCGACTGCGAAAACACACCGGCAGTCATAGAGAACTATAACGGGAAAGTTTATACTTTTTCCGCATCCGGAAACGAGAACGCGGACTTTCGGGCGACAGATATCGACCTTTCGACCGGATACGCAAAATATACGCTCCGTTACGGAAAAGATGCCATAAGGATAAGCCTTTCCGTACCCGGGCTGCACAACGTGGCGAACTCGCTTGCAGCCTTTGCCGCCTGCTTCATCAACGGGCTTACTCCCGACGTCATAGCGGACGGGATCGCGTCATTCGGCGGCGTTTCGAGACGTTTTGAAAAGATCGGCGAAATAAACGGCGCTTCCGTCATCAGCGACTACGCGCATCATCCCGACGAGATACGCGCCTGCCTCGAATCGGCAAAGAAGATCGCATCGGGAAAAGTGCTGACGGTTTTTCAGGCGCACACCTATTCGCGTCTCAAGGGGCTTTACCCCGATTTCGTCGATTCGCTCCGCCTTTCCGACCTCACCGCGGTGACGGACATCTTCCCCGCAAGAGAAACCGACAGCCTCGGTATGAGCGGCGAAAAGCTCGCACGCGATATAAACGGGACTTTCGCCCCTTCTTTTGAGTCTGCCGCGGAGTTTATAAGGCAAAATACGGCAAAAGGCGACCTTGCGGTGATAATGGGAGCCGGAGATATTTATAAAGTTTGCGATATTTTGAAAAAAATGCTTGACAAATGAGTTTTCCCGTTGTATACTAAATTGCTTTGTAAAATGCTGACAATATCCGGGAGGTGTAAAATAATGGCTAAATGTATGTTTTGCGGCAAGGGTGTTACTTTCGGTAACAACGTATCTCACTCCAAGAGAAGAACGTCCAGACCCTGGAAGGCTAACATAAGAAAGGTTCACGCCAACATAGACGGAACCAGCAAGACTGTTTATGTCTGCGCACGCTGCCTCAGAAGCGGTAAGGTTTCCAGATCCGTTTGACCCAAAGCAATCAAAAAATCCGGTCTTCACCGGATTTTTTTGTTTTGTCTTATTCGTGATTTATACCGTCGGATAGCCGTATTTTCTGAAATAGTCGTCGTCGAGCATCGAATAGAATTTTACGGTGCGGTACGAGCCTTTGCACAGTATCACGTCGCGCAGCGTTCCTTCGTAGGTAAAGCCCATACGTTCCGCAAGTCTCACCGACGGCTCGTTGCCCTCCATTATGCGCAGCTGTACGCGGTGGAGCGAGAGAGTGCCGAACGCAAATTCGAGGACCCGCGTGAGCGCCTCAGTCATAATGCCTTTGTGATGATACTGCGGATTGAGGACGTAGCCTATCTCCCCGCTGTTGTTGTCGGTGTCTATGTTCGCAAAACCGATGGTGCCGATGAAGACGTTGTTTTCCTTATATGTAATTCCCCAGTCGGCATAATTTCCCTTGCGGTATTCGCGCTGCAGATATTCGATATATCCCTTCGTTTCGTGCATATTCAGATGCGGCGTCCACAGAAGATATTTCGTAACGCTCTCAAGCGACGCATACGAATACATATCCGCCGTGTTTTCAACGGCGATCTTTCTGAGGATGAGACGTCTTGTCGTAAGCTCCGGAAGGCTCGAAAAAGCCCGCCTGTATCTTGAAGAGTCCATATTTCCGGTAAAAGCGCTGACAAGGCACGCGCTTTTTCTCCTTTCGGCGTTCGTGTTACCGCTGATTATATACTATGCTGACCGCGTTTTCAATGGTTTTTTCAAAAAATCAACAAGACATTTTTCGCTTTTGCCCCGTTGTCTATAAAAACTTAACAAATATATATAAATAATAAACGTCTTATTTGTTTTTTGCTATTGACATAAAGCAGTTTTTAGTGTATATTAAGTATGTATAATTCCATTTAAGATTTGGAGGTCCCACATGAAAAAACGCATTCTTTCGTTTATTCTGATCTGCGTGATGGTACTGTCTACGTTTATCCTCTCTTCGTGCAACGGCGAAACCGTTATCGAAGATGTTGCGGCTAAAGTGTATACTCTTTATACCATCTGCGAAGAAGGCACGACTCAGGAAGCCATCCACGAAGTCGAAACCGCACTCAACCGCCTTACTTTCTACAACAAGGGCATTTGTGTCAAACTCGTTATGCTCACCGCTGACGAATACGATGCCGTAATAGACGAAAAGCTCGCCGAAGTCAAGGCATATAACGATGCCAAGACCGCAAAGGGCAAGAGCAAAGACAAGAACACCTCTTCCGCCGCAGAATCCTCGGAAGAAGTTTCGATCGACGTTATGACGGGCGACGATTATATCGAGCTTCTCGAAAACGATCCTACTTATGAATACGAATACGAGAACCCCCGTCTCGATATCTTCCTTGTAAGAGGTTACGACAGATACATCAGCCTTGTCGGTGCAGATATGCTTGCTCCTCTCGATGAAAAGCTTTCGAGCGAAGCAAAGGTCATCCGTGACTACATATACCCGACCTTCCTTGATGCCGCAAAGGTGACCAACTCCAAAGGCACCCGTAAGACCTACGGCGTTCCTATGAACAAGGGCATCGGCGAATACAGCTATATCGTATTCGACAAAGAGTATCTCGACAAATATCAGATCGACGCCAGCACGATGACCAACCTCGAAGACCTTGAAGAATACCTCAAAGTCATCGCAGAGAACGAAAAGAATGTCACTCCTCTCGTCAACGTGTTCGATTCACCCGATTTCGCATATCTGTTCGGCGACGGTTTCCCTGCTTACATCTCCAAGGGAACTTATGTTACCGATACTTATTCCGATGACAGCGCGCTCAACTATTTCACTATGATCGCACGTTACTCCGCTCTCGGCTATCTCAAGGACGAGACCAAGGACGGCAAATGGGCTGTCAAGTTCATCCGCGGTACTTTTGAAGATATCGAAGCTCTCGAAGAAGCAAACGGACGCGACTATGAATACACCATTCATTCCTACCCCGTTGCTACGAACGACGACCTCCTTGCTTCAATGTTCTGCATTTCCGCATTCACCATTTCCAACGAACTTACCGATGTTGCCACCCTCCTTTCCTATCTCGAGACCGATCCTTCCGTTGCAAACCTTCTTGCTTTCGGCGTTGAAGGTACTCATTACACTCTCGACGATAACGGTCAGGTCGTCCGCGAGCCTAACGCAGGCTACAACGTTGACCTTTCAAGCGTAGGCAACTCCTTCCTCACCTACACCGTCGCAGGCGAAAACCCCGACAAGTGGGAAATCCTCAAACAGCAGAATATCGACTCTCAGAACACAGCAGACCAGTCCGTTTCCGTCGGTTTCGCTTACTATCCTTCTTCGATCAAGGATCCTAACGATTCTTCCGTTGAATGGACAGAGCCGAACTACGTAAACATCATCAAAGAAAACTCCTCTGCTTTCTATCAGAAGATACTCACCGGCAAATACATCTCCGTTTCGATGAAAGACGTTGAAGCAGCCGTCATCCCCGCCATCAAGGAAGAAATGCTTGCCGAAACCGAAGCAAAATATCTTGCCGAGCTTGACGAAGCCATCACTGCAGAAAAGCAGGCAGAATATAACGAAGGCACCACCGCTTACCAGAAGCTTTACGATTCCGCATATAAGCAGGCGATCAGAACTTATATGACCGGCAACACCTACAAGTCCAAGGTAAAGAGCGAAGTTGTCGCAGAACTTTCCAAGCTGGAAGAATATTCCGGAACGGATACCGAAACCATCGCAGCCCGTAACGCAAAAGCCAACGAGATCTGCACCGACGAATATTACGAAGCAAGATTCAACGAGATCTACGCAAAAGAAATCTCCGACAAGATGAGCAAATCCATCACCGCTACGATCTCCAGCAAGGTCAAGACGAACGTCTCCGATTACAAGAAGACCGAAGAATACACCGAACGTCTTAACGCAATGTACGCTTCCGATAAATACGTTGCCGAAACCAACGCGATCAAGAACGCAAACATCCAGGACGATTACAGCTCCAGATATATTGATTCTTCCACCGCTTATATCAGAACGAGCCTTGAAGAAAAGATCAAAGAAGAATTCGTAAAGATCAACGACGAACTCAGAAAAGCATACGTCGGATTCCAGGATGAATATATTTCCAAATTCGCGTTCGACGATGACGAAAAACGTTCCGAACCGGACTACCGCACCGCCATCACCGCAGCTCTTGCCGATATCAAGACCAAGAGAGTTGACGGAAGCACGTTCAACGGTTCTCTCCAGCAGTACGTTACCGCAATAGTCAAAGAAAAGATGCTTGCCGCCAACCCCGACGAGCTTGACGCCAACATCACCGATACCGTAAGCGATATGCTCAACGACAAGTGGATCCAGAACATCGTTATCGAAGCGTTCGCTTATGACAAGAACAAAGGTCTCAATGAAGCAGGCGACGGCGACAGCGACGAGATCAAGGCAGCCGTCAACGAATTCATCACCAAAGACGAACTTCCCGGAATCAGAGAGATAATCAAGAAATATCTCACCAAGTCCGCCATCAAAGAAAAGTACAACATTTCGATCGTAGTTTCGTTTGAAAAAGCCGTCGGTCTTATCAAGACTGTCGAAAACACCGTTTCCAAGGATGAAGAACCCGAAGAGACCACCGAGCCTGAAGAAGGCAAAGAAGATGACAAGAAGGAAGAAGAAGACACCGGTCTTGTTGATATCAACACCGTTGAACTTTACCCGATAATCTTCACCAAACGTATCGAAGATCAGTACTACGCATATCATCCTCTTCCCACTGCCTGATAAAACACAATAGTATTAAAAGGAAAAAGGCTGTCGTATAAACGGCGGCCTTTCCTGATAAATATAAACGAGGGAACAAAATGAAAAAGTCAAAACATATCATCGCGTTTTTCCTTGCACTTACATTCATAGTTTCAGGAGGAATCACCACAATGGCAGGAAGTGAGCCCGTATCCCCCGAAAGTATGCACTCAAAAGGCATTTCACCGATAACCGGCACGTTCATTCAGCCGTGGCTTTACAACGCTTATTCCGCGGAACGCTGGGATAAGGAATTTGAAATGATGAAAGAACTCGGTATCGAGTACATCATAATGGGCGATACGCTTTCCTGTTCTACGGGCGAACCGATAACCGATACGTCCAAATGGGTGATAACCGCGGACTACGCGACCGCTAATCCGTCATTCAGAAAAGGCAACGACGTCCTCACTCCGCTCTTTGAAAGATGCAAAAAGTACGGTATGAAGCTGTACGTCGGTATGGGCAACACGCCTGCCGGCTGGCCCTTCTTCGACTACAACACCACCGGATTCGTCGAAATCGCCGAAATGTTCGCCGAAGTAGCCGAAGACCTTTACAACGTCTATTATACGGCATATCCCGAAACCTTCGCGGGCTTCTATTTCGTGCCGGAAATGTATAACTCAAGCACCTTCGATTATGATTATCAAAGAAGCACTTACGTCAAAAACCTCGGCAAAGGCTTCCACATAATATTCGACAAGCTCACTTCCCTCAATCCCGATCTTCCGTTCATCTTCTCGCCGTACGTCAATATGTTCGGCGGAAGCTGGGTCTCAAAAAATCCCGAAAAGATCGGTCTGTTCTGGAAAGAGCTGCTTGAGACCGCGGGCTTCCGCGACGGCGATATCCTCTGCCCGCAGGACAGCGTAGGAGCAGGCGGAAATGACCTCAATCTGCTTGAAGACGTTACAAAAGCATACCGCTACGCGGTCGATAACTGCGGACTTGATATAAAGCTCTGGTCGAACTGCGAAATATTCGTTCAGCCTACCGATAAATTCTACGACAATTACGACGGTGTCGGATATTGGTCAGCCTGCACCACGTCGAGAATGGTAAGTCAGTTTGAGATCGTCTCGAAATACGTTGACCGCATCTTCTGCTTTGCCGTTCCCCATTATCTCTCACCGTACAACAACGTACACGGATATTACGACTCCTATATGTATTATCTCAAAAACGGCAAGCTCGAAGACGAAGCGCCGATCCCTCCCGACACCTTCAGAACGACTTTTGAAAGTGTCAACGGCAAAAAGGTGCTTACGGTATATTGGTCGGGTATGTACGACAATATCGGTGTCCACCGTGTGAATATCTACAAGGACGGAGAGCTTTACACCTACCGTATTTCCACCCGCAACGAAGGTCACGACGGCACGGAGTCCTACCCCAACAAATTCTGGGATCTCGATTTCACCGAAGACACGAAAAACGCCGTCACTTACGAATTTGAAGTGATCGACTGCGCCGGAAACGTAAGCGAAAGAAGCACGTTCACCGTCGAGCCCGGCTCCGTTCCCAACAAGGTCAAGCTTACCGAAACCTACACCGGCCCCATCCCCGCAGGTACGTCGCTCGCTGAAGGCGCCAAGACAGGTGCCAAAGCCGCAAAGAGAAAGCCTATGAAGTAAAATACAAATCAGCGAAGGAAGTCTTCGCTGATTTTTTTATTGACAAAAGCAGAATAATGCCATACAATAAATGCAACGTTCCGTTGGAAAAAAATCATTTTCAAGTCGCTTCCTTTTCTGTCCGTACTGTGTAATAATATAGTCACGGTACCGAAAACATTTATAGGAGGAATCACAAATGTCTGAAAACATGGGAGAAGTCATCCGCAGACTT
>JAZUKE010000108.1:0-6465 GCA_045643125.1 Eubacteriales bacterium
CTTGAACACGGTGTGGTGCGCTTTTTTCCGTCAGTCAGACGCGGCTTCCGCGTCATAACCGAGGCGACGGGCAGCGAGTTTTCCGACGAACTCTGCGACTTTGCGAGGAAAAAGCTGACAGAGCAACGGGAAGTATAGATAATGGTTCAAAAAGGGATTTGCGCGGCAAATCCCTTTTTGAAAAACTATTGATTTAGAGTTCTCTTGAATTTCGCGTCTATCGAAAGCTCGATCTTCTCTGCGCCCTTTTCCCTTGTCAAAGACATATACAAGGTGAGGATATCGCCGTCAAGTTCAAGGTAAAGGTCGATCTTTCCGTCGTCTCCAAGCTCGCCGACCACGTCGCCGAAAAGCTCGGCGGCGTCTTTTTCGCTTAGCACGAGCCTGCCGTTTTTGACGAAATAGGTCATTTCCATATCGTCGTCTTTTTCTCCGTCGGAGAAAGTGATCTTGTTTTTCTCGATCGTTATGGAAAGGTCTTCAAAACCGTCCTCTTCGTCATCGCCGCCCAAAAGTGCGGACGCGTCCTCGCCGTTGATAAGAAAACCGTAATCCGCGCTTTCGTAGAAATAAACGCCGTTGTATTTTCCGCTTTTGGCGTCGTCACCGCCGCAGGACACGAGGGAGACGACGGAAGAAATGACGAAAACGAGCGCAATAATGAGTGATAATGCCTTTTTCACGGTCTTCCTCCCGGCTTATTTGTCGTAATAGAAGTGTATCATGAACTCGAGATCGTGACCTTCGGAATTTCCGTAAAAGTATAACGACATACAGATGCAGTCGCCGAATGTATAGAACCAGCAGTCCGCTTCGAGGTCTCCCAACGAAGACGCGAGAGCGTATTTCATCGGGTTCGTAATGAGTTTTTTGTCTTCTTCACTCAGGACAAACTCGCCGGCTCTGCCTTTTTCAAAGGTGAAAGACACACCGTCGATTATCAGCTTATCGCCGTTGATGACGATGGACGAGCCTTCCATATCTTTCTCGTTGATGACGCTGTCGGGATCTTCATAAAACGCTTCGGTATAGTCTTCGCCGTCAAAGAATACGGAAAGATCAAATTCGGAGTATGTATAAGTTCCGTCTTTGAAGAGCTTTTCGTAGTATTCGTCGTTCTCAAAATAGACATAAATCAGGACTTCGAGATCGCTGCCGTTTACGACGGTGAAAACATCAAACAGCCAAAGGAGTTCCGCTTCGTTGGCATAGATCACAAATTCAGCGTCCGCGTCCCCTATATCGTTGAACTCCATTGAGTCAATAAGGGCTTGCTGATACTTTTCGTCGATGATGATCTCGCCGAGATCTCCCACCTCATAGGCGATCTCGCTGCCGTCCGGGAAAGTGATTTTGCCGTCACTGAACGTGAGCTGCTGACCGATAAGAACGGAATCGTCGATAATACCTTCGCCGAGCGGGACAACTTCGTCGCCCATATAGGCTTCGATCTCGTACTCATAGTATGTATAAGTTCCGGCGGGTTTTCCGTATACGTCATCGTCATCGTCATCGTCGCCTTTGTCGTCACCGCTTTTGCGGACGTAATCGGGATCAAGGACGAAATCGGCGGCAATGTCGATCTCCATACTGAGACCCTCGGCGCTGCTCAGACCGTGCAGATGCATCGTGATCGTGTCGCCTTTTGCCGTGAAATAAAGGTCAATATCGGCTTCCTCGAGGTCTTCGTCTATATCTCCGAGGATGCCCGCCATATCTTTTTCGTCGATAATGAGCTTGCCGTCCTTCAGTTCAAAAGTCGTTTCCATATCTTCGTTATCGTCGCCGATGAACGTCATTTTGCTGCCTTCAATAACGATAGCCGCGTTGGTTTCTTCAAGATCCAAAACATTGCCGAAATACTCCGACATATCTTCGCCGTTTATAAGGAATTTGAGTTCCATATCGGAATAAGCGTAGATGCCGTCGGCGATTTTGTCCGTGACTTCTTCGCTGATTTCTTCACTGATTTCTTCACTGATTTCTTCGCTGCTCTCTTCAAGGCTGCTTTCTTCGGTTTCGGCGCTGCTTTCTTCCGAGATCGAGGACTCGGCTTTGCTGACAGGTCCGAACGGACCTTCTTTGCTTTCGTTGTCTCCGCCTTTGCAGGACGCAAGGGAAAATACGCACGAAAGTATCATAACAAGAGCAAGGATGAGTGATAATGTTTTTTTCATAATTTTCCTCCGATTTTGATATATAGATTCATTATACCTTGTCCGGCACGAAAAGTCAAGAAAAACATCCCGTTTATTTTGCATAAAACTGCAAAAATATTAAATAAACCGATTGACTTTACGGAAAACGAATCAATCAAAAAGAATGGCTTTACGGGAGCGCAAGCATTTTTGAACCGTAAAGCCGTTATTCATTTTATGAAAAGATTGATTTTATATGTTTTTTGCTATTATTATTTGGCAGTTGCCGGTCTGATAGGCTCAAACATAAACATAAGGTTGTTCGCGCCCATAGTCTGGGTGAAATGGATGAGCGACGCGGTCTTGGTGACGAGCTTCAGTCCGAGCAGCTCTTCCATCAATTCCTCGTTGTCGTTGTTGCGCTGATAATACGCCGTCGGATCGTAGACCTCGCCGACGTAGCGGAAACGCACCATTACTTCCTCGTTGATCTTACAGACACGGAGGTCGGTGTAGCTTTCGCTGTCTTTCAGACAATGGCTGTTCAAAAACGTGAGTATTTCTTCTATTACAAGGCTCACCCTCATCGAAAGCTTCGGGCTTATGTCGTTGTCGTCGCAGAAATCGCCTATCTTCGTCGTGGCAAAAACTATGGCGTCGGGGTTGTTCTTGACGGAGAAGGTGATGTCGTTTGCGATCTCTTTAGTGGTATCGAGCAGGAACGCGTCGATCTGCGGCTTGCGCTTCCTTATACAGTATACGATCACCACCAGAACGCACATCGTCACCAGTTCCGAAACAGAGAAGCAAACCCATATTCCTTTTGAGCCGAAAAGGCGTGAAAGCGGGAACGCGAAGACCGCAAGAACGGCGAAAAGCCGCAGCACTACCATTGTGGTAGCGACCATTTCGTGCTTCGTCGCGGTAAGATAACCGATGTAAAGGGTGTTTATGTAGCCGATGATGAGTCCGACGCACGCAAGCGGCAGCGCCCAGCGTCCCTCGCTGATCAGCGAAGGCTCCGTCACCGCGAAGAGCCTGAACACGGGGCCTGCAAGCACGGACACGGCAAGCACGAGCGGCACCATAATTTTGACGCCGGTCTTGCGCGCGTAGCGCATTACCATACGGCAGCCCTCGTAGTCTCTTTCACCGAAAAGGATGCCCGCAAGCGGTATGATGGCGGAGGAAACGCCCACTATCACGGAGCCGAGCAGGTCGGACACGTTTCTGACGACCGTGTAGCACGAAAGGAACGCGCTCGCCCCGATGCTTATGAGCATCATATTTACGAACATTATCCTCACGGAGTTCAGCAGATTGTTCAGCCCGTTCGGGATGCCGGAAACGACTGTCTCTTTAAGCGTTTTGAAGTCGAAGAAGTGACGCACGAACTTCAGCTCCGTGCTTCCTTTGAGCGTAAAGATGAAGCCGAGGATCGTCACGGTGGTCATTGCTATCGACGTTCCGAGGCTTGCCCCCGCGATGCCCATATTTACGAGCGGGCTCATAAATATTGCGGTAAGTCCCGCGTTCATTATGCCGGAGAGCGTGAAAAGACGGGACGAGATCTTCGGTCTTCCGTCGGTTTTGAGGAAATACAGCGGAACGTAGGTCATAAGCGTTGCGGCTCCGCCGGGAATGTAGAAGCGGAAATATTCCCTGAACAGGTCTTTCTTTTTGCCGGTGACGTTCATACACAGCAGATCCGTGATGCCGTCGAAGAACAGGTAGGAGCCGAGTACCATTATCACGGAGCAGACCGCAAGCACGACTGTCGCGGACGTGAAGATGCGGCGGTATTCCTTGATGTCGCCTCTTCCGAGCGCACGGCTCGCAAAAATGCTCGCGCCGATGCCCACGGTCGCGCCCACGGTGTAGAAAATGAGGTAGATCGGGCTGACGAGCGACATCGCCGAAAGCCCCTCTTCGCCCAAGAATATGCCGACGAGCAGCGTGTCGATGAACGACGCGGCAAACACGAAGATCGTGGATATGACCGAATTTATAATGAATTTTACCGAAGTTTTTTTGAGCAGAAAATCGCTCTTTTCAAGCGAATAGCGATTTTTGCTTTTTTCGACTGTTTTTTTCATAAATAAAGCTCCCGATGCTCCGATTTTTGACAGTGTTATATTATAACACCGCTTCGCCGGCATTTCAAGGGAAAAAATCCGTTTTGCAAAGAAAAAACAAAAACAGGGCAAAAAAACCTGAATAACCGAAGAAATATGCTATTTGAACGGAAAAGGACATTGATAAATCACGGAGTTTTGATTCAGACATAAACAGCACCGTTATTTCAATGATATTATAACACAAAAGCGACGTTTTGCAAAGTGATGTTTGCCCTGACGGGCGAAGTGATGTGATGCGTACCTTCATACGCCGCAGGCGATCATCACGCACGAAGTGCATTTCACGTTCCGCGGGCGGAACACAACATTCAAAAAACTCCTTTTGTCTTTCGACAAAAGTAGTTTTTGCTGTGATTATACTACGAAATAGCACAATCATTTTTTCAATTACAGCTTTTGATTTGTGCCTTTTTTACGTTCATATTTGTCAGTATATTTAGCAATGATCAACAATACAGATGATACGGAAGATGCGAGGAACCCTAAATTTGTCAAAACATCGTACTGTCTGCCTTCAATCATTACACTAATGAGTATGTAAAGCGGTACAAGAATGACAAATACACTAAGGATAGCACTCACCTTAACGCCGATATCTTTACCTAAAGAAAGTACCATAAGCGATGCAGACTGGAGTGCAACGATACCCTCCATAATCGCAAATACGGTACCGGCATTACCTGCATCCGCACACGATCCGGTCAATATAGTAAGTGATACTAAAGCGGAAAGAAACATGTAAATACGGAAAGATAAAGCATACTTTTTTCTGAAACCATGAAGAGTATAAAATATATTGAAAACAAGAGAAATGATTTCAATAATAGCTGCTATCATATAAGCCGGCGTGGAACTGCCAAATAAAAGGATACAACAACCTACTACTGCAGCTATACACACAAGTATGTTGATAATGGATAAGCTTATTTTTGTTTTTGAAAGACCGGTTTCGTTTTTCATATAAATATCTCCTCTTTTTTATTCTGTAAAGAGTATATCACACCCCCCCATTTTTTGTCAAGTGGTTTTGCCAATTTTTTGTATATAAAAAAGCCGACATCTTCGAAACTCTCGAAAATGTCGACTTTTTTACCTTGTGATTATACTACGAAATAGCACAAGGGAATTTTAGTGAAATATCGGCTGTCGCCGATGTGAAATAATGCCTCGCAAGCTCGGCATTGTGAAATGTCTCGGCTCCGCCTCGACGTGAAATGAAATAAATCCCCCACGCCCCGCAGGGCATTTCACACGCCGCAGGCGTATTTCACGCGCGAAGCGCATTTCACAAATCCCGCAAGGGATTTATTTCGTTGAAAAAAACCACTTTTGTCCGGTAGACAAAAGTGGTCAGACTGAAGACAAAGTCCTGAAAAAAGGGCTTTGTCTTCAGTCAGAATCGAGTAGGAGGCGGTTAATCACCGCCTCCTACTCGATTCTGATGTATTTTTGCTATTTGTTTAAAATCTTTTTAGTTCTTTTTCTTTTTTATCACAAAGAAGACTACAACTCCTGCACCGCATAGAACGACCACGGAGATTATAACCACCGTCCAAACAAGAGTGTTTCTTTCTTTTGCCTGAGCGTTTCTGATTGCCTCGAGTGCGTTATTCTTCGCATTTTCGACCTCAGCTTTGGTCTTTGCATCTTCAATGTTGCTCTTGCCTTCGGTAAGAGAAGTTTTATTCTTAAGCGAATCCTTTGCTTCTTCCTCGTCAAGAGCGGTCTTTGCGTTCGCCTTTGCTTCGGCAAGTTCGGTTGCTTGTGCATTATGAATAGTTGTGATAGCAATATTCTTTGCGCTTTCGATATCAGCAAAGCTCGTCGCGTAATCTATTGCCGTTTTTCCACTCGTCAAAGCACCCACGCTCAGAAGCGGATCTTTTGCATTTTCAGCATCAAGTGCTGCCTTTGCCGCTTCCTTTGCAGAAGCAAGTCTATCGGGTTGTTCCGACTGAATTTCGGCAATGCCTTCAGCCTTTACATTTTCGATCATTGCAAGATCGGTTGCCTTGTCGATTTCCGCTTTTGCAAGGTCAAGCGCAGTCCTATCGGTCTGCGGTTCTTTTGCAAACTCTTCTTCAAGCAATCTCTTTGCTTCTTCTTTTGCGGAAGCAAGTCTGTTGGGCTGTTTCGACTGGATCTCGGCAGTTGCTTCTTCCTTTGCGTTTTCGATATCCGTAAGATTG
>JAZUKE010000109.1:0-10710 GCA_045643125.1 Eubacteriales bacterium
AATTTGAGCAGACTGAGACAAACGAAGTTGATTTCGGCGAAAAACGAGCGTCGCCGTAGATAGCTACGGCAGTCGAGTTTTTCGTCGAAGCCATTGAAAATTCTAATAAAATCAAGTATTCCTATTACAAAAGTGTACTCTTTTGCTTTATTCTATTTCTGTTTCAATGGCGCAAGCAACGAGTTTGTCTTCGGTCTGCGGGCAGGTTCGGGTGAACCTGCCCTCTTGCATTATGCGGGTAATGCCTGTGTGTGGTACTCAAAGAGAAGGTTGTCGTGACCTTCAAAGACGGAACGGAGATTTGAACGCAGAACAGCCGCAGAGCCTAAAATGCCCTGCGGCTGTTCTGCTTTTGTAATGAAATGTTCACAATTATAGTGTATAATATTATAGATTGTTATGTGCCCCCCGAAGGAATGGAAAATGGAGCAAAATATTTTTTGCAGAAACAGTAGCTCTTTTCCGCTTTTCTTCTTGTAAAGCGTTCAAGATACGCACTACATCATTTGTGAAAATACAAGAAAATAACGTTAAAGGTATGAAAAATGATACAGCGAAACATTATCGATTGGTTAGAAAGATCTGCTCAGATTTACCCGGATAAGTCAGCATTTGAAACTGAGTCCGAAAAACTTAGCTATGGCGAACTGCTAATGAGAGCAAAAGAACTCGGAACATTTCTGGCTTCTGTGACAGATCAGAACAAGCCTGTACTGATAATTATGGACAAGGGACCGAAGTGTATCTGCGCTATGATGGGTACAGTGTATGCCGGATGTTTTTATACGCCTCTGGATGAATCCATGCCGGATGACAGGATCCTTTTGATCATATCGGTTCTGAAACCGGAGATCATTTTTACAGAAAAGAAGTACGAAGAGAAAGTTCGGAAAATCGCAGGAGAAATCCCCTATTTTGACATAGAAAAAATTCAGTGCCGGGTAGATGAAGCTAAACTTAAAAGCATCCGCAGGAATGGTATTGACACCGATCTGCTATATGTGTTGTTCACAAGCGGCTCCACCGGCATTCCCAAAGGAGTGGCCGTTTCACACAGATCCGTTATTGACTTTGCTTGCTGGGCTATCGATAAACTCCATATTACGAGTGAGACGAGATTCGGAAATCAGGCACCGCTTTATTTTGACAATTCGGTGCTTGAGATTTACAGCACGCTGAGTGTGGGAGCCACGATGCATTTTATATCAAAGCGTGCGTTGATATATCCAAAGACGATGCCCTATTATTTGAATGAATACTGTATCAATACAATTTTTTGGGTTCCGTCAGTCTATACAATGGTCGTCAAGTCCGGAGCCCTTGATGAGGAAATCCCCAAGCATTTGACAAAGTGTTTCTTTTGCGGGGAAGTAATGCCGGTCAGCACGCTGAATGCGTGGAAAAAAGTATTACCGAATGCCTTATTTGTAAATATGTACGGTCCTACTGAAATCACAGATGTGTGTACATATTTCATTGTTGACCGGGAATTTGATGAATCTGAGACACTGCCGATTGGCTGGCCATGCGAAAATTCCAGAGTAGAGCTGATCAATGGAGAAATATGCGTAAGCGGGACCTGCCTTGCATCCGGCTACTACAATGCGCCAGAGAAAACCGCTATGGTATTTGTGCAAAATCCCAACAGACCGGAAGTAACTGATCGAATGTATCGAACCGGTGATATGGGTACCTATAATGAATTCGGCGAACTGATTTTTCTGGGACGAAATGATTCCCAAATAAAAAAGAAAGGAAACCGGATAGAACTTGGCGAAGTGGAAAGCGCTGTCTGCAGCATGGAATCAGTTAGCGGGGTTTGTTGCTTATATGATGAAGAATGTGAGAGTATTATCTGCTGTTACGCCGGAATTGCGGATGAGAAAGAACTTTGCCGTTTTTTGAAAAGTAAGCTTCAAGGTTATATGATTCCAGACGTTTTTTTACACGTCAAAGAATTGCCTTTTACCGGAAACGGTAAGATGGACAGAGTGACTGTAAGAAAAATCTGGGACATAGAAAAACATCGGAGCAGATAAATATCGATTTGCGAGTTTAATACAGAAAGGTTCAAATTAGAAAATGATTGATAAGAATCATGTTGCGGAAAAATTATTATCTATTATTTCGGATGTTTTAGAATATGAAGAGGAAATTCACCCGGATGATTCTCTTGTGGATGATTACGGAATTAATTCTCTCGAAAGTCTGAAGCTGATTGCCGAAATAGAGAATGTCTGGGGCATCGAAATGACAGGTGAAATGTTGTTTCACATTGATACCGTGCAGGATATGATTGATGCGGTATGTGAGAAACTGCAATAAAAAGAGGCTCATCGAACATGGAATTGGTTCAAAGGCAAAAGATTGTTTACCCGATCGGTATGTTGGATTATTTCAAAGGTGCGGGAATGCTCCTGATCATTCTTTGTCATTGCAGAGGTTACAGTCCTGCAATATCGGTTGTCAGCTGGATGATTGATGAAACAAGCTCAGGTGCATTAATGTTCTTTTTTCTGGCGGCAGGTTTTGGTCTACGTAAAACAAAACCGGTAAAAATGCTGAAAAAGACGGCCAAAGAAGAAATGCTGCCGTATGTATTCTGTGGAATCTGCTCTGTATTATTGATTTTTCCCGCCAGATTGATCGCCGGTGATCTGATCAAAGACGCACTTTGGGCATCGATGAAAACCACAGCGGCATTTTTGCTTGGTTTGTTAGGTGGCAATATAACAATTTTGGGATTGCAGGTTGGCTCAATCGGTCCGGCATGGTTCTTTTTGGCTCTTTTTTGGGGAATACAAATTGTCAATCTGATTATTCATACGGAGGGCAAGAAAAAACAAATCACCATTGCAATTCTTTTGACGGGGATCGGATATATTTTGAATCATTACGTTACGGACTATTTTTGTTTTTCAAGAGGCTTGCAGGCGGTACTGCCTGTTTATATGGGTTGTTTACTTCGGAGCAAACACTACCTTGATCGAGTGCCGAAAATTGCAGTTTTAGGATTGCTGGCGTTTTTGATAGGTTATCCCTTGGTTATTTATCCTCATTTAAAAAACAGCTTGTGGATAATCAGAGGATGCGCAAAGTATCTGTTCTGGATATGCGGAGTTATATTTGTTGTTTTACTCTCAATCTGGTACTGCAGGAGAAAAGACAATTTGATTGCCAGTGCAATCCGATATATTGGATGCAATTCTTTTCTCTATCTGGTAGTACACACTATAGAATATGAATGTATTCCCTGGGGAGGTTTTATTCGCATTCTTGGATTGAGCGAAATTACAGAATTAGGTAATATTCTCTGTTTTTTCGTTCGACTTTGCGGGTGCGCTATTGCAGTTCGTATAATTGAGAAACCATTTAAAGCTCTTATTGTTCACCGCAGAGCGTAATTGCCCTGCGGGAAGCAAAGGAATATGTGGCACGGGCTGAAATGGAAGTGCAGACGGCAAAGCAGGAAACTGCTGATCTTAACATCTTCCTGAACGCTATCCGCAGATGCACCATCTGACCGAGCTGACACCGGCACTTGTAAATACGCTGATAAAGAAAATCGAAGTGTTCAACAGCGTTCAAGGTACAGACGGGAAAAAGCATGTTCCGATTACTGTTCACTTTCGTGCGGTCGGGATCATCACTATTCCCGATGAAGAAAACTGATTGAGGCAATGAATGAAATGAGCAAAACCCCTGTAAATGTGGCTTAAAATAAGGAAAAACGGTGTAACCTTTTCGGATTACACCGTTCCCCTCCTGCAACTGTCCTTTAGAACACTCCGCAGAAGCGATCTTTTTCATCTTGATTATTTCGTTGTATTCACCGCGCCGATGAATAACGGCAGATTTGTTTCGGTGTCGAGGATAAGGTAAACGAAAGGTCTGTCAAGGGTTATCTTATAAGGTTCGACAAATACCGGAGCGCACTCATTTTTCATTTCAACAACCGTAACTGCGGCGGCTTTCGTGCCGGTCGGCATCATTTCGATATGCGTCTTCTGGAACACTCTGCCTATATAAATATCACCCCACTCGGAGACAGCCATATTCTCGAATCCTCCGTTGAATGCGGACTCCATACCGAGCGTTTTGAGCATATCGTTCATATTGAAAGAAACGTCATATTTGAATTCCGGCATTGACAGCTCGACTCTTTCGGAGCTTCCCGAAGAAATGATGGACGCTGTCTTGCCTGCGTCAAACGACAGAACGTAATCGTCTATCGAAACGCCGTCATTCGGCAGGAACGCCGCAAGAGCGTATTTGCCGCCAGCGTAGTATTTCAAAAATCCCGTTTCGTCGTCGGTTTTGATATATTTCAGATATTCGTTGTAACCGAAGAAATCGGCTTTTTCCTTTTCGCCTTTTGAATTGACGAAATCGAGTTTTTTGTTCTTGTATTGGTATTCGGTGTTCTCAAACGCAGCGTCGAACGCGACGGCGTTTATCAAGGTAAGCGCCATTTCGCTGAAATCATCCGGGCTGTCGTAGATCTTCTTTATCATTTTATCGGTTTTTTCGCTTACCCAGTCGTTGATATCCTTTACCGTCGTTTCGTCGTATGGAACACCGAAGATATCGGCGTCGTAATAAGACGAGACTTTTTCAAGGAATTTTTCGTTCACCTTAAGCGTACCGTCGTTGCGGAACCAGACCGAATCGGCAAGAGAAAGCGTATAGCCGTCGCCCGACATAAGGGAACGTGAATAGTTGTAAAGGTAGGCGTTCAGTTCGTCCATCGTCAGCCCGTCGGCGATGACGTGAAGCATATCGCTCTGCACGTCTGCGTTTGCTCCGTTGGCGGTCATCGCAAGCGCGTACAGCGCGGAAGTCGGAGAAACAAGCGTATTTTCGCCCGGTTTATAACTGTGTTTCAGCATCTCGGACGCAAAGGAATAAAACGAAGAAGCGAATCTTTCGTCAACCGTCTTTTCATTCACGTCGTTTTCGTTTTTGTTCACGAGCTTTTTCAAATCGACCGCACTGCCTGACTTGCGGATGCTGAAATAACCGTCCTTGTTTTCGGCTTCGGGGGTTTTTCCGATCTCACCGGACGAACAGGAAGCAAAAATCAGCGTTGACATAACAAGAAGAAACGCAAGCAAAACGGATATTGTTCTTTTCATTTCGTGAACCTCCTATTTGACGGTATTCACCGCGCCGATGAATATCGGCAGGTTTGTTTCGGTGTCGATTATCGCGTATACGAAAGGTCTGTTGAGGATTATTTTGACAGGTTCATCAAATGCCGGATCGCACTCAAGCAGCATTTCCACAACCGTAACTGCGGCGGCTGTCGTCCCGCGTGGTGACATAGTGATATGTGTTTTCTGGAATACGCTGCCTATATAGATGTCGCCCCACTCGGAGACAGCCATATTCTCGAATCCGCCGTAAAACGCGGACTCCATACCGAGTTCTTTCAGCATATCGTTCATCGGAAAATCCACGGCATAATCGAATTCGGGTACGATGATACTCGTAAGCTGCGTTTTGCTTTTCGAAAGCAGACCTATGAGTTTTGCCGTCTTTGCACCGTCGAGAGATGAAACGTATTTGTCGATGCCGATGCCGTCTTTCGGCAGAAACGCCGCAAAAGCGTACTTGCCGCCGTTGTAGTTTTTGAGGAAACCGACGGTATCGTCAGTCTCGATATATTTCAGTTTTTCGGTGTATCCGAAACACTTTGCCTCTTCTTTTTCATTGTTCCCGTTTGTGAAATCGAAGGTCGCACCCGAAAATTCAAGATTCGTGTTTTCCCATTCGGCGTCGAAGAGCAGCGTGTTGATAAGGGTAAGCACCGTATCGGTGAAATCCTTGTCCTTATCGTAAATCTTATCTATCATTCCGTGCGTCTTATTCTTTACCCATTTGTTGATATCGTTGGCGGTGGTTTCGTCATAAGGAACGCCGAAGATATCGGCGTCGTAGAAAGACGTGACTTTTTTAAGGAAGCTGTCTTTGACCTTCAGCGTGCCGTCGTTACGGAACCAGACCGAATCGGCAAGAGAGAGCGTATATCCGTCGCCCGATACGAGGGAACGCGAATGGTAGTCGCAGAGGTAGGCGTTCAGTTCGTCCATCGTCAGCCCGTCGGCAAAGGCGTGCAGCATATCGCTCTGCACTCTGTCGGTTGCGCCGTTTGCGGTCATACCGAGCGCATACAGCGCGGAAGCGGGAGAGATAAGCGCGTTTTTGCCCGATTTGTAACTGTATTTCAGCATTTCGGACGCAAAATCCATAAACGACGCTTTGAATTTTTCATCAAAGTTTCTTCCCGTTTCTTTTTTCGTGTTATTCACGAGCTTTGCAATATCTGCCGCGGAAGCGCTCTTCGCAAGGAGAAAATATCCGTCTTCGTGTACCGCTTCGGCAGTCGGAAAAACGTCTTCGCTTTTCCATTCAACTTCTTCCGAAATCTCGCTTTCTTCGTCGGAAACGTCTCCCGATACGACGTATCTTTCTACCACGTTGATGCCTTCTTTTTCTCCGTATTGATTATTGCTTTCTTTACGGAAGAACTGCTTTGCGGACAAAAAGACTATGCCGAAGCAGAGGAAGAGCGACAGGCAGGTGCTGATAATGCGTTTTGTTTTTTTCTTTTTATTTTCGTATACTTTTGACTTTTCGTAAACGTCTTTTCTGAATTCGTCAGGCGTTTTCATTAAAGAGTTCATCCTTTCCGAGGGAAGTCCTCAATTCGTTTTTGGCTCTGAAAAGCAGGTTGTCCACCTGTTTTTTTGATTTTTTCATAACGGAAGCGGCATCATTGTAGCTCATATCCTCAAAATAGACAAGGTATATCGCCGTCCTCATAACTTCGGGGAGCGAAGACAACGCGCGATGCAGCGCTCTTTTTCTCTCGTTTTCGATGACTTTTGCTTCAATGTCGCCGTCGTACGCATCGGCTTCGTCAAGCGGAGCAAATTCGATCACCTTGTTGTGCCTTAAAAAATCGAGAGCCTTTGAGCGTGCCACCGTGAACATAAACGTCTTGAAAGAGGCGCGCGAGTCGTACCTCTTGCCGTTGACGAGCATCCACGCGAAGGTATCGGACGCGATATCCTCGGCGGAATGATAGTCGTTCACATAGCCGTTTATAAAGAATATGAGATTGTCGCGGTATTCATCTATGAGCGTATCAAAGTCGGGCATCTCTCCCCGACCCGTTCTGCTGACGTTCATTTTAGTCCTCCGTTATATCCTTCATACCTTATACGAATGAGAAATAAAAAATCCTTAAATTTTATTGAAATAACGGGGTGGAAAGATATCTGCTGCCCGTATCGGGAAGAAGGACGACGACAGTCTTGCCCGCGTTTTCTTTTCTTGAGGCAACTGTGATCGCCGCTTTAAGAGCCGCACCCGAAGAAATGCCGACAAGGAAGCCTTCTTTACGGGCGATGAGCCTTCCCGCTTCGTAAGCGCCTTCGTCGGTGACGGTGATTATCTCGTCGTAAACCGTGGTATCGAGTATTTCGGGGACGAATCCCGCACCTATTCCCTGCAGTCCGTGGCTTCCCGCTTTTCCGCCGGAAAGTACGGCAGACGTCGCAGGCTCCACCGCAACGACCTTGATGTTTTTGATCTTTTCTTTAAGATATTTTCCCGTGCCGGTTATCGTACCGCCGGTGCCGACACCGCAGACGAAAAAGTCGGCCTTTCCGTCGGTGTCGTCGTAAATTTCCGGTCCCGTCGTATCATAGTGCGAATCGGGGTTTGCTTCGTTCACGAACTGTCCCGCAACGATACTGCCCTCTGTCTGCGCTTTCAGTTCCTCCGCCTTTGCGATACAGCCGGGCATACCTTTTTTTCCGTCGGTAAGAACGACCTCGGCGCCGTAGGCTTTCATCGTAAGTATGCGCTCCGCCGACATATTGTCGGGCATAACTATGACGGTCTTATATCCTTTTGCGGCGGCGACCGCGGCAAGTCCGATACCCGTATTGCCGGAGGTCGGCTCGATTATCGTGCTTCCCTCTTTAAGTTCTCCTTTTGCTTCGGCTTCCTCGATCATTCTGAGGGCGGCTCTGTCCTTTACGGAGCCTGCCGGATTGAAATATTCGATCTTTGCGACAAGACGAGCGCAAAGCGAATACTCTTTTTCGATGTTTTTCAGTTCAACGAGCGGAGTTTTTCCTATAAGTTCGGTTATTGACGAATAGACCTTTGCCATTTTAACGTATCTCCTCTATATGATATACATATTCAAGTGTCGAAAGTGAATCTATTATTTCGGTGTGTGTTTTGTATTTTCTCATTTCCTCGCTGCTTACGGTGAGCGACACGGTGAACACGCTCAGCCCCGAATTGAGGTAAGCGGGATTGGATTCGATATCGTCTATTTTAAGCCCGAGTTTTCGTATTGTGGTTATGAAATCCTGCAGATTTGAGCGGTTTTTGAGTTCAAGATGTATTTCAAAATGGTTGGAACGGTTTTTGAGGTACATCTCGAACGACGGGAAGAACGACAGACAGCAAAGCAGAGAAACGAAAGCGATGACGGTCAGACTGTAAAGTCCGGCACCGGAAACGAGTCCGAGCACCGCGCAGCTCCAGAGTCCCGCAGACGTGGTAAGCCCTTTTATCTGATTCTTTGACGAAAACAATATCGAGTTTCCGCTTATCATCGCGGCGGCGATGACGCAGGCAGCCGATATCAGCGGCAGTCCGCCGTAGGCAGACATCACGCAAAGGTCGCATATCATTATCAGCGTGCCAGTGAACGACACGAGGATAAACGTGCGAAGCCCCGCGGAATGACGCTTGCTTGACCTTTCGCAGCCGATTATCGCGCCGAACAGCACCGAAAGCGCTATCCGGAGTATCAATGAACCGAGGTTGATCTCGGCAGACCAGGTGCCGAGCAGTTTTACTAAGGGATCGCTCTTCAATAATATTTCTGTCATAGTATATACTCCTTTTTTGTCAGAATCATTATCTGTATAAACCGAACCGCCTTCGGTTTTTCATATTTTCCGAAACGGCACGCTGCTGCTCTTCGGCGGCTTCGAGGAACGCTTTTTCTTCATCCGACGTGGTGTATTCGTGCGCCGGAAGCTCTTTTTGTATCGCATTTATGCGCTCGATAAGCAGTTCCGTGGGCGTTTTGGCTTTGCCCGTTTCGTGTACCTCTCTTACTTCCACAAGTTCTTCAAGTTTGTTTGAATAAGAATTTGACATATAAAGCGACAGCTTGGCGCAGGCAGGGCCCGCAAGCTCATAAAGCACCGACGACGCAAGGATCACGGTGTTCAGCGCTTCGCCTATCTCGCCGCCGAGAGTGCGCGCGCCTATCGCCGCAAGACCTATGGCGACGCCTGCCTGCGGTATAAGCGCAAAACCAAGCCAATTACGCACCTTTTTTGTTTTGCCGACGATCATACATCCGAGAAAAGCACCGCCGTATTTGCCGATTATCCTTACGACAAAGTAAAGCACGCCGACGACGATAAGCGGGACTGTCCCGACTGCCGACGACGAATTGACGAGAAAATCGAGCTTGAAATTAAGCCCCGATCTCACGAAGAACAGAAGCAGTATCGGCGGGCTGAAATAGTTGAGCTGTTTGAACAGCTTGTCGTCGTCCGTGACGTTGATGTACACCGTTCCCATCGACATACAGCCGAGAAGCGGCGAAACGTCAAGCAGCGCGCACACGCCGCAGAAAGCAAAAAGCATTGCGACGGAAATGATGAGACGGTTGTCGGTCGAGCGTTTTTTGGGCATAAGCAGTTTCATAAGAAGTCCGAACACGCCGCCGATAATAAAGACCGCCGTATTCACCGCAAGCGGTTTCACCACGCTCATCACGCCGACATCCCCGTTTCCGCCGAGAGACGACACGGCGACGGAGATCGCTATGCTGTACGCGACAAGCCCCACGACGTCGTCGAGCGCGACGACCTGCAATAACGTATCGACGAAATCGCCCTTTGAGTTGGTCTGTCTTATCGTCATCATCGTCGAAGCCGGTGCGGTCGCAGCCGCAAGCGACGCAATGACTATGGAAAACGGAAGCTCCAGACCGAGCAGCACATACATCACGATAAACACCGCGGCAGACGCGAGCAGCGATTCAAGCACGGTTATGACGACGACGCGCATACCGTTTTTCTTCAGCGTGTCAAGTCTGAAATACTCGCCCGTGCTGAACGCTATGAACGCAAGCGCGATATCGGAAAGGAAACCCGCTCCGTCTATCATAACGCCCGGGATAAGGTCAAGGCAGTACGGCCCGAGCAGTATGCCGACGATGATATACGCGGTCACGTTGGGCAGCTTCAGCAGTTTAGTCAGCCTTGTCATCGCAAAGCCGAAAAACAGCATAAATGCCACCGAAATTATTATCACCGATGATGTCGGAAGTCCGTTTATCAGCGAATGTATTTTATCAAGCAAAGTCGTCACCCCGTTCTTTGTAAAAAACTATTATACACCTTTTATATGTTCAATGTCAATCTTTTTTTGACGTATTATCGAAAGAATGTATTAAATAATATGTGCGTCTTCTTTAAGGAAGACATAAAAAAAGCACGAACAAGGTTTGCGGAGTGTTCAAAAGGACACTCCGCAACGAAATAAATCCCTTACGGGATTTGTGAAATATCCTTCGGATGTGAAATACGCCTTCGGCGTGTGAAATGCTCTGCGGAGCGTTGAGGGATTTATTTCATTTCACATTGCGAAGCAATATTTCAC
>JAZUKE010000110.1:0-9273 GCA_045643125.1 Eubacteriales bacterium
GGTTATTATATCGGAATATCTATAAAAATACCACGACACAAAGCGAGAAATGCCGTGGTATAAGTAGACAATATGTGTCTATTAGATTATTTGATAAATTCTGATTTATCAATATATCACATATTTGATATTACTGAACAAACCAAAAAACATCCTTGTCCACTTGCGGCTTTGCTGCAGCCCGATTTTTTGAAGTAAAAAGTAAGAAGTAATAAGGAAGAAGTGAGGAAATTATTTCACGCACCCGCGTGAAATAATTTCCTTAATTTGACATTTGGAATTTGTAATTTGGAACTATTTATTAACGCACATTGCGTAAATGATATCCGACACCTTTTCGAGTCTTTCGACGGTGATGAATTCGTATTTGCCGTGGAAGTTCTCGCCGCCGGTGCAGATATTGGGGCAAAGAAGTCCTTTGTACGAAAGCATTGCGCCGTCCGTGCCGCCTCTGATCGGAACGATGATGGGCTCCACGTTTACCGCTTTCATCGCGTCGATGATGCGTTCAACGATGAAATACGACGGCTCGATAAGCTCGCGCATATTGTAATAGCTGTCGCGCATCGTGAGCGACACGATCTCCCTGCCGTATTTTGCGTTGATAAAGTCGCAGGCGGACTGCATCTGCTTTTTCTTTGCTTCAAAAAGTGCCTTGTCGTGATCGCGGATGATATATTTCATCTTCGCGCTCTCAACACCGCCTTCGATATTGTTGAGGTGGAAGAAGCCTTCGCGCTTTTCGGTGTGTTCGGGACGCTGCCATGCGGGAAGCAGCGAATTGAGTTCAAACGCTATCTGGCAGGCGTTTATCATTTTGTCCTTTGCGCTGCCCGGATGGATGGAGCTGCCGGAAATGGTGACGGAAGCAGCCGCGGCATTGAAGTTTTCGTATTCGATCTCTCCGAGCATACCGCCGTCGATGGTGTAGGCGTAATCGGCACCGAAGCCTTTGATATCGAACAGATCGGCGCCTCTGCCGATCTCTTCGTCGGGAGTGAATCCGACAAGGATATCGCCGTGTTCTTCTCCGGACTCTTTAATGCGGATCACCGCGTCCATAATCTCGGCAACGCCCGCTTTGTCGTCGGCGCCGAGAAGCGTCGTGCCGTCGGTGGTTATCATAGTTTCGCCGACGTAGTTCGCAAGGTTCGGGTAGTCGGCAACGGTCATTTTTATGCCGAGTTCTTCGTTCAGCGTGATATCGCCGCCCTCGTAAACGAAAACTTTGGGTGAAATGTTTTTATCGGACATATCGGGCGACGTATCGACGTGAGCGATGAAGCCTATCTTCGGGAGTTTTTTATCGGTATTTGCAGGCAGTTTTGCGTAGACGTAGCCGCGTCCGTCGCTTCTTACGTCGGAAAGTCCGGCGTCTTTAAGCTGTTTTTCGAGCAGTTCGGTGACGTTGAGCTGCTTTGCGGTAGACGGAGTGGTTTCCGAGTATTCGTCGGAATTGCTGGAAATGCGTGCGTATTCGAGAAATCTGTCTTTTATGTTCATTGTTTTTGCTTCCTTTCGTTTTTATTTTATAACATTATATATAATCTTGAATGATTTTGCAAGATTTTTTCGCTTTTACTTGCATTTTTTGTAAAAATAAGTATAATGTTTATAAACTCAAATAACGGAGGTTTTGTTATGATCAAGAAAATCACAGGTACCTGGTTCGAATTCACGCATCACAATGTTCCCGAAGGAAAATACTGGAACCCCATCTGCCGTCACTTCTCCGCCGAACAATGGCGCGAAAAGATAAGGGAGATAAAAAGCGTTGATATGAAATACATCGTCCTTATGTGCACGTCGCTCGTGTATGAGGACAAAGCCGAAGCTTACTTCAAAACGGACATTTATCCGTTTGCAAAGGATTTCGCCTGCGACGATCCCATTGAAGCACTCCTTTTCGAAGCCGACAAGTGCGATATAAAGGTGTTCGTTTCCACCGGTTTCTACGGCGTATGGACGCACACTATGGAAAATATGACGAGCGACGACGTCACGAAACGCGCGTTCAAGGCAATGGAAGAGCTTTACGCTCTTTACGGACATCACAAGTCTTTTTACGGCTGGTACTACCCGGACGAGACCTGCATTTCCGGTCATTTCCACCCCGATTTCATCACCTACTGCAACAGATACACCGAATTTGCACGTTCGATAGACAAGAGCAAGAAAGCGCTCATCGCTCCTTACGGAACGAATATCCTCAAAGCGGACGACGAATACGTGCGTCAGCTTGAGTCCCTCGACGTTGATATCATCGCTTATCAGGACGAGATCGGTGTAAGAAAGTCAAGACCGGATCAGACAGGCGCTTATTACGCCGCTCTCCGCAAGGCTCACGACAAAGCAGGCAGAAGCGCACTCTGGGCTGATATGGAAGTGTTCGAGTTCGAGGGCGACGTTTACCGCTCCGCGCTCATTCCCGCAGCGGTTTCGAGAGTTGAGTCACAGCTTGAAGCCATTTCCGAATACTGCGACGAGATCCTTTGCTATCAGTATCTCGGTATGATGAACAAACCCGGCACGATCGCTTTCTGCGGTCATCCCGGCTCGATCGAATACTACCGCGAATACAAAAAGATGATAGACGAAAAGGTGAAATGATATGGAGTCCGGCAATACCGTAAACGAGATCCCGATGATGGAGCGCATAAACAAATATGCCGAAAGCTGCTCCAAAGGTCACAAGAAGATCGCAAAATTCATTTCCGAAAGTTACGTTTCGGCTTCCTATATGACGGCTTCCAAGCTCGCGAGCGAGGTCGGCGTTTCCGAATCGACGGTCGTCCGCTTTGCGATGGAGCTTGGATTTGAAGGCTATCCCGAACTTCAGGCGGCGCTCAGAAGTATGCTCAAAAACAAGCTGACTTCCATCGAAAGAATAGAGATCGCCACCGAAAGAATGGGAAACGACGTGCTTTTTGCCACTCTTTCCGCCGAGATAGACAATCTCCGCGCAACTCTTGCCAATACCGACAAGGATAATTTCGAATCCATAGTCGATATGATAATGTACGCAAAGAACATTTACATAGTCGGCAACCGTTCTTCGACGTCGCTTGCCAACTTTATGTATTTCTATATGTCGCTCATCTTCGACAAGGCGAGACTCGTTCAGTCCGTCAGCGGAAGCGACATTTTTGAGCAGATGTTCCGTATCGGCGAAGGCGACGTGGTCATCGGCATCACGTTCCCGCGCTACTCCAAGAGGACCGTTGACGCGATGACATTTGCACACAGAAGCGGTGCGTTCACCGTGGCGATAACCGACGCTCCCTCTTCCCCCGTTGTCCCCATTGCCGACAAGGTGCTTTACGCCAAGAACGAGGTCTCGTCGTTCGTTGACTCGCTCGTGGCTCCGATGGCGCTGATAAACGCGCTTGTTTCGGCACTTTGCCAGAAGAAGAACAAAGAAGTCGTAAAGAATTTTGAAAAGCTTGAGAGTATCTGGGATGAATACAGTATCTACGACAAAAACTCAAAATAACATAGTCATAATAGGTGGCGGCGCGGCAGGTATGCTCGCCGCCGTCTCCGCGTCCGGAAGTGAACACAACGTCGTTATAATCGAAAAGAACGATCTTCCGGGCAAAAAAATAAACATCACCGGCAAAGGCAGATGCAACGTCACGAACAACTGTACCGAGCAGGAATACCTCGCCAACGTCGTTTCAAACCCCAAATTCCTGCTGAAAGCGATCTACCGCTTTCCGCCCGCAAAGACGATGGAGTTTTTTGAAAAGAACGGCGTTCCGCTCAAAACTGAACGCGGCAGGCGCGTTTTCCCCGTCAGCGACAAGGCGCTCGACATTACGATGACGCTTCGCAAAGCGGTCGAAAACAGCGGCGGCAGATTCATACACGGCACGGTCTTTGACATTGAAAAGGACGAAAACGGCGTGAAAGCCGTGCTTTACAGAACGCCGAACGGCGTAAAGAGAATAGACGCGCACGCCGTTATTCTTGCCACCGGCGGCAAAAGCTACCCGCTGACCGGCTCTACCGGCGACGGATATCCTATCGCGGAAAAGCTCGGTCACACGATAACTCCGCTGCGTCCGTCGCTCGTGCCGCTCACGACCGAAGAGGAATGGTGCAAAACGCTCACGGGACTTTCGCTGAAAAACGTGAACGTATCGCTCGTAAGCGGAAACAAAACGCTCTATTCCGATCAGGGCGAAATGCTGTTCACCCATTTCGGCGTGACAGGCCCGCTGATCCTCGCGTCTTCGGCGTATATCAAATCGTTCCCCTGCAAAATGTATATCGATATGAAGCCGGCGCTGTCGGTCGAGACGCTCGACGCCCGGATATTGTCGGATTTTGAAGAATTCAAAAACAAAGATTTCATAAATTCGCTCGAAAAGCTGCTGCCGAAAGCGATGATACCCGTTTTCGCGTCACTTTCGGGGATAGACGTTCACAAGAAGACCAATTCCGTCACGAAGGAAGAGCGGAAACATCTCGTTTCGCTGCTCAAAGCAATACCGCTTACGATAACGGGTACCCGCCCGTTAGAAGAAGCGGTAGTCACCGCAGGCGGTGTGTGCGTTAAGGAGATCAACCCGTCAACGATGGAATCGAAGATCGTGCCCAATCTTTACTTTGCGGGCGAAATAATCGACGTTGACTGCTATACCGGCGGTTACAGCCTGCAGGAAGCGTTCTGCACGGGCTTCGTCGCGGGCGAAAGTGCAAAACAAAAATGAAATAGAATAAGAACCATTATAGATAATTGCATTATATGTGGAGTTTATTATGTCTGATTTTATGAATCTTTCAATCGAACAATCTGATTTTGTCGCAAAAGCTCTCGGCGGAAATAATATACTCGTTAATGCTTGCATAGGTAGTGGAAAAACAACAGCCATTCAACAACTTTGCAATTTTTATCCGGAAGATCGTAAAATTTTATATTTGACATATAACAAACTACTAAAAATCGACGCAAAATCAAAAATAAAAAAGAAAAATGTACTTGTCACTAATTATCATGGATTTGCATTTTCAATGTTAAAAAGGATCAACGTAGATGCGGGAATACAAGATTTAGTTCAAGTTTTTAATAATAAAAAGCCTGAAATTCCCGTTTACGATATATTGATAATTGATGAATATCAAGATGTAGAGCAAGAACATGCGGTTATGTTAGAGTATATAAAAAGCAAAAATCCAATGATGCAAATAATAGCTGTTGGAGATATGGATCAAAAGATTTATGACAAAACCACTCTTGACGTATCGAAATTCATTGGAACATTTCTCGGTGAACATATTGAGCTTGAATTTACAACTTGCTTTCGTTTGCCTTATGAATATGCCAATAAATTATCCGAAATATGGAACAAAAAAATACTCGGAGTAAACAACAGCTGCCTAATTGAAGATATGGACATAAATGATGTTGTGAGGTTTTTATCTTTTCAGAATCCTAAAGATGTTATTTGCCTTGGAGAAAGAACCGGTGCAATGTCAAATGTACTTAATTGTCTCGAAGAAAAATTTCCCGATAAATATAATAAAAAAACTGTATATGCAAGCATAAATGATCGTGATGCCGGAGGAACTTCTCCAACCAAAGAAACTGCTATTTTTACAACTTACGACAGCAGTAAAGGATTGGAACGCAACATATGTGTTATTTTTGATTATAATGAGAATTATTGGCTTACACGTGTAAGCAAGCCTTTGCAATCGTATAAAATATTACGTAATATTTTTGGCGTTGCAGCAAGCAGAGGCAAAAAGCATATTATATTCGTCAACGATAAAACCTCAAAAAAATTAACGAACGAAATGATAATGTCTTCAAAATACAGCAATAATAATCTGTTCCGCAAAATTGATATTCACGGTATGTTTGATTTCAAATATAAAGAAGACATAGAAAAATGCTATTCTTTACTTTCAATCAATAGTATTCCTTTGTGCGATAAAAACGAAATTCATATAAAAGAAAAAGATGAATTGATTGATCTTTCTCCATGTATCGGAATGTATCAAGAATGTATTTTTTTTGATAATTCCAATATTGATGTAGCAATAAATGAGTATTTTACAACTCATCCAAATAAAAAGCATTTATCCAAAGAACAATATGATATGTTTTCGCTTGAAGAAAAAATATTGTATTATACATCATTAGAAACATCTCAAGAGCGATATCGAACACAGGTTTCTCTTCCTATTGTTTCAGAAAACGAACGTAATGAACTTATCTCCAGATTGAAAAGTGTTTTCACAAGTAATGAATGTGTACAGATTCCTTGCCACATTCATTTTGCAACAAAAGCAAATGGACCTTTAGCTTTTGTCGCCTCCGGATTGGCAGATGTCGTAAAAAACAATACAGTGTATGAATTAAAATATGTATCCGAACTTTCTCATGAACATTTTCTTCAATGTGCCTGCTATATGATTTCCCTTTCCTTAGATAAAGGTATATTATGGAACACGAGATTTAATGAAATGTATGAAATTAAGATTCCAAACAAAGAGTTATTTATGGACGCTGTAACAAAGGCTATTACGAAAGGAACAATTGATATGTATCATCGCCCTGATCAATACATAGCGGTATTAGATACCGAAACCAATATTAACGACGCTGTTATGTCTATCGGTATTGTAATTGCAGATTCAATATCCTATAAACCCGTTGAAAAGTATTATTATATAATTTCACCAGAATGTAATTCATTTGGACTGTACTCTGATCGTCTCTTCATCGGCAATTATGATGATTGTAAAGTAGAAACATGCAACAAAAATGTTGCGTTAGGAAAAATCATTTCGAATTTTAAGAAATATGATGTAAAACTAATTTTTGCATACAATGCAAGTTTTGATCATTCTCATTTGATCGAGTTATCCCAATATACTTGGTACGACATAATGAAAATAGCCGCATATAAACAGTATAATCCAAAACTCCCGCCTAATGCAGATTATTGCAAGAGCGGACGCATAAAACCATCATACAGCGCAGAAACAATATACCGCATTATGTCTCAAAACAGGTTTTATAATGAAATGCACAATGCTATCTTTGATGCAGTAGATGAATTGAAAATAATGGAAATGATTGGACTAGACATTAAAAAGTACGAACCTGCACGTATTGATTTTGATTATACAAATGGTAACAACTATAACAATAATAATCAAATTCCAGATGCACCGAAGTCCGTAATATCTTCCAAGGCCATTTTTTCTGAAGGTGATATTGTTGAACATAAAATATTCGGATTGGGGATAATTAAAAAAATAGAGTACTATGATGCACCAGCGTACGTTGTTCTTTTCAAGGATAACGTAAAAAGAACGATCTTAGAATCCTTTTTAATAAAACAGTGTTAAAATGAAAATTCATTATATTTTTGCAAAAACGAAAAAATGAAATTATTTGAATTTCCTCTTGCATTTTCGCGCATAATGTGATATAGTTTGTATAATCTTTTTTAAGTTTAGGAGTTGTTTTATTATGGCATTGACAAACGCTTATCTTACATCGGTTTATGAAACCGTGTGCAAACGCAATCCCGGTGAACCGGAGTTTCACCAGGCAGTGCGTGAAGTCCTCGAATCCTTCGAGCCGGTCGTCGAAGCACGCCCCGACATCGAAAAATGCGGCGTTATCGACAGGATCGTAGAACCCGAAAGATTCATCACCTTCCGTGTATCGTGGGTTGATGACGCAGGCAAGGTCCAGGTAAACCGCGGCTACCGCGTTCAGTTCAACTCGGCAATAGGTCCGTACAAGGGCGGCATCCGTTTCCATCCGTCCGTATGCTCCTCCGTCATCAAGTTCCTTGGATTTGAACAGATATTCAAAAACTCCCTCACCGGTCTTCCTATGGGCGGCGGCAAGGGCGGCAGCGATTTCGATCCCAAGGGCAAATCCGACGGCGAAGTTATGAGATTCTGCCAGTCGTTTATGACCGAGCTTGCCAAGCACATCGGTGCTGATACCGACGTACCCGCAGGCGATATCGGCGTCGGCGCAAGAGAGATCGGCTATATGTTCGGTCAGTACAAGAGACTCCGCAACGAATTCACCGGCGTTCTCACCGGCAAAGGACTCACCTACGGCGGCTCTCTTGTAAGAAAACAGGCTACCGGTTACGGTCTGCTTTACTTCACTTCCGAAATGCTCAAGTGTATGAAGAACGATTCCATCGACGGAAAGACCGTCGTCATTTCCGGCTCCGGCAACGTAGCTACCTACGCCTGCCAGAAGGCTCAAGCTCTCGGCGGCAAGGTCGTTGCAATGTCCGACTCCAACGGTTATATCTACGACGCGAACGGCATCAACCTCGACGTTGTCAAACAGATAAAAGAAGTTGAACGCGGAAGAATCAAGGAATACGCTGCCCGTGTTCCCGGCTCCGAATATCACGACGGCTGCAAAGGCATCTGGACTATCAAATGCGACGTTGCTCTTCCCTGCGCTACGCAGAACGAGATCGACGGCGAATCCGCTGCCATCCTCGTTAAAAACGGCGTGATCGCAGTCTGCGAAGGCGCAAATATGCCTTCCACTCCGGAAGCTATCGAAACGTTCCAGTCTGCCGGCGTTCTCTTTGGACCGGCGAAAGCCGCAAACGCAGGCGGCGTTGCCACCAGCGGACTTGAAATGTCGCAGAACTCGATGCGTTACTCCTGGACTGCCGAAGAAGTCGATGCGAAGCTCAAGGGCATTATGGAAAACATCTTCCACAACGCTTACGACGCAGCCGAAAAATACGGCAAAAAAGGCAACCTCGTTGCGGGCGCTAACATCGCCGGATTCCTCAAAGTCGCGGATTCGATGATAGCGCAAGGCATCGCTTATTAATGGGCATCTGAAGGGCTTGTCTATTTGACGCAGAACGCGTGAAAAAGGAATAATATTGTATATTTTGGTAGAAACCGCAGTCGAAAGCCTGCGGTTTCTTCGATTTTTGATTTGATTTTTTTCACGCTTCGAACGAATCTCCCCTCTCGCAGTACTCTTGTACAGCTTCGGGGTCGATTCGTCCGATCTGTGCCAAATATCCTGCGCCCTCTCGTCCGGCAATTTTTCTGTTGGGCTTGTCTATTTGACGCAGAACGCGTGAAATAATAACATCAACTCCTCACCGTAAGCGGGACGTCGAGGACGCCGTCCCCTACTACCTTGTTTCAATTAAAACTTTACATTATTATTTCAGGATAAAGGTGCTTGAGCTTAATTCTTGCATCGGCGGTTGTGAATTGCCATGAAACACCTTTCTGTTTAGCATTTCT
>JAZUKE010000111.1:0-2645 GCA_045643125.1 Eubacteriales bacterium
CTTTGTGAAATACGCGATAGCCGATATACCGAAAGAGATCGACTATTTCCTGACGCAGTGCGCCCGCTCGGGCGATATTGAAAAGCTCATTCAAAAAAATAATATATAACGAAAGGAAACAAACAATGTTCGGACTCTTTATTTTCGGAACCCTCGTACTTGCGATATGTCTTCTCGTCTTCTTCTGCGTAAACAAGGAAGTGAAGAACTACGCTGCAGTCAAAAAAGGCGCCATCGCTCTCGGCGTGGTCGTCTTCCTCGTATGCACCGCTGCAAGCTGCGTGCGTACCGTTCCTACCGGTCACACCGGTATCGTTACCACCTTCGGCAACGTCGAAAGCTACACCTTTGAAGCGGGCGTGCATTTTACCGCACCGTGGCACACTGTTGTCAATATGGACAACAGAAACCAGAAGGCAAGTATTGACCTTATGTGCTTCTCCTCCGATATCCAGGAAGTCGACGTTACATACTCCCTCAACTATCAGATACAGAAAGAAAACGCCCAGAACCTTTACCGCTCCATCGGCACGTCCTACTACGATAAGGTCATCGTACCGCGTATCCAGGAAGCGGTCAAGAGCGTTATGGCAAAATACACCGCCGAACAGCTCCTTGAAAAGAGAGCAGAGCTTTCGAGCGAGATAAAGAGCATACTCACCGCAAAGCTCGACGATTACAACATCGAAGTCATCGACACTTCTCTTGAAAACCTCGATTTCTCGGACGCTTTCACTGACGCGGTCGAAGCAAAGCAGGTCGCCGCTCAGAAGAAGCAGCAGGCTGAGATCGAGCAGGAGCAGGCTCTTATGGAAGCCGAATACGCCAAGAATATCGCCACCACCAAAGCAAACGCCGACGCCGAGGTCGCCAAGATCGCAGCCCAGGCAGAGCTTGACGTTACCAAGATCCAGGCTGACGCCGCCGAATACGCAGGTCAGAAGGACGCCGCGATAATCGGCCAGGTGCGCGACATCCTTGCTACCGATAAAGATAACCTTACCGACGAAGACGTAAAGAACCTTATCACTTATTACTATGTGATGCAGTGGAACGGCGAGCTTCCCACCACTTATTTCGGCGCGGAAGACTTCTTTGATCTCATTTCTTCACTTGCGGAGAACGGTAACTGACAGGGGGCATATTCGTGGACGGAAACCATAAGAGCAACACTTACGACGGATTCATATACAATAACGTCGTCTACCTTGTTGCAATGTTCATAGGCTCGTTCGGTGCGCTTATAGGGAGGATAGTTTTGTCTATCTTCCTCAAAACGCCGAGCATCACCGAGCTTCACGCCGATGCGTCGTACTATTTCAACGTCATCTACCCGATAGCGGGCATCGTCACCAACGCGGGATTCTTTGCAGGCGGATATTTCTGCTGCTACTTTGCCGCTCATAAGATCGCTTATAATTCTTCAAAAACCGTTGATCCGTTCGTGATGAAGATGCAGTTCATACTGCCGTCCTTCATTATCACCGTGATCAACCTTTACGAAGGCTTCTACGAAAAATTCCTCGGTATGTTCGGGTTCCAGTTCTGGTACCCGGCAGCCCTCGTGTCGTCGTGGATAGGGAAGATAGACAAGACGGATATTTCCGAATTCATCTTCAACAAGGATATCCAGGGCGCAAGATTCGTGCTTGACTGCCTTGCCTACCGTTTCAACGGACTTACCATACTTTTTGCCGCAATAATTATGGCGATTTTTATCGTCTGCTGCTATTACGGCAGAAAACGCGGTATGCGCAAAGGTATCGAAGAAAAGGAAGAATATCTTAAAAGCATAAGAGGTCAACGATAATTTTTCCACACCCCGAAAGGAATTAGCTTATGAAAAAATACGTTTCATTGTTTCTTGCGTCATTGATGCTGTTTTCGTTTGCGGCTTGCTCCGGCACGGAAGAGCCGTCTTCCGCAGACGTCAGCGAAACGAGCACCGAAAGCTCTGCCGAACCGGTGTCGGAGGAAGAATCTTCGGAAGAATCGTCCGAAGAAGAATTCATCCCGAATCCGGAAGTTGAACTCAGAAATTCGATGCTCGACGGCGAGATAGACAGAACGAAAAAGGTCAAAAACATTTTTGACGGTCTTACATACACCTTCAGCGTTCAGGAGAACGAGACCTACAACGATCCCGACCGCAAAAAACTCACCAACGGCGTTATGCCGGAGGTGTTCAACAAGCAGGATTTCGTTGCGTGGACGCGCACCGAAGCCGAAGTGGTTTTTGATCTCGGAGAAGACGAACACGCTCTTGCCGACATCGTCGTAAAAACTCTTCGTCAGATGTCTTACGGCATAGGTCTTCCGTCGTTCGTTTCGGTTTTTGCGTCGGATGACGGCGAAAATTACGTCGAGCTTGCCAAACGCGAGGTCAGCGTTTCGCTGAACGACTCTATGAGCTATGACTATACCTTTGCTTTCCCCAAAGCGGTGAAAGCGAGATATATCAAAATATATCTTGCAAAAGCCGATAATACCTTCACGTTCGTTTCCGAGATACTCGGTTACGAATACCGCGACGACGGCGATATCGACCTCAGCTTCGGAGCCGTGAACGATGATCCCGATTATTACTACGATTTTTACGGCTATTCTCTTGATAAGACCGACTACGGCTAAGTCGGATCGTAGCC
>JAZUKE010000112.1:0-1712 GCA_045643125.1 Eubacteriales bacterium
CCGTCAGTCAAAGCGCTGATATGAACGGCGATGAGGAAATCGACACCGCGGATGCAGTATATCTGCTTCGCCATATAATGCTGCCGAGCAGATATCCGCTTGCCGAAAACGCAAAAAATAATTAAACGACAAAGATCACAAAATTGTGATATAACGATCCCGACACAAATCAAAAAAGCCTCAATACAGACGTTTGCCTGTAACGAGGCTTTTTCGTTTCGTAAATGTGTAAACGGAAACGATGTTTTTTTGTTTTATGTTAGCAGCGAATCGTAGCTTTTCCCGAAAAAAACTCTTGACAAACATTCGGATATATGGTATATTACTAATAAGAATTATTCTTATTTAGGTGAAAGTATGAAGCGATACAGCAAAAAGAGACAGGCTATTCTCGACCTGCTGAAACAGACAACGGAGCATCCAAGTGCGGAGAGCATTTACCGGCAGTTAAAACCGGTTTACCCGGATCTGAGCCTTGGGACTGTTTACCGGAATCTGAAAGAGATGGAAGAGGATGGAACGATCGCTTCCGTCACGGTCGTAAACGACAGAGAGCGCTTTGACGGTCGAACCGATCCGCATACCCATGCGATATGTATCGAATGCGGGAAAATCATTGATCTGGATGAGATCACACTCCCCGAAGATCTTTTGCAGCGTGCCGGAGAGATATCGGAGTTTTCGATTTCATACGCAAAACTGCAATTCGTCGGCTTATGCGACGAGTGCAGAAAAGCCCGTAATACAGACGGGATATAATAAGCAAACATCGGAGATTTAAGGTTTCCGTGTTCTTAAATAATAACTTTTTGGAGGATTAAACAATGAAAAAATGGAAATGCACGATCTGCGGAGAAATCGTTGAAAGCGAGACACGCCCCGACAAATGCCCTCTTTGCAAGGCTTCCGGCGAAAAGTTCGTCGAAGTTAAAGAAGAAGGTATGACCTGGGCAGCGGAACACGTTGTCGGCATCGCAAAGGACGCTCCCGAAGCGATCAAAGAAGGACTACGTGCCAATTTCAACGGTGAATGCAGCGAGGTCGGTATGTATCTTGCTATGTCCCGCGTTGCGGCAAGAGAAGGTTATCCCGAAATCGCTATGTATTGGGAAAAACCCGCTTTTGAAGAAGCGGAGCACGCCGCAAAATTTGCCGAACTGCTCGGAGAAGTTCTGACAGACAGCACTCAGAAAAACCTCGAAATGAGAGTTGCTGCCGAGAACGGCGCAACTGCAGGCAAATTTGATCTTGCAAAAATGGCGAAGGAACTGAATCTTGACGCGATCCATGACACGGTCCACGAGATGGCTCGTGACGAAGCTCGTCACGGCAAAGCGTTCGCAGGTCTGCTCAAGAGATACTTCAATAAATAATTCTTACATATCCGAAGTGCGTCAGAAAAATCCGGCGCACTTCTTTTTTGTTATGATAAGGGACTTTTGAATACAGTATCATTTCGGCACTATTTCCGAAAAAAGCATTGACTTTTTTGCGGATATGTATTATACTTATTTCAGTCGGAAATAATGTGATTATGCACACAAGTTCCGAAAGGAGAAACGAATGGAAGCATTTCTGATTAAAAAATATACGGCATTCACCATTTAAGCCTGTATGATTTTTTGCTTGGCGAATCATTGATTTTTTGAAATATAAAAGGAGAAAACAGCACTATGGCAGTTTATAACAAAAACTTTTTTACACCCGTTCCG
>JAZUKE010000113.1:0-18299 GCA_045643125.1 Eubacteriales bacterium
GATATTTTGACTGATTATATGGAATCACGTGGCTTTACTGAAATAGAGCGAATGGGAGCAATGCGTACTTATTCAAACGGTGATAAAACCGAGATGATTCATTTCTCGATGAATAAATATTGTTCAAAATGGATTTGGGAGTAAATATGATTTTCCAAAAGTCTTTTGCACAGCTTTTCTTCAGAAAAGCGCGTACCCCCATAAATCCCGGCTTGTCAAGCTGAAAAAAGCAACCCGCTGAAGAAAGCCACGGGTTGCTTTTTCTCAAAAAGCAACAGCAAGAATATATTTATTCACTTGAATTCGACCACGGTCACGCCGGTGTCGCCCTCGCCGTATCTGCCGCTTCTGAACGAAGAGACACGTTTATCGTGCTTGAGCTGTTCCCAGATCGCGGCGCGAAGCGCGCCGGTGCCTTTGCCGTGAATGATACGGACGGACGCATAACCTGCCATTTTAGCGGATTCAAAATAGCGGTCAATGACAAAATAGGCGTCGTCGCCGGTAAGTCCGCGTACATCGACCTCGTTTTTGACCGCCTCGGTCGGATGACTGTACGTCACAGTTGTCTGCTGCTTCACCTTTTCTTTCGTTTCGTCAACGAGCTTCAGCTCCGAAACTTTAACTTTTGTGGTAATTATTCCCGCTTTAATAACGGCGGTATCGCGGTCAACGCTCACCACGATTCCTTTTTTGTTTATGCCCTTTATCATTACGTCATCGCCGGCGCGAAGCGGACGCGGAAGCACATAATCGTCCTTTTCCTCGATCTCGGCAGATGACGAATTTTTGATCTCGTCTTTTATCGCTTTGCGTGCTGCGTCCATATTATCGAATTTCTTTTCTTTTTCGGCATCGCGCTTGAGCTTGTTCAGTTCGTCGAAAATGAAATCGCTCGACGCTTTCGCCTGAGCCATTATGCGGGCAGCCTTGTCCTCGGCTTTGGCGATCTGCTCGGATGCGTTCTTTTCGGCTTTTTCTTTTTCAGCCTTTGCCTCGGCAAGTGCGCTTTCAGCCTGCTTTTTGAGACGGGAAACCTCCTCTTTCTCTTTGGAAAGCCGTCCTTCGGTTTCTTCAAGGCGCGAAATAACGTCCTCAAAGCGGATGCTTTCGTCGCTCATCGCGGCTTTCGCCTTGTCGATGATGCGTTCGGGGATGCCGAGACGAAGCGAGATCGCAAAAGCGTTCGATTTGCCGGGAAGCCCCACGATAAGACGGTAGGTCGGGCGCAGAGTTTCTATGTCGAATTCGCAGGATGCGTTCATAACTCCCTGCGTTTCGAGCGCGTATGTTTTCAGCTCGGCATAATGCGTGGTCGCCGCCGTGACGGCACCTATACGCTTCATATCCTCGAGTATCGCTATCGCAAGAGCCGCGCCCTCGGTCGGATCGGTACCGGCTCCAAGCTCGTCGAAAAGCACGAGCGAGCGGCAGGAAGCGTTCTTTATGATGTCAACGATATTCGTCATATGCGCCGAAAACGTGGAAAGCGACTGCTCTATCGACTGTTCGTCGCCGATATCGGGCAGTATGCGGTCAAACACGGGCAGCGTCGTGCCGAAATCGCAGGGGACTTCGATGCCGGCTTGCGCCATCATAGCAAGAAGACCTATCGTTTTGAGCGTGACGGTCTTACCGCCGGTGTTCGGTCCCGTAATGACGAGCGTGCCGCAGTCCTCGCTTCCGAGAGAAACGGAAATGGGGACGACTTTTTCTTTGTCGAGAAGCGGGTGACGTGCGTTTATCAGCTTGACAGCCATACTCTTTTCGTTTATGACCGGCGATATGCCGCGGATTTCAAACGAAAAATCCGCTTTGCCGAAGATGACCGAAAGGTCGGTCGACACCTTGAAATCTATTGCGATTATCCCTTCGGAAAGCGCGACCTGGTCGGAAAGGGCGGCAAGTATCTTTTCTATTTCGCGTCCTTCGGCAACTTTAAGCTCACGCAGTTTGTTGTTGCTGTCAAGAACAGCCATCGGCTCGATAAACAGAGTGGCTCCCGAAGCCGACGTGTCGTGAACAAGACCTTTTATCTCGTTCTTGTACTCCGCTTTGACGGGTACGACGTATCTTCCGTTGCGGATGGTGACGATGTTTTCCTGCAAATATTTGGAATAACTGCCTGCCGTGTACTTTGCAAGCACGTCGCGCACGTCGGATTCGCATTTTCTTATGGAGCGTCTTATTCTGAAAAGCTCGTCGGAGGCGCTGTCGGCTATCATATCTTCGGCGATTATCGCGTCGCCGATGGCTCTTTCGAGCGTTCTGTTCTCACGAAGCAGGTCGAAATATTCGTTCAGCGGTCCGAGGTCTTCGCTTCTTGCGGGGTACGCTTTAAGCGCAGACGCGCTGCGGAGAAGCGATTGTATATCGAGAAGCTCACGGGGTGACAGCGTTGCGCCTTTGCCCGCACGTTCGACCGACGGTATGATGTCTTTTCCGCTTCCAAAAGGCGGCATCGAACGTTTTGCAAGCAGTTCCTTTGCCTTTGCGGTCTCGGCAAGACGGCGTTTTACTATCACGGCGTCGTCGCTCGGTTCAAGCTCCATTACTTTTGCTTTGCCGCTTTCGGTGCGGACAAAAAACGTAAGTTTTTCTATTACTTTATCGTACTCAAGAATTCTTGAGGCTTTTGCAAATGATTCCATCATACGTCCTTTCTGAGTTCGCGGTAGAAATCAAGACTTTTCGGCTTGACATCAGCCGCATAGATAATATATTTTTCGCAGAAATCGCAGAATACTTTTTTGTCGTCATTCGACAACGAAAACGAAAGTATCTTTGAATGGGGGCACTCTGCGAGATAAGCAAGCGCTTTGACCGCGCTTTTGGTCAGTATGTACGCCGTCTCCGGTACGGGCGCACACTCTTTGCAGAACAGCGCCGACTCTTCAAAATCATAAAGCGTTCCCTCGTCGCCGCATATAGCGCAGCACGAAAAATCGGGTGCCATACCCATAACGACGCAAAGTCGGTATTCAAACACGGCTTTTACAAGGTCTGTGTCAGACATCCCGCGCGAGAGCGCGTAAAGACAGTTGAGATAAAGGCGGATTATACCGTCGTCATCGGGGACGGAAACGAGTCCGCATATTTCCGAAAGATATGAAGCCGCGGCAAGAACGACCACGTCCGAGCGCAGCCCGTAGAAGTTTTCGATGAGCTTTGCTTCCGTAAGCGTGTTATGACCGTTTTTTTCATAGACAGTCAGCTCCGAATACGCAAAAAGCTGCACCGATTTGAGGTATGACGCCGAAATATTCCGCGCTCCCGTAGCCGTGACGGTGACGACACCGTCGTTTTCGGTAAGTATGTGAAGCAGTTTTCCCTTTTCTCCGACAGGCGTCTCTCTTATCACGACGCCTTTGAACGTCTTTGTCATTTATTCGTTATCTCCGTAACCGAAATTAGTGAGCAGAGTGGGACGGTCGCGCCAATTCTCCTTGACCTTTACCCAGATATCAAGGAAGATCCTTGCGCCGAGTATGTTTTCAAGGTCTTCTCTGGCGTAAGAGCCGATTTTTTTGAGCATAGCACCGTCTTTGCCTATGACGATCTTCTTGTGCGCCTGCTTTTCAACGTACAGTTCCGCCCGTATCGTGATGACTTCTTTCTTTTCCTTGAATTCTTCTATCACGACCGCGACACCGTGCGGTATCTCATCGTCGGTGAGGCGAAGCGCTTTTTCGCGTATGACCTCGGCGACTATCTGCTTTTCGGGCTGGTCGGTATAAAGGTCTTCCGGGAAAAAGTGAGGCGACGGAACAAGGTATTTTTCGATCTCGTCCATAATTATGTCCGTTCCGTCGTTATTGAGCGCCGAAACGGGGATGACGGAATCGAAGTCGTAAAGAGCGGATACTTCGGAAATGTATTTGAGTATCGCCGTTTTATCGGTGATATCCGTCTTGTTGATGATAAGGAGCTTTTTCATATTCGCCTGCGAATACGATTCGAGCGCGTTCTTTTCCGTCTGCGTAAGCGGCACGGACGCATCGACGACGAACATAACGGCGTCGGCATCGGATGACGCACTGCCGACGGCTTTCATCATATATTCGCCGAGCAGATTTTTGGGCTTGTGAAGCCCCGGAGTGTCTATGAAAACGTACTGGTCATTGCCTTTGGTAAGTACGCCGGTGATGCGGTTGCGCGTGGTCTGCGGCTTTTTGGAAACGATAGCCACTTTTTCGCCGACAAGTGCATTCATAAGCGTGGATTTTCCCACGTTGGGGCGCCCCGTTATCATAATAAAGGCGCTTCTGGTTTCGATGTTTTCGCTTTTGTTTTCAATATCCATATTATTCAGTCCCTCGTAATAGACAGAGAATCGAGTATTTCGTCCTGCATTTTTTCCATTTCAATTCTTTCGTCCTCACCCTGCTCGTGATCGTAGCCGAGCAGATGAAGCGTCGAGTGTACGCATAAGAAGCACATTTCGCGTCTGAGCGAATGACCGTATTCAGCCGCCTGCTCCGTCGCCTTGTCTATTGATATGACGATGTCGCCAAGCTCTTTAAGTCCGTCGGGCAGGTCAAAGTCGTCCATCGGGAACGAAAGCACGTCGGTCGGACGGTCAACGCCGCGGTATTCTTTGTTGAGCGAATGTATGTATTCGTTGTCGCATACGGTTATATATACCTCAAATTCGCCCTCGGCGTATTCGCGTTCCACCGTCGTTCTGACACATTTTTTCATATCGTACATTATGCTTTTTTCGATTTTTACGCCCGTGTTGTTTTTATAATAAACGTGTACCATATCAGATCTTCCTCTTAAAAGTCATTCTTTCTTTTTCTCTTGAAGAATCGGCGATCCCCTTTTTCTCGTAAGCGAGTATTATCTTCTGTACGAGCGGATGACGCACGACGTCCTTGTGGCTGAACTTATATACGGCGATGCCTTCGATATCGTTCAGTATATCTATCGCTTCGACAAGTCCGCTCTTTTTGACGAACGGCAGGTCTATCTGCGTGACGTCGCCCGTGACGATGGCTTTTGAGTTGTTTCCGAGTCGCGTCAGAAACATTTTCATCTGTTCGGGCGTGGTGTTCTGCGCTTCGTCGAGTATGATGAACGAATCGTCAAGCGTTCTGCCCCTCATATAAGCGAGCGGCGCGATCTCGATCGTGTTCTTTTCCATATGTCTGGCAAACGATTCCCCGCCGAGCATTTCATTGAGCGCGTCATAGAGCGGACGGAGGTATGGATCTATCTTCTGCTGCAGATCCCCCGGCAGAAAACCGAGTTTTTCGCCTGCTTCCACTGCGGGACGCGTAAGGATGATGCGGTTTATCTGTTTCTGACGGAGTGCCGTCACCGCCATTGCTACCGCAAGGAACGTCTTGCCGGTGCCGGCAGGCCCCACGCCGAAAGTGATCGTGTTCTTTTTTATCGCGTCAACGTATTTCTGCTGACCTACCGTTTTGGCTTTTATTGGCTTTCCGCTGTTGGTAAGGCAGACGCAGTCGTGAAGCATACCGTCAAGCTCGGACGAACGGTCGTCGCGCACCATAGAAACGACGTAGTTTATGGTGTTTTCGCCTATCGAATCTTCAAATTTCGAGAGTTTCTCAAGCTGAAGTACGGCTTCGTACGCCATATCCACGCTTTCCTTGTTTTCGCCGGACAAAGTCACGTTGCCGTCGCGGCTCGAAATGCGTACCTGAAACTCTTTTTCGAGTATATCGGTGTTGCCGTCGAGAGTGCCGAAGAGCTTGACCACGAAATCAAGGCTCAATTCGCTCATTTTTCTTTCAAATAATTCTGCCATATTCCAGCCTCCGTTCGGAAAAAGCAAAAAGATATAATTTTACAATATATATTATATCACACCTTTTTGAAAATGTACAGTTTTATTTATGGAATTTTATCAGTTTTTGACAAATTTATCCGGAAAGCCGGTGTGATGAAATAAAATATTGACAAACTTAAAGAAATATGATACACTATATTCAGCAGATTATACAAATAAAAAAGGAGTAACACTATGAAAAAAACACTGGCACTAATCCTTGCCCTGATTATGGTTGCGGCAGCACTCATTGCCTGCTCCGAAGACCCGGGCGAACAACCTTCAAAAGCTCCGGAAACAGAGTCAAAAGAAACTGACGTTTCTACCGGCTCCGAAGAATCCGCGACCGAAGAATCCAGCGAAGCAAGCCCCTATGAACACCTCAAAAAATACAACTTCGGCGGTGAAGAAGTTCTCTTCCTCGTCGTAGGCGACAGCAAAGACAGATACAAATCTATCGAAATTATGCCGTACGAAGACAGCGCAGACGCTATCAAAGAAGCAGTTGAGATCAGAAACGGTATGGTCGAAGACCTCCTCGGCGTTTCCATCGACGAGATCAGATCCGATAACTTCCTTGTTGACGCAAGAAACGACATTCAGGGCGGCAACGAATACGACATCATCTGCCCGTGGATGCCCGATGCAGCTACCCTCGCTTCCGAAGGTTCTCTCTACGATCTCTATGAGTTCAGCGATATCCTCCTTCTCGATAAATCTTATTGGGATCAGGGCGCAAACGCCGACCTTTCCTTCTCCAACAAGCTTTATTTCACCACCGGCGATTTCTCGCTCCTCACTTTCGACTGCACTCACGCAATCGTTTTCAACAAGACTCTTGCAACCAAATGCGGCGCAGAAGATCCGTATCAGCTCCTCAAAGAAGATAAATGGACTTTTGACGCACTTCACAGAAACGCAAAACTCGCCACCGCAGACACCGACGGTACCGACGGTATGAAATACACCGATACCTGGGGACTTATCATCAACGAAAACTACGCAACTTCTATGTTCATCGGCTCCGGCGAACGTCTTACCACCAAAGACGCAGACGATATCCCGATGCTCGCTATCGAAACCCAGAGAGCTCCCACAGTAGTTGAAAAGATCCGTGAGATCTTCAACGATCCCGAATCCACCATTCTTATCGAAAAACAGAGCGTTGCCGGCACCGGCTACAAGGATGTTTACTATGCCGCTTCCGCTGCCATCGGCGAAGACAGAGCACTCTTCAGAACTCTTGCGATCGTTGACCTCGGCGAACTTGACGACTTTGAATGCAGCTACGGCATCCTCCCGACTCCTAAATTCGACGAAAACCAGGAACGCTACTACAACATAGTTTCCGCTATTATGGCTTCCTCGTTCTGCATCCCGCTTTCCGCAGAAGATCCCGAAATGTCCGCAGCAGTCGGCGAAGCAATGTCCCTCTTCTCCACCGAAACCGTAAGAAAAGCATACTACAACAAGATCCTCAAAGGTCGTCGTATTGCTGATGAAGACGGCGAATTCGCGCTCGACATCATCTTCAACAACCGTGTATACGAAATGGCTACCATTTATCAGTTCGGTTCCATTTACACCGTTATCAGCGACTGCGCTAAAGCCTCCAGCGATATCTTCGCTTCCAAAGTTGAATCCATCAAGGGTTCCGTTGAAAGTGCTATCGAACAGCTCGCAGAAAAGTACGCTGACTGATCATAACGCAAATACATAATCTTAATCAGCTTGCAGGCATTGTCTGCAAGCTGATTCTTTTTACGGGTACGCCGTAAAACGGATTTCCTCAATTTACCAAAAAAGAGCCGTCCCGTAAGGCGTCTGACGCCTTCGGGACGGTGTTTTTTTGTTATGCAGGTATCATTATCTTTCTTCGCGGAAATACGAAAGCCCGAGGCTTGCAGGCGGCAGGTTTTCGCGTTTCTTGCGTGCGCTGACGATTATGAGGACGATTATCGTCACCGCGTAAGGAAGCATTTTGAAAATCTCTTTTCCGGCAAATCCGATACCGGGGATAAAACTGCTGGCGATGTAAAGACCGCCGAACACGATGGAGCAGAAGATGCTGAGGTAAGGTTTCCAGACGGCGAAGATAACGAGTGCTATCGCAAGCCAGCCCATTGCGTCGATATCGTACTCCCAGTTGCCGTACAGCGTATCCATAATGTAAGACAAGCCGCCGAGTCCGGCGATGCCGCATCCGATCGTTGTGGCAAGGTATTTATAACGTGTGACGTTGATACCCGTTGCATCCGCGGTAGCGGGGTTTTCACCGACGGCACGCAGGTAAAGGCCTGTTCTGGTGCGCGTAAGGAAGAAAGACGCGACTATTGCGATTATAATGGCGAGCCATACGAGAATGCCGTAGGAGAACAAAACCGTTCCGAAATCGCCGAGCTTATCGGCAAACGGAAGTCCCTGGGTGAAGAATTTACCGCCGCGGCTGAACGTGGTGTCGATCTGAGCGATCATATAGTTTGAAACACCGACGCCGAATGTCGTGAGCGTAAGTCCGGTCACGTTCTGATTTGCTCTGAGTGTGACTGTCATAAAGGAATATATGAGCCCGACGATCGCTCCGCCGATAACAGCAGCCACTATCGGAATGAGGACTGCCAGAATATATACCGGTTTTGAACGTCCGAGCGACTGGAAATACATATTTTCCGCAAGGCACCCGCAGGATGCGCCGACGCACATAACGCCCGGAATGCCGAGGTTGAGGTTGCCCGATTTTTCGGTGATTATTTCACCCGTGGAGCCAAACAGGAATACTGCGCTGAGTCTTACTGCGCTTGTTATGAAATTCAACCAGTTCATTACGCCGTTTTCTCCTTTCCCGGTTTGTTGAATACTATTTTATAGTTGAGGAAGAATTCGCATCCGATAACGAACAGCAGGATTATTGCCACCATTATATCCGAAATGGCGCTGCTGACACGGAATTTGGATTCGATCTCGCTGCTTCCTCGGTTGAGGAAAACAACAAGGAGAGTCGTGAGCATCATAAACAAGGGGTTGAATTTTGCGAGCCACGATACCATTATCGCGGTAAAGCCTCTGCCGCGGACTGTCGTGGTGCTTATCGTGTGGTCGGTAGCACCGACGAGAAGAAGTCCCGCGATACCGCAGACGGCGCCCGAAATAAGCATCGTGCGGATGATGACTTTTTTTACGTTGATTCCGATATAACGTGCGGTATTTTCGCTTTCGCCGACAACGCTTATTTCGTATCCCTGCTTGCTGAAGCGGAAATAGATGTAGAAGAATACGGTAAGCGCAAGAACGACTATCACGTTAAGCAGATAGGGCTTGCCGAGCAGTACGGGGAAGCCGTATTCCTCCATAGTGCTGAGCGTGCCGGAGCCGTTCGTTACCCATATCTTTATGAAAAACGCCGTAAGCTGTATCGCTATGTAGTTCATCATAAGGGTGAAGAGCGTTTCGTTGGTGTTCCATTTTGCCTTGAATATAGCCGGAACGAGCGCCCAGATCGCACCGGCGAGAATGCTCGCCACGATCATAGTGAGAAGAAGCAGGGGAAGCGGGAATTTGCCGCCGAGGTAATACATACAAGCCGTCGTTGCAAGACCGCCGATAAGTGCCTGCCCTTCGGCACCGCAGTTCCAGAATTTCATTTTGAAAGCGGGCGTTACCGCAAGTGAAATGCACAGCAGCATTGCGAATTCCTGAAGCAGATTCCAGAATCTGTCCATCGTGCTGAAAGCGCCGTCTATGAGTGTTTTGAATACGGTGAACGGATCGGGGTGCTTCTTTGCAAGCAGTGTAACGAGCAAGCTTGCGACAATAAACGCGATAACGACCGTGACCGCTCTTATCAGCACTGCCTTTTTGAGCGGTATCTGCTCGCGTTTGATTATGTGTACCATTTTTTCACGAGTCTTTTTGGCTTGTGAAATTTTAATCTCTTTATCCACTTTTTCACTCTTCCTTTTCTTTAAGCATAGCAGCCGATTCAATTATCGGTTTTTGTCATAAGAAAACCGACTTCTTCTTTTGTGGTATTGCGTCCGTCAACGACACCGGTAACCTTGCCGGAGTTGAGTACAAGAATACGGTCGCAAAGCGCCACAAGAACGTCAAGATCTTCACCGACGAATATGACGGCAACACCGTTGCGCTTTTGATCGGTAAGAAGATTGTAGATAAGATATGATGAGTTTATGTCAAGTCCTCTGACAGGGTAAGCCGCCATAAGCAGCTTCGGAGCCGCGGCTATCTCACGTCCGACAAGTACCTTCTGTACGTTGCCGCCCGAAAGACGTCTGACCGAGGTGCGAGAGCTGGGAGTTACGACACCGAGGCTTTCGATTATTCTGTCGGCAAGGTCGCCGGGAGTTTTTCTGTCGAGGAATGCGGTTTTTCCTTTTTTATAACTGCGGAGCATCATATTGTCTATGATGTCCATATTTCCGACAAGTCCCATTCCGAGTCGGTCTTCGGGTACGAACGAAAGTCTTACGCCGAGTTCCTTTATCTGTTCGGGGGTCTTGTCGCGCAGATTGACGGTCTTTCCGTCAGCGGGATCTTCGTAGAGTATTTCGCCGGAGTCTATCTTCTTGAGCCCTGCTATTGCTTCGAGAAGCTCGCGCTGACCGTTGCCGGTGATACCGGCGATGCCGAGTATTTCGCCGGAGCAAACGTCGAAACTGATATCTTCAAGTATCTTTCTTCCGTCGCTCGAATGGCAGTTGAGACCTTTTATCTCAAGTCTGACTTTGGGATCTACGGGATCGGGACGTTCGATGTTAAGCTCGACCTTTTTGCCTACCATCATTTCGGTAAGCGCCGCTTCGTTGGTCTCGGAGGTGTTCACGGTAGCGATATGCTCGCCCTTGCGAAGGATCGCCACTCTGTCCGAAACGGAAAGCACCTCGTGAAGCTTGTGGGTGATTATTATGACGGACTTTCCGTCTGCTTTCATTTTTCTGACGACATTGAAAAGATTCTGGGTTTCCTGCGGAGTAAGGACGGCGGTAGGCTCGTCGAGGATGAGCACGTCAACGCCGCGGTAAAGTATCTTTACGATCTCGACCGTCTGCTTTTCAGAAACGGACATATCGTATATTTTTTTGTTCGGATCAAGTACAAATCCGTATTTTTCGGTTATTTCTTTGATCTTTTCGGCAGATTTTTTAATATTGAAGCCGTCATCGTTGATACCGAGGATAATGTTCTCGGTAGCGGTGAAAAGATCAACGAGCTTGAAATGCTGATGCACCATACCGATTTTGTATCCGAAAGCATCTTTAGGAGATGCTATCCTCGCAAGCTCGCCGTTTACATATATTTCACCTTCGTCGGGGTAATATATGCCGGCGATCATATTCATAAGAGTTGTCTTGCCGCTCCCGTTTTCACCGAGAATTGCAAGAATTTCGCCTTTTCTTACTTCAAGGTCTACATTTTTGTTTGCAATGACCTTGGTTCCGAACGCTTTGGTTATATTGCGAAGCTCTATTGCGATATTGTTGTTATTGCTCACGGTAATATCTCCTAAATCGTTTTGTAAAATAAAAAAGTCTTAAGGCGGGGCAGAAAGCCCCGCCTTTTCACCTTACGGTTTTCCGAAAGCGGAACACCGGATATGCTTTTATCAGTATTTTTCGTTTACGAGAGTGATGTCGTCGATTCTGATATCGAAGTAAGGAGCGGAACGGAATTCGGATTCATGGAAATAACCGTCGATGATGACTTCTTTATCGGGAGTGTAGTCGGGATCGGTATCAACGTCAGCTGTATAAGAAGTAAGGTTTACACCGCCGACCTTGAAAGTGGAAGCGTCGAACACTTTGAGAGAACCGTCTTTGAGTTTGCCGATGAGCTCTTTGAGCTTGGCTTCGGTGCCTTCGGCAGCAGCATCGAGGTTGAGTCCGCTGAGAAGAATGGAGCCGGTAGCGATGGTGCCGGTCCAGTCAGCTGCGATAGCTTCGCCGGTGCAGGTGCATTTGATCATATATTTGAAGTAAGGAGCCCAGTTGATAGCGGAGGAAATGATGAAGGTATTGGGACCTGCATCATAAGTTGCACCGTTGTAGGAAACGTTGGGAACGCCGTTTTCTTCGCAGGCGGAAGGAGCGCCGAGAGAGTCAGCGTGCTGGCTGATAAGGTTGCAGCCTCTGCCGATAAGAGCGAGAGCAGCGTTTCTTTCTTCAACTGCATCGTACCAGGAACCGGTGAACTGAACGTCCATAGTAACGGTCGGGCATACAGAGCGTGCGCCGAGGAAGAAAGAGGTATAACCGGAAATAACTTCTGCATAAGTGAAAGCGCCTACATAGCCGATCTTGGCATTTTCGGCGGTAACGACGGTACCGTTGATCTTGGTGCCGTTTGCGATCATTTCATTGAGTTTCATACCTGCGGCAACGCCGGCAAGGAATCTGCCTTCGTAAATGGAAGCAAAAGCATCGTGGAAGTTGGCAACACCGGCGGTGTGAGCCTGAGTACCGGTAGCATGGCAGAACTGTACGTCGGGGAATTCTTTTGCAGCTTTGAGCAAAAAATCCTCGTGACCAAAGGAATCGGCAAATATAACTTTGCAGCCCTGGCTTACAAGATCTTTTGCGGTTTCGTAGCATTCGGTGCCTTCGGGGATGTTGGTTTTGATGATGACCTGTTCATCGGAAAGTCCGAGAGCTTTCTGAACAGCTTCCATAGCTCTGATGAAGTTAAGGTCATAGGTGGATTTTTCATCGTGGAGACAGATAAGACCGACCTTGAAATCGGGTCCGATTTCAAAATCCTTCTCGATTGCGGGAGCGGAAAGGAGTTCAGCGCCCATTCCGAGGGAATCATCTTCCTGTTCGCCGCAGGATGCGAGAACGAGGCAGAAAGAGGCGACCATTGCGAGGGTAAGTACAAGAGACAATACCTTTTTGAACATTACAGTTCCTCCAAAAATTATTTTTTACAAGGGGGGTTCCCCATTTGTAACAAAAATTAAAAGCCGTAAGTCTGCTTTCAGGCAAGACTAACGGCAAAGATCCGCATAAAACGCGGAAAAATCGCCAATAGTCACACATCTGGCAGTGTGGTAGAAACGTCCGGGCCATATCATCCGGATATATATTGGTTGAAAATATTTAATTTTTACAGAACTTTATGCCGTCTTCGACGCTCATTGACTCCACCATTGCGAGCGACTCGACTCTTACACCCCGGCTGCGAAGAATGTTTCCTCCGCCCTGATAAACTTTTTCAACGACGATCCCGCACCCTGCAAGAGAGGCGCCTGCCTGGTTCACAAGGTCGATAAGTCCTTCCAGCGCGTTGCCTTTTGCAAGGAAATCGTCAATGATGAGGACTTTATCGCGTGATGAAAGATATTCTTTGGAAACGACCACGTCGTATACTTTATTATGCGTGTAGGACGCGACTTTCGTAACGTAGGAATCGTCTGCCATATTGCTGGACTTTGACTTTTTGGCAAACAGAACGGGTACGTGGAAATACTGCGCGGTAAGGCAGGCAATGCCGATACCGGATGCTTCGATGGTAAGTACCTTGGTGATACCTTCCGAAGAAAAAAGCCTATAAAATTCTTTGCCGACCTCACACATAAGTTCGGTATCGATAAGATGGTTGATAAATCCGTCAACCTTGAGAACGTCACCGGGATATATCTTCCCGCATTCGGAAATCTTTTTTTCCAGAAGTTCCATAGCCTTTTTCCTTTTCAAAAACATTATCCACTCTACATTGGTATTATAACAAACGTATCTCAATATTTCAACTCGGAAAATTAACAAAATATAAACGAATATTTACCGTATTTTTTTGCTATTTTTGACAAAATAATTGTTCGTATTACAAAAAATGCAGTTTTTCTCCTTCCGTCGCCGCGCAAAACGCGCTTGACAAAAACATCAATATATTGTATGATAAATAAAAACAAATAAGGAAAGGGCACTATATGTTCAGCAAGAATAAAAAAATCGGGAAATGCGATATCGGGATGATGTGCGTATATGCAGGCCCCGATTCGCTGTACTGGAAAACCGGCAATATAAGCGATGCAAACAAAACATTCGATCCGTCAAACGAAGAAAAAAGCGAGGAAATGAAAAAAGTCTGTCCCAAATGCGGCTATCTGAACCAGATGACCAACCGTTTCTGCATTGATTGCGGCGCAAAACTTTTTTATCCGGACGGCGACAGGCAGGTATAATAATGAACGGAGTTTACAGACTCGATTCGTGCGTTTGGGAAATCACGCTTTCGTGCTGTTTTTCGTGCAGATACTGCGGATCCGGCGGCGGAAAGAAGCGTGAAAACGAGCTTTCGACGGAAGAATGTATATCTGTCGCCGGGCAGCTTGCGTCCCTCGGATGCAGGCGCGTGTCGCTTATCGGCGGCGAAGTCTTTATGCGGAGCGACTGGGATATCATCGTCGATGCTCTGACAAAACGCGATATCTCCGTCGTGATAATCACGAACGGCTGGCTTTTCACCGAAAGTCTGATAGAAAAGCTGAAAAGTCTCAATATAGAATCGGTCGCGGTGTCGCTCGACGGGATGAGGGAGCTTCACGACAAATACCGTCAGGAAGGCAGTTTTGAAAGAGCCGTGAACGCCGTTGATATGCTGACCTCCCACGGCGTTCCGACGTCCGTCATAACCACGCTGAACGCCGAAAACGCGCTTTATCTTGATGATTTTTACGCTTTTCTCAAAACGAAGCCGCTTTGCGCGTGGCAGCTTCAGGCGTGTTCGCCGATGGGCAACGCCGCCAAAAGCGGGATAGACTACCGTTTTGACTATAAAAATGTCATATCTTTCGTTTATTCGGCAGTACACGATTCCCCGTTCCCCGTAGGTGTCGCCGACAACATAGGCTATTTTACCAAAACCGACGGTTTTATCCGCGGCAACCAAAGCGGGTACGGATATTTCAAAGGCTGCCGTGCGGGACTGACGTGCATCGGCATCGACAGTGTCGGCAGCGTGAGAGGCTGCGAATCTATGTACGATGACAGCTTTATCGAAGGAAACCTGCGCGAAAGAACGCTTGCCGATATATGGAACGATCCGGACGCATTTGCGTACAACAGAAAATTCACTCCCGAAAAGCTGACCGGCAAATGCAGAGAATGTGAGCTTTCCCACCTTTGCGCGGGCGGCTGCCGGTCGTATAACCATTTCGTACATGGAAAACTTTACGAATCGCCTTTTTGTGCGAGGTAGTATTGTTATTTCAATATTTTTTACTGTTTCTATTGACATATCCTATTTAATAGGGTATAATGTAATTGTGAAGGTGATAATATTTGACAAGAATATTTGTTGAGCTGCCCTTGTTCCGTTCCAAATGGAAAACGCTCGGATTGGATGACGATGACCTAAAAAGATTGCAGGAAGAAATTCTGCTTGATCCGAAAGTCGGAGTAGTAATGAAAGAAACCGGCGGTGTTCGTAAAATGCGATTTGCATTTGAGCACAGAGGAAAAAGCGGAAGCGTGAGAATAATTTATATTGATTTTGAAGTTTACGAGAAAATATATCTCTTAACTGCATATCCTAAAAATGAAAAAGATAATTTATCAAAAGCCGAGCGAAACGAGCTCAGAGAGCTGGTGAAAGTTCTCGAACATCAACTTGAAGAAAGCGAGGGAAGATCATAATGTCAGTATTTGACGAGATCAAAGCCGGATTAAATGAAGCAATAGAATATGAAAAAGGCAATTTGAAAGCAAATACAAGAACGCTTTCGATAACACCTGTTGAAGAATTTACGGCAAACGACATTAAAAGCATTCGCAAAAGCGCGGGACTTACCCAAGTATTATTTGCGAAATATCTCGGTGTTTCCCTGAAAACCGTTGAAGCGTGGGAAGCAGGCAGAAATCAGCCAAACGGAGCTGCTTGCAGGATGTTGTCTCTGACAAAGAAAGATCCGCAATTCCCGCGAAATTCGGGAATAATTATATAAGGTATAAACCCAAATGAACAATCGCCGGACGGTATGGTTCCGGCTTTTTACATCAAAAAACCGGGGAAAGTTCGGCACTTTTCCCGGTTCTTCTTTTATTCGTTTTTCTGTCTTAATAATTCTTTTCGTTTACTTCGAAATATGCCTGAGGATGAGCGCAGACGGGGCAGATCTCGGGGGCTTTGGTGCCGACGACGATATGTCCGCAGTTGCGGCATTCCCAAACCTTGACTTCGCTCTTTTCAAATACTTCTTTTGCTTCTACATTGTGAAGAAGTGCGCGGTATCTTTCCTCGTGAGCTTTTTCGATAGCGGCAACACCGCGGAATTTTGCGGCAAGTTCGGGGAATCCTTCTTTTTCGGCAGTGACTGCGAAGCCTTCGTACATATCGGTCCATTCGTAGTTTTCGCCGTCAGCGGCGGCAGCGAGGTTTTCGGCAGTGCTGCTGATACCATTCAGTTCCTTGAACCAGAGCTTTGCGTGTTCTTTTTCGTTATCGGCGGTCTTGAGGAAGAGGGCGGAAATCTGCTCGAAGCCTTCCTTTTTGGCTGCGGAAGCAAAATAAGTATATTTGTTTCTTGCCTGGGATTCACCGGCGAAAGCGGCGGCAAGGTTCTTTTCGGTCTGAGTGCCGGCGTATTTGTTGGCGAGAAGTTCGAGCTTGTCGCCTTTCTGCTTGCACTTGGGGCAAACGGCTTCTTCGCCGTCCTTCACGGTGAATATTTCTCCGCATACTTTGCATCTGTAAGTTTTCATTCTGATTTCTCCTTTTAATTTATTTTTTTCTCTTTTTGAATACTAATAATAATCATTATCATTTGTATGATATCACAAAATTTGATTTTGTCAATGCCTTTTTTTACAAATGTGTTATCTCAAACGTATATTTTCCAAAAATACGCGCAAAATTTTTCTTTATCATTGCAAAAGCAAAACAAATGAGTTATAATAAATAATAAAATAAAATGAGGTAGTGTTTTATGCAATACTTTCTTGCAATAGACATCGGCGCGTCGTCCGGACGCCACATCATCGGTTACTATGAGAACAACGAGCTGAAAGCGAAAGAGGTCTTCCGTTTTCCCAACGGTGTAGTGAAGCAGGACGGTCATCTCGTATGGGACACCGTTTCCCTGCTTGACAACGTAAAGAAAGGCATCGCAAAAGCAAAGAGCGAATACGAAAATATCGTGAGCCTTGCCATAGACACCTGGGGCATCGACTATGTGCTGCTCAAAGGCGATACCGAGGTTTACCCCGTTTATGCCTACCGCGACGACAGAACGAAGCGTTATGTGGATGCGCTCCACTCCGTCGTACCGTTCAGCGAACTTTACTCGCACACGGGCTGCCAGTTCCAGTCGTTCAATACGATATATCAGCTGTATTACGACCTCAGGGAAGGCAGGCTTGACGGCGTTACCGATTTTCTGATGATACCCGAATACCTTATGTACAAGCTCTGCGGCGTAAAGGTCAAGGAATACACCGACGCAACCACCACGGGACTCATCAACGCCAAAACGGGCGAATTCGACAAAGAGCTGATAGACCGTCTCGGATTTCCCGAAAGGTTATTCCCGCTTCTCACCAAGCCGAAAACGTGTATCGGAGAATACGACGGCATAAAAGTCATCGCGTGCGCGACGCACGACACCGGCTCCGCCGTCGAAGGCATACCTATGGCGGGCGACGAGATATACATTTCGTCCGGGACGTGGTCGCTGCTCGGCGTCAAGACCGACTTCCCCGTTACCGACGAAAACAGTATGAAGCAGAACTACTCCAACGAGGGCGGCGTAGGGTACAACAGATACCTCAAAAACATTATGGGTATGTGGCTCATCAACCGTCTGCGCGACGAGCTTTGCCCCGAAAAGCCGTTTGACGTGATAGAAAAAGAAGCGTCTGAAAGCGATTTTGACGGCATCATCGACGCAGGCAGCGAGGATTTTCTGGCTCCCGCAAGTATGAAAGAAGCGTTCGACAACGCCCTTGACAAAAAGCCGAAGACGGAAAGCGACTATTTCGCGTGCGCGTACCGTTCGCTTGCCGCCTGCTACAAAACGTCGGTCGAGGGACTTGAAAAAACTCTGAACAAAAAATATTCCGAAATATACATAGTCGGCGGCGGCGCCAAGAATAAGTTTCTCAACGCTCTGACCGAAGAATACACGGGCAAAAAAGTAATAGCTCTTCCGATAGAAGCAACTTCGATCGGCAACCTGAAAATACAAGCGGAGGCGTATAAAAATGACACGTTTTGAAAGTGCAAAGCAAATTTACGCAAAATACGGTATTGACGTCGAAAAGGCGCTGTCTCTTGCCGCGTCCAAGCCCATTTCGATCCATTGCTGGCAGGGCGACGACGTGACGGGCTTCGACAACCCCGCCGGAGGCGCCGGCAACGGCATACAGACGACGGGAAATTATCCCGGCAAAGCGCGCAGTTTTGAGGAACTGAAAGCGGATTTTCTCATAGACGCTTCCCTTATCCCGGGCAAAAAGCGCATAAATCTTCACGCCTGCTACGCCGTTTTCGGCGA
>JAZUKE010000114.1:0-4982 GCA_045643125.1 Eubacteriales bacterium
GCAATGTGAAATGAAATAAATCCCTCAACGCTCCGCAGAGCATTTCACACGCCGAAGGCGTATTTCACATCCGAAGGATATTTCACAAATCCCGTAAGGGATTTATTTCGTTGCGGAGTGTCCTTTAGAACACTCCGCAAACGGCAAGTGCTTTGCTTATTAGTTCAATATTTTCCGGCGGATTCCGGGAATAAAACCGTCATTTGATGTATTTTAAGTAAAGCAGGATGACGGCGGACGTGTGGAGCAGGAACGACAGCACACCGTTCAGCCAGAAGTACCATTTCTGCGTTTTGTGGCGGAAGATATACATACCGAGAAAAGCGCCGTATGCACCGCCGAGCCACATCATAAGGATCAGCGTTTTTTCGGGCGTGCGCCACGCCTTCTTGCGGGCTTTTCGCTTGTCGATGCCGTACATCGCAAAAGCGACGACCGACATCACGCACAGATAAATTATGTAATATTTGATATACTTTTCCATATAATCACCTAAAATTCGGGTATAAAACTTTCTTTTGCCGTGCCTTTCTGCTGGGTATAGGCGTTTTTTACGCCGAGCGACAGCGCATAGTCCACAACGCGGTCGTATTCGAGCGTCGTAAGACGGCGGTTAATCTCGGGGTAGTTTTCAAGGTCTACGGGAGTAAATTGATTCATTATCGAGATCACTATGCTGTCGCCGTAGGTTTCGTAAAGGTACTTTATCACGTCTTTGGAATCGGCGGTGTGCCCGGGGATTATAAGATGACGGACTATAACGCCTTTTTTCATTATTCCGTTTTCGTCGTACACGCACTCCGGCTGAAGTGATACCATTTCTTCAAGAGCCGCCTTTGCCGAGGAAGGGTAATCGGGGGCAGACGAGTATTTTCCCGCAAGGGAAGACGACATATATTTGAAATCGGTAAGGTACACGTCAATGTATCTGCCGATAAAACGTACCGCCTGCGGCGTGACGTACCCCGACGTGTTATAGACTATCGGGACATTCAGCCCGTTTTCTTTTGCTTTTTCAAGGGATTCCGCTATCTGATAAATATAGTGGTCGGGCGTGACGAGGTTGATATTGTGCGCGCCCTTGTCTTGCAGAGACAGGAAAAGGGACGCAAGCTCGTCAGTGCTGTACGTTTTACCGGACACCGTGCGCGATATTTTTCTGTTCTGACAGTAGACGCATTTGAGCTGACATCCCGAAAAAAACACCGTTCCCGATCCGTTTTTGCCGGATATGCACGGCTCCTCCCAATGATGCAGCATCGTATGCGAGACCGAAGCGTCACGCCCGCCTCCGCAATACCCCGTGACCTTTTCGCGGTCGATATTGCACTTGCGCGGGCAAAGATTACATAGCATAAAAATCACCGTCTACATTATACATCATTTTTGCTTTTTTTCAAGCGTAAGACGTTAATTTTCGATTTTATTTGCGGCAAAAACAAAATTGTACTTGAAAATAATGTTTTGATATGGTATAATGACTTACACAGAAAAACAATAGGAGGAATAATATGAAAAAAGCATTAAGCATTTTGCTTGTTGTCGTTATGCTGCTTGCGGTCCTTGCTTCCTGCGAAAGTCAGTCGGAAGAACCTTCCAAAGAAGTAAGCACCGAAACGTCAAAGTCCGGCGACGAAAGCACAGCCGACGAATCAAGCGAAGAAGTAAGCACCGGCCCCGAAAAATACGGCGAAGATATCCCCGTTATCGACCTTGAAGAACGTGTTATCCGCGTCCTTTCACGTAACTGGGCAAACACTTCCATCACTTATAACGGCGAAATCATCCAGCGTGAGGAATTCGACGTTGAAACCGCAGACGCTCTCGACGTTGCAAAGTACGAAACAAGACTTCTCATCGAACAGCGTTACAACTGCTCTATCGTAGGCACTTTCTCCACCAACTTCGAGCAGACCGTGTACAACCAGGTATACGCAGGCGTTGAAGATCCGTACGATATCGTTTTCGACGGTCACAGCCAGGCTGCATCCAACACTCAGAAGGGTGTTTATGTCGATATCAACTCCATCGACACCATTGATCTTTCCAATCCCTGGTGGGATCAGAACTCCGTGAACGACCTTTCTATCGGCGGCAAGATCTATTTCGTCTCCGGCGATATCAACACCTTCGATAACGACGGCACGTTCATTATGTTCTTCAACAAAGAACTTATGGCGAAGTTCTATCCGGGCGAAAGCATTTACGATTACGTTTACGAAAACAAATGGACTCTTGACAATTTCTACACCCTCGTTAAAGGCGTTACCTCCAATACCAACGGCGACGACGTACTTGACGAATTCGATACCTGGGGCTTCGGCACCGAAAACTACAACGCTTTTCTTCAGGTATTCGCAGGCGGTCAGACCATCACCAAGAAGAACAACAACGACCTTCCCGAATTCTCCTACCGTAACGAAACCTTCTACAAAGTCCTTTCAAACGTTTACGATATCTATCTTGACGACGCAAACGTAATGGTAGCACAGCACTATTCTTCCAAATATCCCGAACACGTCCACGATAACACCGTTATCAAAGCGTTCCGCGAAGGCAGAGAACTGTTCTATATGGGCGGTATGTTCAACTTCACCAACTTCCGTGACCTCGACTTCCACATCGGCTATATGCCCGTTCCGAAGTACACCGCAGAGCAGGACAGATATTATCACTTCCTTTCCACCGGCAACTCCTCTTGTATGGCTATCCCCGCTTCTGCCGAAGATTATCACGACCTCGGTATCCTCATCGAAGCGATCGCAGCCGAATCCAAGAACTATGTATCCCCCGTTTATTACAACAAGTGCGTCAAGGGTAAAGACGCGGACACCGAAGACGACGAAAGAATGCTCGATATCGTGTTCAACTCCCGCTGCTTCGACCTCGGCGCCATCTACGGATGGGGCGGCGTTGCATCCGCTATCTACACCATCAACAAGGATTACGTTTCGAGATTTGAAGCCATCTCCGACGCAGCCGACGTTGCAATGGCAGACAGCATAGAGTACATACTCAACCTCGAGTATTAAGCCGAGACTGACGCCAAACTCGTTCTTTACGCCGTTAAAATGAAATAGAAATAAAATTTAAGCGTACTTTCAAAACGAAGGTACGCTTAAATTGCTATAATAATGTTGATATTTACCAACCATTTCAAAAATCTTTCCACTATATATACGAAAGCTTTCAAGAGGACGTAAAAATGGAAAAAACCAAAGCGGATGCGATAATAAGTGAATATCTGCAGAAGATCTACGGCTTTGCCTACAAAAAGTCTTTTTCATACGACGAAGCCGAGGAGATCGCGTCGGAAATGACAGTCGAGGTCTACCGTTCGCTGCTTTCGAGCGACGAAGTGATCAATATCGACGGCTATATATGGCGAATCTGCGAGCATACTTATGCAAAGTACGTTGCTTCCGTCAAAAGGAATGAGGGCATCTCGATAGACGGTGTTGCCGATATGCCTTATTATGAAAGTGCTTTTGACGATCCCATCGCTGAAGAAGCGGATCGGATCAGACTCGAAATAGCGTATCTTTCATCCGAACGGCGGCAGATAGTTTTCCGTTTTTACTACAAAAACGAATCAATCAGATCAATCGCTTCGCGTCTGAACATTCCGGAAGGCACCGTGAAGTGGCATCTGAACAAGGCAAGAAATGAATTGAAAGAAGGTTATACAATGGAAAGAAAAGTAGGAAAACTCGGAATAGATCCCGTTAAGGCGGGTTCTCTCGGTCACTGCGGATTTGTCGGTCCCAACGGCGGACCCGAATATTACCTCGGCGACAAGCTGAACCTCAACATCGTTTACAGCGTATATTACGAGCCGAAAAACCTTGTGGAGATATCGGAGGAGCTTGGCGTTACTCCCGTGTTTATCGAAGACAAAGTAAAATTGCTCGAAAACAACGGCTACCTTGTGAAAAACAAAGACGGCAGATACACTACGTTCGCCTATATTTCTCCGCGCACGTATTCAAAAGAGCAGACGGATAACGAACTCAAAAAGAAGTTTGAAGCGGCTGAAAAGCTTGTCAATGAATATGTGCCTCTTGTACGAAAAGCGGTAGAGGACGTCGAGTGCTATATTCCGGGCGGAAACAGACAGCTTCTCGAGGCGGCTGCTGTTTGTTATGGGATAGAGAATAAATGCAGCGTAAACAATACCGGCATCGACCTTGAAAAATACAAGATAAAAGACCTTGACGGCGGAGAATATATCCCGCTTGTCGATATTGAACGTGAATGTGTTGATCCCGATTATAAAACGGTTTTTAACGGCGATTATTCGACGTGCGGAGATATGTGGAGGTCAACGGATCTTTATCACGTGCAATCGTGGTCGATCGACAGCCGGTTTGACAGCAGAAAAGGGTATTGGAAAAACAACCTGATCTCCGATTACGTGTATTTGTACGAATATATGACCGGAAAGATCACCGACAACTACGAAGGCAGGGAAAAGATCAAACGCCTTGAAGAACGCGAGTTCATAGGGGACGACGGAAAAGTGCAGGTAATGGTCTGCAAAGGCGATAACCGCGGACTTTTTGACCGTATCCCGTCACTCGACGAAAAATCAAAAGAGCGATTTGCCGCTATGGGACTTGAGATCGCAATGCAGGAAGCCAAGAATTACCCGCCGCAGATGCAGGATCTTGCCATAAGCCGCAACAGCGATTTCATCGACCATACCGTCGCTATGATGGCGCTTGACATCCTTTACGGAAACGGCACGTTTGATAAGCTCACCGAAAAAGAACGCATCACCGCGAACCTCATCATGTTCAGCGACGTTCTTCCGAAGGAATAAACGAATATGAAAAAGGTGCCCGAAGGTAGTATTCTTTTTAATACCTCTCCTTATCGGGCTGTCAAGACTTGTACTCGGTGTTCATTACCCGACCGATATTCTGGCGGGGTGGTTTATTTGTGCACTTATTATATTTATTATTTCCCGGATCAAAAATCAG
>JAZUKE010000115.1:0-27847 GCA_045643125.1 Eubacteriales bacterium
ATTTCGCATCCACTCTTCTGCCGTGCCGAGCAACGCGGAGCCAATGCCGGTTCGTTTCAAGCTTGGCTTGACATAAAGTCGGTGTAAAAATGCTTCGGCGGTGTCTGGGATTCCGGAACAACCGATACATCCGATCACGCGGTCGTTTTCGTCAATCGCAAGCCAGAACATATCGCCCTTATCGAAATAACTCGTATCTATGTCAAGCAAATCCGAATTGATTGTCGGTATTCTGCCCAAAGCATCTTTGGCTTGCAGCACCATGAAAATCATATCGTCACGGTAGCGATTTTCAAATTTCGTAATTCTCATTTCGTTTCTCCGACCGGTCAATCATTCTGATTTGTTTTTTCGTATATCTTAATGAAATGCCTCACAAATGCCTCAATCTGCTGCATGATCTCCGGCTCTTTCTCCGGTTCACGGTCGCAGTAGTGAATAAGCGCCGTGATCGGAGCGGTATAGGAAAACGCGAGAAGTTCCGGATCGTCTTTTCTGATGATGCCGTTTTCCATCATTTCCGCAAAGACCTTCGTGTAGATATCTTTCGTTCCGTTCAGAAAATGCAGAGTAGCGAAATGACGTGCTCTTTCATCCCGGAACTGCTCTTTAAGCAGCAGTTGTCTTGTCAGGATCACCTTTTTGTCGTGCATAGTAAAATCCAGCATCCGCATCGTCATTGCAAGCAGCTCATCGCACGACTTCGGCAAAAGAGGCATTTTTTCAGGAGAACCGAAGCGGGAAACGTAATACGCCTCCATTCGGTCAATTACGGCGTTCCAGATATCCTCTTTGCTTTCATAATGCCGGTAAAGGGCTGATTTGCTGAGCCCCATTCCTGCGGCAAGATCGCGCAGATTGGTTCCTTTATATCCGTTTTCGGCAAAGCTGACGAGCGCCGCGTCAAGTATCTTTTCCTTTGTCGTGTTTTCCATAGCAACCTCCGTATATTCTGTGTGACCACTTGGACACATAGTATTATAGCGGCAAAGCGGTCGTATGTCAAGCAGTTTCACGGATTTGTTACAAATGTCCGAAAATATACATAATATCGCTTTTTCACTATCCTAAAATATGCATATAAAATATCACTGTTCTATACATAGCATACGACGAACCCGGCGAAAAAACGCCGGTTATTTTATGTCCCTGTGCTCAACTATCATTTTAGTTGTTCAACCAAAATACAACTACGAAGTTATTGTCTTTTTCTCTGAATACGATATAATATAATTGCAGCTGCAAAAAAACACAATGGAGGTTTAGTTGTGAATATTTATTTTGCCGAAAAATTGAAAAGCCTGCGGGCTGAGAAAAAAGTATCACAGGAAAAGCTTGCGCAGTATTTGAACGTTTCATTTCAAGCTGTGAGCAAATGGGAAACAGGCAACACATATCCGGACATTACGCTGTTGCCGGACATTGCACATTATTTTGGAGTTACTGTTGACGAACTGCTTTGCGTTGAGAAAATAGACGAAAAACGGCTCTTCGAAGACTATTCCAGAAAAGCGGCAGATCTGTTCCGATGCGGCGACAGAGCAGGAGCGCTTGCGCTGTGGCAAGATGCGTATAAACGTATGCCCAACAATATTGACGTTAAAGAAATGCTGATGTCTTCATACTTTGATACGGATCATGAAAAGTATTTCGGTGAGTTTTACGATATTGCAACAGATATCGTTACCGGGAACGCCGAGGGAAAAGCATGCGCAATGTATTATAAAGGCCAGGCGATTTCACAACTCGCTCGTGTTCTTGCGGAACGAGGTGAAATGGAAGAGGCACAAAAATGGGCAAGAAAATCCGTGCCGGTTTTCAATTCCATGGAGATTATAGAAGCGATGATCGACAACGGAGAGGATTTAATTGACGATGTTGCGTTTTGCACTTACTGGTTTTTAGAAGAACTGTTTTTCCTGGCTTGCCGGATGGATGGCGACGACAACATAGAGCTTGGGGACGATTATAAACAGAGATGCTTTATTACCGTAGCGCAGATTTATGAAACGGTATACAAAAATATTGATATGGGATTTGAGCAACTACAGCATTTATACAATTTGCATCAAGGTGTTGCAGAATATGAGGCTATGAAAAACGGCAACGAGAGTGTTATTAAATCTCATCTTGAACGAGCGTTTGAGTGCTGCAAAAAGTCTATATCAGTAAAAGAACACAATTTGACTCATCCGATGCTGTACGGTTGGCAGGTACCAGATGCACCGAGCGATAATAAGATCAATTTGCGTTATTTGCAAGAGCGTTTACGACAGAAGGTTTACGACCCGTACCGCCTGACAGATTGGTTCGCAAAAATAGATAATGATATCGCAGTGATTATGAGAAGTTGAAAAAAATACATCGCATAAGAAAAGATCGCCGAATAAAATCGCCGGTCTTTTCTTATGCAAAAAACAAACAGGAGGAACGAAAAATGAAAAGTCATTTTGACTCAAGTTGACCCGCTGAGGGAGCCGTCGGAGGTGTACATCCGACGGCGTTCAGCACGCACGCAGTCTCGCCGCCGAGAAGCCCGAAATGAGCCGAAAAAAGTATCGCCGTAAGGATCTGGACGAGCATGATCGACTTATGCGTGCGCATCTGAAATGACACAACGGACGCGAGCATTGCGAGGATACCGACACCCTGCCCGATAATAGTCACATAATCCATAGAAAACCTCCCGCCGGACAGTTCCGACGCGGCAATTATAGCGCATCCGACACGATTTGTAAAGACATTTCTTCAGATACAGCGAACGAAAAAACGGCTCCTTGCTTTGACGGTGTTGCTATATTTTGATTTTTTTCCGGTTCGGTTGCAATTTACAAAGCCGTATGATATAATACAACTTGACATACGGACGCATATCTTCCCTGATGAAGCTGATCGGAAAAGAGGAAATCGTAATGTATACAGAACAGGAAATACATAACATCGTTGAAAAGCAGCGCAATTTTTTCAAATCAGGAAAAACTCTGGACGTTTCATGGAGGCTCGGACAGCTGAAAAAGCTGAAAGCCGCCGTCATTGCCCACGAGGAAGAATTTGAAGCCGCCCTGCACGAAGACCTCGGCAGAAGCAAGGTCGAAGCATATCTTTGCGACATAGGTCCCATAATCGTCGAGATAAACGAAACGATCAAGAATCTGCGCAAATGGGCAAGACCGGAAAAGCATTACAGCGGTCTTATGTGTTTTCCGAGCGTTTCCACAAAGGTCTGTAAAATGCCTTACGGCGTGACTCTCATTATAAGCCCGTTCAATTTTCCGATCCTGCTGACGCTCGGCGTTCTGCTTGCAAGCATCGCCGGCGGAAACACGGCGGTCATAAAAACAAGTTCAAAATCGGCAGCCTGCACCGAGGTGCTGAAAAAGTTCATCGCCGAGACCTTTGACGACGAATACGTTGCCCTCATCGACGGCGGACACGATATTGCCGATCTCTGCCTTGCCGAGCGTTTCGATAAAATTTTCTACACCGGTTCGCCGAATGTGGCAAAGCACGTTATGGCGGAAGCGTCGAAGAATCTCACACCCGTTGCGTTGGAACTCGGCGGTGAAACCGGCAACTGGTGCCTTGTCCGTGCCGACGCCGATATCAAAGACGCTGCAAGAAAAATCGCGTTTTTCAAGCTCTGCAACGCGGGACAGATATGTATCAACATCAATCAGATCGCCGTCGCAGAAGAGATCGCAGATGATTTTCTTGCCGCTTTGAAAGCGGAATTCGTCCGTCAGATCGGAGAGCATCCCGAAGAAAGCGACGAATACCCGAAGCTCATCACCGCGTCGGTCTATGATAAATGTGAAAAACTGTCGGAACATTACCGCGACCGCATCGTTTTCGGCGGAAAAGGAGTAAAAGAAGCACAGAAGTTTTCTCCTACCGTGCTGTACCCCATCGACAAGAATGACGATATCGTTCGTCACGAGCTGTTCTGCCCGATTTTGCCCGTCGTCCCGTTCAAGGACGGCAAGGTCGATGGAATTCTTGACATAATGGCAGAACGTGAACATCCGCTCGCGCTGTATATCTTCACAAAAGACAAAAAGTGGGCAAACCGCGTTATGCAGACGCAGCAGTACGGCGGAGGCTGCATCAACGAGGTCTGCGTCCATATGATGGTCAAGGGTGTACCGTTTAACGGTACGGGACATTCCGGTATGGGCGCGTATCACGGCGAATGGGGTTTTCGTGAATTCACACACCCGCAGACCGTTCTGACCGGAAAAACGCACTTCAATCTGCCGCTGCGCGAGCATCCATACGGTGGCAAGAACGAAAAAAGCAAGATGAAGCTGTTAAAAATGTTTGAAAGATGAGCATTTGAAAGAAACGACGGCTATAATCCGTCGATCACTTTTAAGCGCATAAAAGCCGAGAAAAAATCGAACTGAATCAAAAACGAGCCAAGACAAACATTCTCTCGACTCGTTTTTATATATTCGGGTATTCTTCTGTCAGCTCGCACCGCACAGTGACACGCTTTTTTCCGCTGAAATTGCAGGTAAAAAGCGTAAGATCGCACTTCCCCGACACCATCGCGTCGTTAGCGTAAGCGTCGAGCGTTTCGATCTCGATCACCTTATACACGAAAATATTGCCGTCCATATCGGTGAATTGCACGATGTCGCCGTATGACAGACTGCCGAGCGAACCGAAATGACTGCGGTAATTGTGACCTGCGATCACAAGGTCGGAACGGTAAACCGAGCCGACATAGCGGCACGGCGACGATCTGAGGTTGGATTCGTTCAAATTCTCGATTATCGGAAGCGTGACGCCGAGTGTCGGCAGTTCGACAATGCCGATATAATTGATTCCGTCAAGCTCTAAAACCGGCATTTTCATTGACGGATCCAGAACATAATCGGGATATACCTTCTCTTTTTCGCTTTCCTTATCAATGCCGGACGTTTTTTCCGAAACGCTCTCCGAATTTTCCGTTTCCGAAGGCTCATCCGACGTTTCGGTACTTTGCGGCTTTTCTTTTTCGGGAGCAGAAACCGTCGGAACGTGTTTTTCCGTCACTTTGATAATATCCGTCATCTGCGAGATCTGACGCAGCGTTTCTTCGGCTTTGTCTGCGGCACGGGTATTGTCCCAGACATTATACAACGTAAGGCACAGCGCGGCGGCAAGCAGCACACAGCCTGCCGCGATAAATATTCTGCCCGCTTTCATACCGATTTCCTGCGGACGAGAATAACGCCGACAATGACAAGAACAAGCCCTGATAACGCAAGATACGGCACGGGGATCCAAAGCTGACCTGTCTGCGGCAGCTTCGGCTCGCTTGTTTCGGACGACTCTTCCGTTTCTCCGTCAAGCACGTTGGTGACGACAAAGGTTATTCCCTTTTGCTCTATTTTTACGGTATGTTCGCTGTCGATGCGTTCGACGACCGCCCATTCGTAAGGATTTCCGTTTTCGTCCCTCACGGGCAGACCGTCCCAAGTCCATTTCCAATTATTGGAGGAGTTCAGTATGATATAATCAACCATATTTCCGTTGCATATCAGTTCTATCCTCACGCTTTCCTGGCGGCGTTCGCTTGCGTCCTCGTCGTCCCAGACGATCATCACCTTTCGCGTCAATGTCTGATCGGTCGGGTTATCGTTTGGATTCTCCTCTGCGGAGATCTTGGGCTGCAGCGTGATATCGTTGATAAGTTCGCCGCTTTCGGGGTCACGCGACGGCAGAGTGAACAAAAACGGACGCGCAGAATAGGTCAGTTCTCCTATGGTTTTTCGGTCAGCAGTAAAAAGGTACAGACCGCGGTCAAGTCCGTTTAAGGTGAATGTTCCGTTGTCGTCGGTCTTTCCGCAGACGTCGGGAGAGATCGAATCCGCGAAAACGTAGCCTTTCAGCGTTTCCGCAAGGGCGAGAAGTGCGTCTTCTCCGCTTTCGAGAACAACGGGAACGGAGGAAAAGTCACCGACGGGAGTAAAGGAGCCGTCCTCGTCCATATCGGCAACGCGGTATACCGAAAAAGTCATCCCCGTGATCGGAACGTCATTGCAGACGCAGACCACATCGACCTTGAAAGTCTCGGAAGCAGACACAAGAAATGCGGACAGAATCAAAGAAAGCAAAACGAACGGGAGCAAAACCATATACTTTTTTCTACTTTGCATCTTTTTCTGCTCCTTTTACGGCAAAATCGTTGAGTTTGGGCTTTTTCTTGGGCTTTTTGAGCATTATTATCATAAATAAAGTAAACAAAAACGGGAACGCGACGATGGGCGCGACGATGAACGGATCGACCTCCACCGCTTCGGAAACTATGCGGACGTCGGAAACGTTCGCCGTCCTGTGTCCGCGGACAAGCAGGCGATGCGTGTTTATCCCGTAAGGCGTGCAGGTGACAAGAGTACAAAGGTCTTTGCCCGGCTCGATGACGAGGTCTTCCATTTCGTCCGGCAGAACGGTGAGTATCTGATCGACCTCATAGGTGAGCGACTGTCCGAGCACGTTCAGCACGAAAACGTCGCCGAGCTTCAGCTTGTTCAGATCGGTAAAAAGCTTCATATTCGGCAGTCCGCGATGTCCCGAAAGGACGCAGTGCGAGCTTTCGCCGCCGACGGGAAGCGACGACCAGTCAAGATGCCCTATCGCTTTCTGCAATACGGAATCGCTCGTACCGTGATATACCGGCAGATTGACGGCGAGAGAATCTATCTCGATATATCCCATAACGCCGTCATCGCTCGGATCAAGCAGCGACGCATATATTTCACTCTGTTCGGGCGAAAGCGAAAAGCCGTTTACGGACGAAGAAAGCGTGCGGTTGTATGAAGCCGCTTCGTCCCACATCGTTCTGAAATCCTCGTTTGAAAGCGAAGAAAGCTGTTCGACATATCGGTTGATGACCTGCGTGGAGTGGATCGTGTTCCAATAGTTGCTCACGGTCGGATAAAGCAGCAGGCAAAGCCCGATTATGCAGACGATTATCAGGATTCGTGTCGATTTTTTCATAAAATATCCTCAAAATCGGTATAACTGCGCGGAAAAGCGCACTTTTCCGTACAATTACAACGCCGACAAAAGTCGGAGGGGTGTTAAAAACGGTCAAGGTCATTAACACCCCTATAAGTCAAAACGTATCAGCCTTCGTTATATACACGTTTCTTGGTCACGAGGATCACGCCGGTAATGATGAAGAGTACGCAGCCTACCACTACCAATGCAACGGTGCCTGCTCCGCCCGTTTCGGGAAGAAGAGGAGAGCCTGCTTTGTTTTCGATGTCGAGTTCGGTAACTTCTGCGTCATTAACTGTGATCTTTTCCGTAACAACGCCGTCGTTTTCAACGGTTTCGATCGTGAATTCCACGGGAGAAGTCAGAGGATTGTAGCCCTTGGGCGCTTCGAGTTCTTTGAGATAGTAGGTGCCGACGGCAAGGTTCTTGATCGCAAATTTGCCGCTTGCGTCGGTGATAACGGTGTTGACCGCACTTTCTCCGGCAGTGGTAACTTCTTCAGCGGTCATAACGCGGAAAGAATCGGTCGCGCCTTTGATCGGCGTAATGTAAAGCGGAGTTGTGCACGCTTTATCGGTGTAAATGCGGAATTTTGCGTCTTGGAGAGGATAATCATTAACCTTGAGAGTGCCGGCATATTTGTAAACCGAAACTTCCCAGATGTAGACCTTGAGAGTATCGGTATCGGTGCCTTCGTCTTCGCCTGCGTTCGTATATTGAAGTACGGCAGTGTTTTCCGCTTCGGTAGTAAGAGCGTCTGCGGTAACGGTTGCTTTGTAAGTAATGACGGCATCAGCCACAAGATCGCCCAATTCGATGGTCAATACGCCGTTTGAGTATGTAATACCGCTTTCGATCTCGACTCCTCCGAGTTTTGCACTGCCTTCGACGTATTTAAGACCGATCATAGTATCGACTACTATATACGCGGTATTGCCTTCAACGGCTTTGACGGTAACGGTGAAATCAATTTCATCGCCTATCTGTGCTACGGCGTAATCAAGATTGGCTCCCGCTTTCTTTTCGATAGTCGGGACTTTGTTTTTCTCGTTTATCACGGCAGTCGGCTGAGTGGTGGTCAGAGCGCAGACGGTACCGACGGAAGAAGTGACAAGATAATAACCGAGTTCAATCTCGGTGAAGGATACAGTCTTTCCTTCGGCAGTATCAGAGGCTACAATTAAAACTGTATTATCTTCATTATTGACATATTTCACTGCATCGGCAGCAAAAGCCGCGGCGTCAATGCCTTCTTTGGGTGTAACGTAGCCGTCGTCGTCAACGGTCACATAATCCAGACCTTTGGCGCCTGATTTGAAGAAATTTTCCCAAGTTTCAGCAACGGTATAGGAATACTTTCCTTCGACGTAGCCATATTCGCCTTCTATTCCGACGGGTTTGGAATAGTTCTTGAGGTCGAGAAGCTTATAGATTGTGTAGGTCGCGCCGGGGACTGCGCCGTTGATGGTGATGGTACCGAGATTTTCGTCTTCGGCGAGTACGGGAAGTGAAAATGCGAGAACAAGGAGAGATGCGAGAAGCAGTACGCATAACTTGGTCTTCATTACTATACCTTTCTTAATATTTTTATTTTTGTGTTTCTCTGAAATTATGAAGAAAGCGGGAAATCACTTTTGGTTCATTTCACCCTTTCCTTTTTCTTCCGTCTGCAAAGCAGAAAGGATGCAGCGCAAACGACGATAAGAAGCGCACCGGAAAGGCGGATTAAAGCGTTCCCCCTGCCTCCGGTATCCGGCATACGCGAATCGACCGGACTGTCGGTGACGATGAACGTTACTGCTCCGTCGGGCGTGTCATCACCGAGCGTGAACGTCAGCGGCTCGGAAAGCGAATATCCGGCGGGTGCTTTCGTTTCGGTAAGAGTGTACTCACCTTTGCCGAGCCCCGTGATACAAAGCTCTCCGCTCATTGACGTTGTCATCGGCGGAACGGCGTCCTTGCCCGTTGAAAGAGTGTAACATTCGTGTATTGCATCGTAGGTGAAAGCAAGCGTCTGCCCGTTCTTCGTCAGCGTGAAGACCGCGCCGGGAAGGATCCGGGAAGTATCGTACTTGTCCGCCTTAGTAATGCCGATGGTAAAACTGCGGTTTGCGGTCTTTTTGTTGGTGATGACCGCATTGCGTGAAGAGCCGGTAATGACTTTGATTTTTACGTTTTCGATCGAAGATCCGATAGTGAAAGCGGAGCCGTTCCAGACGATATAGTACCATTTGTTGTCTTTGACCCATTCCTTCTGTATCTTTATGTGTCCGTTTTCGACTTTTACGCCCGAAGACCAATCAGCCCCGGTCGTCCCTTTTAAGGGCTTGTCGTCCGGCTGTGAGAGCAGCCACGAATTAACGCCCTGGTTCTTCAGAACAGTTCTCTCATATCCGTCTTTATTATGCTTTTCGGCGGTAAAGCGGCAGTCGTCTGGAACCTGCGACGCGACATACCACTTGCTGTAGGAGGTATTCCCAATAGTCAGATTTCCCGTCTGCACCGAAAGCGAATGGCAGTCGGATGAATCAAACAATTCGTTCGCGTGCTTTGACGTGGTGCGAAGTATCTTTCCGCCGTCGGGATAAGCGATGAGATATACTCCGCCGACCGTGACAGACGAAGCCGGGATGAAATAGTTGTTTTCAAGCTTGAACAGAAACGCTTCGTTGGAGCTGCCCGTGCGCTCGGTATACGTCTGCGAATAAGTGTAGGTGAGTGTCGGATAATAGCCCGCGATATTGCACGAGACCTCTTTGACCGTGTATGTATGCGATTCGTCAAGGTTCGTCCAGGTGTACGTCCATCCTTTGCTCTTGTTCAGAGTGACCGGTTGCCCGCAAGCTTCGCCGTCGCAAAGCAGCTGCACTCTGACTTCCGCACCGGTCGGGATTTGATCGTTTTCCCATTTCTTTTCGACTTTGAGCGACATATAGACGTTTGCCGGAAGCTCGATTTCGCGGTTTTCAAAAGTCATTGTTTCATTTATTTCCACTGCACCGGGTTCTTTGTCTTCCGGGTCACCGCTGTATAAAGTCGTTCCGCTTGTCTCGTCGTACAAGGTGACGTTCGTTATCTGTACCTGGCCGAGCAAAAAGTTCGTCCACGGGACTGTACCTACGTCAACGAGCTTGGTCGTAACGCTGATACGATACACCTTGCCGTCCATCTGAAGTCCCGGATGATCGGCTTCTTTTGAATAGTCTTCCTTGAGATAATAGGTATACGTTCCCGGTTCGGTATAAGTAAATATTCTGTCAAGCGGGATTTTTCCGCTTTCGTCGTTGTATAATGTATCAATTACCAATCCGTTGGAATCGATAAGAATAAAAGCAAATTCGTTTTCTTTTACGGTTTTTTGTGCGCCGTCGGCGCCGAACAAGACCTTTTTGGCGTTGAGCGTAAGACGTGCGAAGTTGACGACTCTGGTCGTATTGCCGAAAACGAGATAGCCGTTTGCAAGTATTCCGCCGCCGTGTGTCGGCGATTCGTTGCCGCAGAAATAGACCTTTGCCGCCCTCTTTGCGGCTTCGCGGTCCGAAGACGACGATTCGGACGTAAGTCCCGTTACGGATGCGCCGGAGATTATCTCGTCAGCCGCAACCGAACGTACCGGCTTGCCGTCGCTGCTGCCCGTCCAGCGTGAAATACCGCCGCCGAGCATTCCGCCCGTGATCGTACTGCCGAGCGCGCAGAAATAGTCCTGATACCCGTTTGCCATAAAGACCGGGTTTTCAGCCGCAAGATAGTGGTCCTCGTTCTTTGCGGACGACGATCCGGACGTATGCAAGCCGAGCGCCGTGTTATCGAAAACGGCAAGTCCGTTTTCGGGAAATATCGAAATTCGTCCCGTCGAGCATCCGGCGACACCGCCGCCGAAACCGCCCGCGTAGTTGTTGGTAACGAGTGCGCTTTCTATGTAGATCGTCGCGCTGTTTTCGGAGCAGAAAAGCCCGCCGCCGCCCCAGTCGTCGAAATCTGAGTCGTTTCTGCCGTTGCCGGCAAAGTTGTTTGTGAAATATCCGCCCGTCAGCTTAAGATATCCGCCTGCGTTGATATTGACGCCGCCGCCTTCGGCTGCCGTGGAATTGTTTGCGGTAATGAAGCCGCCGCTCATTTCGACGGATCCGCTGCTGCCGCCCCAATTCTGAAAAGTCTTAATGGCGCCGCCTCCGCCGCCCCGGTTGCCGGATATCACGGCATCGCCGCTTATATAAAGCCAGACGTTATTGCAAAGCAAAAATCCTCCGCCGTCATGCCAATAATCGTCGCAGGTCGCGTCGTTGTTGGTGACGTAACCGCCGGACATTCTGAAAACGGCATTTCCGTCCATAAAGACGCCGCCTCCGCCGCAGTTGTCGCCGTTGCTTTCGCTTTTTCCGTCTCCGATATTGCCGGAGATGACTCCGCCCGACATCTGCACTTCGGCATTGCTTTGCATCGCTATCGCGCCGCCGTGCAATGTGGCGGTATTGCCGGCAAGCACCGCACCGTTCAGTACAAGTTTTCCGCCGTTCATATTGACCGCGCCGCCGTTATCCGACTTGAAATTGCAGATGTATCCGCCGGAAAGCGTAAGCGTACCGCCGTTCCAGCCGATCTCGGCAAAACGTCCGTTCTGACTTCCCGCTATGATGCCTTTGGAAACGGTTATCTTTTTCAATGTTTCGGCAGTTCTTCCGATACCGGGATCGACTACCTCGGTTTCTGTCACGTAATAGGTGAGTTTTTTGTTTACAAAAGAAGCGGTATTCGCCCACATCGAAGCGGGTGACGTGACCGTTTCGACGGTCTCGCCTGAAGAAACGGAATTTTTTATCGTAAGCGAGCTGTTGTCCAGCTTGAACAGGCTGCCGCTCACGGAAGAAGTGATGTTGTGACCGTTGAGGTCGAGAGTGGCGGTTTTCCCCTGACCTATCGTTATACCGTTTGAAACGGTGATATCCGCGTTGAGGTAGTAGCTTCCGCCGTTTGCGAGTTTTGAAAAATCGCTTGCGGAATTAATTGCAGTCCCGCTCGGAGAAGCTCCGAGAGAAGAAGCCGTAAGCGGAGCCGATGATTTGAAAGCGGTACGGATTTTAAGGCATTTGTCCGTATGCGTATGCTCCGGGATCGTGCAGACGAGTTTTTCGCCGTCGTAACACGCCGGGGAGTGCGTATGCTCGCCGATGCCGCAGTCGTATGGATCGAACTGCGCCGGAGGTGCGTCGTAGCAGGAATCTGTATGCGTATGTTCGGTGAGGTGACAGATCAGTTCCGAGCCGTTATAGCAGGAATCGGTATGAATATGCTCGTCAAGTCCGCAGATAAGGCTTTTTTCCCAGGTCAGAGCCGGAATTATAAGCAGGTAAGTCGTCAGAAAAACAACAAGCGTTTCCATAACGAGCAAAACGCGGTAGCGAAAACCGTTTTTTGTATTCATTAAGATCCTCACCTCCCTTTCCGATTATTTCGGTGTTTGGTTATTCGATTTTTCCGAAAGATGACAACGGCCAGACGGAAAACAGAAGTTTGCCGCCCACATCGTCAAGATCGACACAGCCCACAGAGGTATTGCGGCTGTCGATCGAGGTCGAGCGCTTGTCGCCCATTACGAAAACGGTATGCTCCGGAACTCTGACCGGCAGTTCTATATTCGTTTCGCCTTTTGCTTTGTCGGCAAGGTACGGCTCGTCTATCAGCTCGCCGTTCACATAGACGTTTCCGTCTTCGTCGATATCCACAAGGTCGCCCGACACGGCGATGCAGCGTTTGACGAGCAGTTTGCTGCCCCACCAGACGCCGACGATGTCGCCTCTTTTTATATTCGTTGACTTTACGGAAACGACGATCTGCCCTTCGTTGAGTGTCGGCTGCATAGAGCTTCCGTAAATGCGGAACACCGGCATAAAGAACACGGTGATCAGCACGGCGACTGCCGCAGTCACTATCAGCGTATAGACGGTGCTTTTGAGCAGAGTGCGGAAGCGTATCTTGTTGTTTACCCGTTTCAGCTCCGCTTCGAGCAGTGGAACGTCAACGGCAAGCGTTTCCTTTTTACGGTCTTTCATCGTTTCTTTCCGTTTCTTTTTTGGCTGTTTTGACTTTTTTTCGTTTTTTCTTTGACAGCAAGTGCTGCGGAACGTATCTTTTCGGCTTCCGCAATGATTTTTTCCGCCTCTGCCTTTGCTTTTGCAACGATCGTTTCGGCTTCCGCTTCGGCTTTCGAGATCGTCTTATCGTATTTTTCTTTTGCTTCCGTCTCGATACGGCGTGCGTTCTCGATATAAAGAGAAGCGGCTTCGTCTGCCGATTCAAAAACACGGCTGACCGAAAGAGCGGCGTCCGCAAGATTACCGGATTTTTCAACGAGAAGTACGCGGCTTTTCAGTTTTTCTTCCGTTTCGGAAAGACGAGCTTTGAGTTCTTCGGTTTCTTTTGACTGTTCTATCAAAAGCTCCAGAAGTTCTTTTCTGGTTATACGGCGCATTTCATTTTCGGTCATCAGAAGCCTCCGAAAAAATGAATAATTACTAAATTTTTACAAAATATTGTAACATACGACAATATGATAAGTCAAGATATTTTCCACTGACTGTCTTTCAAGTACGATTTTGCGCGCAATATACCCGCGATCGTTTTACCGTCGGTTATCGTGCCGTCGATACATTTTTCGGCGGCTTCGTCCAAAGGCACAAAATAGAATTCGAGAAATTCGTCTTCGTCAAGCTCCTGCTCTCCGCGGTGAAGACCTTTTGCAAGATAGATGGTTATGCGTTCGTCGGTATAAGCCGCGGCAGGCGAATAATCGCCGAGAGATATCCATTCGTCCGCGGTATAGCCCGTTTCTTCCCTGAATTCCCTTTTTGCCGCCAAAAGTCTGTCTTCGCTTTTTGAATCGAGCTTGCCTGCCGGGATCTCCGTCACCACTCTGCCGAGCGGATATCTGTACTGACGTTCGAGTATGACCTTTCCGTCATCGGTAAGCGCCACCACGGCGACCGCGCCGACGTGACGTATCAGTTCTCTGAACGCTTCGTCTCCGTTGGGAAGCGTTACCGTGTCTTTATAAACGTGAAGTATGTGACCGTCGTAAATCAGCTCGGTCGCTTTTTGTTTTTCGGTAAGATCTGTCATAATTTTCCGTCTCCTGCTTTTATACCGTTTTTTACATTTTACAACATTTATCCGCGATATACAAGGGTTTTTTTCGGTTTGGGCAAAATAACGACTTTTTTCGATTTTTTCAAACAATATTATTTACATTTTATCAAAAGTTTTTATTTACTTATTGCAAATCGTGTGATATAATAAGCATTTGAGGAGTGTTGATATGACCAACTTCAAAAAGCGACTTTCATTGTTTTTGGTTTGCCTGCTTCTGTTCCTTTACGGCTGTAACGTCGATATACCATACGAAACGAGCGAAGAAAGCAGCACCGAAATATCCTATACAAGTAAAGAAATATCTTTTTCCGAAAGCGCGTCGCCCTCTTCCGAAGAAGTCACGGAGGAAACAACGGAGGAAGAATCCGCTGTCTCTGTCCCGACGATAAGCGAGGAGCCGTCTGCCGACGAGCCGTCTTCAGAAGAGATCTCCGATACGTCCGAAGAAATATCAGAAGAATCTTCTGAAGAACCGTCTGAGGAATCATCAGAAGAATCGAGCGAAGAAAGCTCGGAACAGTCTTATGAACCCGGTGTGTACGAAGTCCCCTACGTTGACGGCATCCACGTCAAGTATTACGACGACGCATTGAAGCCCGGCGGAAAATATCCCGAAAAGATCAGCAGAAAGTATATTCACAGCGAAGAAAACACGCTTGAAATACACGGTATCGTTGACGTTACCTCCAAAGACTGCATCACCTATATCAAGCATATAATCGACAATTTCGGATACGATCTTTCGATAGTTCTGTACAAGCTCGACGGCTCGCTTTCGATGACCTACAATTCCGATGCCGCCTATTTCTCCGCCTGCACTATAAAGGCGCCTTATATCCTTGTGCTTTGCCAATACCTCGATTCCATCAATTACGACGAAAACACGCTGATCGAATACAAGGAAAAGCACTACAAAGAAGGCACCGGCTATATCCAGTACAGCGAATTCGGCACAAAATACACGGTCAAATATCTCATCGAGCAGGCATTGAACGTCAGCGACAACTCGGCGTATTGTATGCTCATCGACACGTTCGGCAACGACAGATACAACTCCTATATGGAAAAACTCGGCTGTCATTCGCTGACGAAATGGGGAATGTTCGCCGCTTTGGCGAAGCCCGAGGATTATGTGATCGCGTGGTACGAGATATACAAGTATTTCCAGACCAACACCAAGTATTCCAAGATAATGAAGGACGCCTGCACCAATTCGCCGTATGCTTACGCCTGCGCGCAGGTCAGCGCCTGGGACACATCACACAAGTCGGGCGACAACCTCGATCCCGAAAAGCCGGTCTGCTGTGACGCCTGCATTGTCTGGAAAGATACGCCTTATATACTCGTTCTCTTCTCCAGGACGATGCGTATCGAAAACAACACCTACAATACCCTGCTTACCATAGCCGATCTTATCAATTATACGATAACGGAAAAGCGCATCTACCTTGCGGAAGACGGTTGGGTCGATTCCAAGGGGAGCGGGCTCAGGCTCCGCTACTATCCCGGCTCGGCAGACGGGCATCTGATACTCGAAGACGGCGACAAGGTCAACGTGCTTACAGTCAACGAAGATTGGGCGTACGTCCAGTACGGCAGCCTTTACGGCTACGTTAAATCAAAATATATCGTTGATGCCGACGGATATTCGATGCTTTACAAATACTCGTTCAAGCCTCAGGAAAAGCCGGAGAAGCCTCCGGTCGACGTTTCGGAAGAGCCGTCATCAGAAGAGCCGAGTATGGAAAGTTCGGAAGAATCAAGCGCAGAAGTTTACGAAGAGCCGAGTATGGAAGTTTCAGAGGAGCCGAGTGAAGAGGTTTCGGAAGAAGCAAGTGCCGAGGTATCGGAGGAAGCATCATTTGAAGTGTCGGAGGAAAGTTCAGATACTCCGGAAGAGACCACCGAGGAAGTTTCAGTCGTCTCCGAAGAACCGTCATCCGAAGAAAGCGCACAAAACGAATAGTCACATAAAAACTTATCATTTGCAATTTGTAATTTGAAATTAAAAAGCAGAGCTTTTTTGGCTCTGCTTTTTGTTGTATTACGGGCGGAAGAACGGCACGGACGCGGACACGGTATATGCGCTGCCGTCGAAAATGACTGCGTTATTCGGTTTGAGTCCGAAAGTCATCGTGAATTTTTCGGTTTTCAGGCATACCGTTTTGTCGGTTTCCGACATATTGATGATGCGTTTTATGCTGCCGTCAAGGTCGGTCTCGATGCGCGTTCCGGTGCTGACCGTGAAGACCTGCTTTCCGTTGACGAAAGCCGAAGCGTGCTTCGAGTCGCTCACAATGCGGTACTCGGTGTCGCCGTAGGTCTGCGTATAATCGTAATTGCAGCCGTCGGAAGCGTATGCGCCCCAATAAATATCGTTGAACTGACGGTGTACGCCGTACAGACGCGACATATATTCGAGTGAAGCGAGGATAGTGGGACCGTAGTCGGGCGAAAATTCGTTGATCGAGGGTTTGCCCGTGAAAGGATCGAACTGCTGCGTGAACTTTTCGCCGAAGCCTATCGCCTCAAAGAGTTTTTCGGCAACGATCGGCAGTTCGGCATAATGACCGTAATTCTCAAGTGCGCGTATCGTGCGCTGGAAAGTAAGCCCTTCGGGCTGACCGCTCCAGTTGTTTTCCTTGATGTTGCGGAAAAGCGGCGAATTTACGGCAGTTGACGGAAGCGGCATCTTCGTCCAGAATTCGTCTTTGTTGAAGAAATGCTCTCCGATAAATCTGTCCGCCATATACTGATCGAACACGCCGAAATACATACAGCGGATGTTGTTGTGCGTGAGAACGTCCATAAATTCGTTGTTTTCGTCGCGGTCGAAGCAGGCGCCCTTGTCGTCGCGCCACAGATATTCGCGTACTTTTTTCTTTACTTCGTCAGCCTTGGCGTTCCAATACTCTTCTTCGCCGTTGCCGAGAATGGCAGATACGGCGGCAAGCGTTTTTCTGCCGTCGTAAGAGTAGCCCATCAGGTCCATCGACTCACGCGGGAAATGATACTTGCTCCACTCCTCTCCCGGAGGAGTTTTTTCTTCCCAGAAATGCGGCGCGCCGTAGAATTTGGAAGCGTAGTCTTCACCGGTGTCGCAGGGACACCACGATTCAAGACAGCCGTCGCCGTCGCTTTCGCGGTTTGCCCAGAACCAGGCATCGTTCTTTTTGAGAACGGTGTAAAGACGTTCGAGAAATTCTCTGTCTTCACCTATGAGATAATACATATTCAGCGCGTGTACCGGGAAGCAGTAGCCCTGAATGAAGTTGTGATGCTCTTTGTAAACTCCGTCCACACAGGAGAGCATACCGGGCATCATTCCCTCTTCGTTCTGTGCGCGCATAAAGAGGTCTATGTTGTTGAATCCGGCTTCGAGGTCGCGTTTTGCGTACATTTCGCCGCCCATCGGCTGCGTTTCGAGCCAAAGGTTGCGGTACTCCGCACCTTCAACGACGGCACGTCTGCCGATGAATTCAACGATGTTGCCTTTTTCCTTTTCTTCGGCAGCGTTGTAGATCGAGCTTATGAGTTTGTTGTCTGTTATGAATTTTACCGTATTCGTTTTCATTCGTTTTTACCAAAGCGTCCGAACGGTATTCCGGAGTCGGTTATTCCCCAGATCATAGGATGTTCGATAATAGGTTCATTATCGTACGTTCCGTGACCGATGAACCAGCAGGCTCCTATACTGTTCCCGCCATTTTCAATTATTTTGAGATTGCCCGTAGAGCAATCGTGGAAAGAAATGCCGCAGGGATAATTATTGACTTTTGCGTCAAGCACAAGACGTTCGGAACCGTCGCTGTAACCGGCGAAATGACATCTGAGGAACGAAATGTCACGGGAGTCGGCTATATACGCGGCAGTCGAGCCGTTCGTGGTGTGAATGTCAAAACGGCAGTCGTTGAATACGATGTCTCTGTTGGGCGATGTGGTTTCGTCGCCGTCGAGGCAAAGGCAGATCGCGTTATCGTCTATCGTAATGGCATTGCAGGATTTGAAATTGCAGTCGGCGCAGGCGTTTGCTTCTCCGACACCGCCTGCGAGATAGAAGCCGTATTTGAGGAACTGCGTGCAGACGACTTCCTTGAGGGTGAGTCCCTGAACGGCTTTCATATAAAGGCAGGTCTCGGCGATCTCGCATCCGTTGATATGCAGCCCTTCAACGGTCACATCGGAGATAAGTCCGTTTATTTCAATAACGTGCTTGTCTATTCCTTTGAAGGTGATTATCGTGGGAACAGAGGAACTCCAAACGCCGAATCCCGCGCCTTCGCCGACAAGCTTTATGCCGTTTTTGGTCGATTTTACGTCGTCGGCGTTGCCGTCGCCTATTTTTATGGTATTCTTAATGAGGTAATCTCCGCCGGGGAAATATACGGTACCGCCGTTTGCGGGCAGGCTGTCAACAGCCGCCTGAATGGCTTTGGTGTCGTCGGACGTGCCGCCGCCGGTAGCGCCGAACCATTTTACGTTTCGCACGTTTTCTTCGCATATACGGATAAAACGTCCTTTTTCGCAGTCGTTCGGCTTTACGATGATGCCGTTATCGGGAGCATCTTCACATTCCGGATCCCAATAGAACGTACCGCCGCCTCCGTCGCCGATATAGAAATATCCGGTGAGGGTGGCAATGCAATTATCCGAAACGGGAACTATCTTGCGAAGCTGCATCATACTGTTTGCGGAATAGGTAAATGCTTCGTGTTCTTTCATTTCGTCCGTTGCCTCGCTTGCGGTGTGCGATACTTCTTCGTTTTCCGATACGGTGCTGCTGCCGTTATTTGCACAGGAAGTGAACACAAGCAGCACGGATAAGACTGTAATCAGTATTATGACACGCTTCATATCATTCACCTAAGTAGATCGTACCGACAACGCCGAAATCGGCTTCAACGCCGTTATAGAACGTCTTTATGCCCTTTGCTGCTTTCTGCGTCCACACGCCGGAGCCGTAGTCGTTCTTCTGAGTGCAGGTGATGACCATAAGATACGTTCCCGCTTCAAGAGGTTTGTCGAACTTGACTTCGAGCCAGCTGTTGTCTTCGTAGCCGTTGATATCACAGGTATAGACGGGCTTGCCTTTTACGGTAGTGGCATAGTCGGTGTCCCATTTATAATAATTGAAATGAGCGTCGCCGATATTGTCGCCGTAGCTCGGCATATACATCACAGTCCTGCTGACAGTCGTCCCTGCATTGAACAGTATGCCGACCTGAGCTTTTTCGGCGGCAAGATTCTTGTGAACGTATTCGCCCTGCGTATAGGTATCGAAAGTGTTATTCTTTTTGGGGACTCCCGCTCCGTCGGAAGAGCCGCCGCCTTCAACGCTGAGGTTATCCATATGGAAAGGCTTACCTTCATCGGTGATGCCGAACAGCATATAATGCTCGGGGATCTCTTCGCCGTCCTGCGTCTTGAAGCCGTAGAAATATTCGCCTCTGATCTTGTTCTTGTCTGTTTCGATGACTTTCGTCGAAGAAACGGAGCAATCGTAAAATCCGATTCCGCTCGGGAAGTCCTTGTTGTCGGTGGCGTCAAAGACTATGCCGTTTGAGGACTTCTCTTCTCTTTTGAAGTTGCAGCTGTAAAACGAGATACTGTCAACGAATTTGAAATAAGCCGCAGAGCTGTTCTCGCTGCTTCTTACGTCGAATGTGCAGTTTGTGAAGGTGGTGAGCCATGTATCGTTGCTGACAGACCACACGCCGTCCATAAACAGACAGATCGTATCGTTCACATTGGAAACGACCTCGACGCCTTCAAAACGGTTGTAGATATTGTAGTTGCCGGTGGGTGCGTTGCCCGCGATTATCGAAAGCCCTATTTCGGTGAACTGGCTGATGCGGACGTTTGTGAGCTGCGTGCCGCAGAACGATTTGAGAACGACACCGTTCTTTGCCTGACGGTTTGCATTTATCTCAAGTCCCGTTAACGAAACGCCGGAAATACGTCCGTTGACGCTGATAACGGTGTCCATAGCCTTGCCCGCCATAATAACGGTGGGTATCGCGTCGCCGCTGACGCCGAAGCCGGCGCCTTCGCCTATGAGCTTGATGCCCATCTTGTCAGACCACTTTTCGCCGGAGTCGCCGTCGCCGACGACAAGTCCTTCGGTGATAACGTAAGTGCCGCCGGGGAACGATACCGTGCCGCCTCTTGCGGGGAGCGTGTTGATGGCGGACTGAATGGCTTGGGTATCGTTATCCTTGCCCGTTCCCTTTGCGCCGAACCATTTGACGTTGACGCGGTTTTCGTCGTAAAGACGGATAAATCTGCCTTTTTCGTTATTTTCGGTCTTGATTATCGTACCGCCGTTGTCGTCCTTGTTGGAAACGTAGTTCCAATAAAACGTGCCGCCTCCGCCGTCATTGGCGGTATAATAGCCTTTGACGGTAACGGTAGCCTGTTCGGTAGTAACGTTAAGTTTTCTGTGTTCTTCGATATTTTCTACGATATAGTATTTGCCGGAATAAGGTATTTCTTCGTCCTTGATCTCTGTACTTGCGTTCATTTGAGATTCCTCCGCGGAAACGCCTTCGCCTTCTGCGGCGTCATTCACATATTCTTCGGTGATGCACGCCGAAAGAACGAGCGAAAGAGCGAGAAGAAGACAGATAAAACAGTATTTTTTCATTTGATTTTTCCTTTCGTCAGTCGGCGAAGTAGTGAGGCAGGTCTGTGTAGTCCTGGATGGTCTTGTTCATTTCGGAAATGATGCCGCCTTCGCGGGATTCATAGGCCGACTTGAAGTTGTACTGCTTCTTGCCGATCATATCGCCGAAAATGGAGGTAAGGCTGTTCCAGTTGAAGCAAAGCCCCATATCGAATGACTTGGTGGAAGTGATTATCTTGAGCGAAAGTTCGCTTTCTTCGTCACGGGTGGACTGGATGTTCAGCACTTTCTCGAAATATTCAACGGTAACTGTGGATTTGGATTTTGCGCCGAGCGCTTCCACGATGATGGTCGCCATTTCGAGGTTGGGGTTGTTTTCGGGGATGCAGACCGCGCTGGAGCCCCATACGCCGATATTGTGCTGATAATTTTCCTGATCCAGATCAAACTTGGGAAGCGGAAGGATACCGAAGTCAAAATCAACGTCGGCAAATTCGTCAAGATGAAGAAGACCGTCGGAGTAAAACAGTATTCTGCCTTCGATGAATCCGCCTGTGACGAATTCGATGGGAGATGATACCCAGCCCGGAGTGTTCACATAGTCGTTGCAGTTGAGGAAGATCTCCTTATCGGTGAGCATATCGTAGATATCGCTGAGGACTTTATCGTTTCTTTCGCTGTAAAACGTAAGAGTCGGTTCGCCGTATCTGTTCAGCTCGACGGTGTTGCAGCCTGCTGCTCTGAAATAGGTCTGGAAGTTGTCGTTCTGACCGCCGATTCCGAAGAAATCGCCGACAGAAGGTCCGCTTATCTCATCCGCATCAACAGAGACTTTCTTTGCGATCTGATAAAGCTTGTCTAACGTCCATTCGCCTTTTTCAACAAGCTCGTACATATTCTCAATGTTGTACTGCTTTGCGAGGTCTTTGTTGAAAACAAGGCACGGGAGAGTTTCGTAAAGCTGAATGGAGATATCGCCGATACCGAAATAATATCTTCCGGCAAGCGACATACTGTTCATAGCATTCTGATCCCACCACGGAGCGTTGATATTGATATTGGGTGCTTCGTTGAGGTCGATGAATATTCCGTCGGGAGCGAGTGCGACGGCGTCGTACACGGGAGCGTATGCGACGTGATATGTAGTTGTCCGCGCGTTGAAGTCGGAAAGTATCTTGGTGTACATTTCACCGCCGTTGACACTTCCGCCGCAGCGTCTGTCAACGATCTTTACGCCGTATTTGCTTTCGATATAGTTATTTCTGTCGGCAATGGCGGCATTGACGGTGTCGGTATTGACTTCGCTTACCACAAGGTCCCAGTTGCTGAAAATTCCGGATTCGTCGCCGCGAACGAGGAAGATGACTTCTTCGCCGCCGAATTTCACGTCGGGAAGATCGGGTTCATAGTTGCCGTCATCGACGGATTCTTCTGCGCTTGCATCCTCAGCCGAAGCTGCTTCCGAATTATCGGAGGGAGCAGCGGAAGAGGTCGGATCAGCCGGTTTGTCCTCACCGCAGGAGCAGGCAGCTGCTGCGGTAAAAATAATTACTAGGCACAAAAACAAATTCAAAAATCTTTTCATTTTGATGACCCTTCTTTCGTTTTTTGTAGAAGAAGAAACATAGTTCCCATCTATTTATGTATTATAACAAAAATATCGTTTTTTTCAACACCCATTTAGGCGAAATGACTTATCCCAATTTGCTTTTTTGACGTTTTTTGCTCAAAAAAATACATTTTTGGTTGAAATTTAAAAACAATGATGCTACAATAAAAACGGTGAGACGTAATGAACAAAAATCAGAACGGCAAAAAATTCGAACACGAACAGCAATTCATAGCAGATCCCGACAAGGTCGGCTGCTTCCGCATACATCAGATGGGAGAGCTGAACTGCGAACCGGGGTATACCTGTCATCCGCACAGGCAGTGGTGCTACGAGATAACCTACGTCCTCGACGGCGAAGGCATCCACTCGGTCAACGGCACCGACTATACGGTGAAAAAGGGCGATCTTTTCCTTACGCCGCTCGGTTCTACGCACAATATAACGTCGGTTTACAATTTTCGCTACGTTTTCTGCGGTTTTGACGTCGTTGACAACAGCACGGACGACGTGAAGCTGATAAAATCATTTTTTGAATCGGCGCCGTGCAATATCGTCAAAGGCAGCAACGAGATAGCGTCGGCGTTCGGCAAGTGCCTCGGCGAGTATTACGAGCAGTCGCTTTGCAGCAAGCTGCTGATCGAAAGCTACCTCAATCAGCTCGTTGTGAACGTGATGCGTGTTTATCTCGTCAAAAACAAAAAGAGCCTGCGCACGGTCGACCGCAACGACAGCATAGGCGTTTCGGTCTACTCGGTAATGCTCTATATCAACAATAACATTTCGGGCGTAAAGGATATTTCGGCGATAGCGAGCGAGTTCGGCTATTCACCCGCTTACCTCTCGCACTGCTTCAAAAAACAGATGGGCTGCACGCTGCGGCAGTATATCGCCCAGAAGAAGATCGACGAAGCGATAAGGCTCGTCAAGGACGTCGGCATAAGCGTGACGCAGGTCTCGCGCGAGGTCGGATTTGCCACGCCTCAGGCGTTCACAAAAGCCTTCAAAAGGATAAAAGGAATGTCACCGACGGAGTATCTGAAAAGCGAAACATAAAAAACCGAAAAATCGGATGCATTATAAAGGACTTTTTTCAAAAAAATACCCGCCGAAAGAAGACTTCATTTTCGGCAGGTATCAAACCGATTATTCAAGGATATCCGGCATAGACTTTTTTATTCTTTTGTTTCGATTAAGGCGACGAAAACAACGATGACGGAAACCGCTAATGCCAGCATAAACGAAACCATCAAAGTACCAACAAGTCCGCCAATCGGACATTGCTTGATATAATTATACGACCTGTGACAAACTGGAATGAATACGACTCCGCAAAGTAAAAGCAATACTGCTTCGGACAAAGTGAAAATGCCAAATTCTATACAAGCAAAGATTGAAAAAAAAGCAATAATACATACAATATCAAGTATATTTGCAATTATGCCAAAACGCTTATAATATAATTTGTTCATATAACATTCCCTTTCGTATATCAATGCCGGATATCTTATTTAAGCGTGATAAGCCCCTTTTGGAAAGCATCCGCAAACACATCAAGCGGCATAGGAAGAGTGTAGCCGTCTTTGAGAGCGCCGGTATACTTTTCTTCTTCGCCGTCGTTATGACGGCTTCTTATTTCGGTAACAACGCCGTTTTTGCAAAAACAGCTCATTTCCAAAATGTGTTTTTCTTCGTTGGCGTCCTGGAGAACGGTCCAACCGTTTTCGTTCCAAGCGATTTGCTTTGCCATTCTTAATACCTCTTTCGTTTATTTTAATTTTTGTTTCCGTATTATATTATATAACTTTTTGCGGTATTGTCAATAGTTAATAATATTATTTTCCGAGACTGTCGGTTATATCAACGGTCTTCTTATCGTTGTAGCAGGCGAAGATCTCTTCTACTCCGTCAGGTCTGGTCTTCTGCGTGAATGCGCTGACGAGCGGAACGAGGACAAGTCCTCCGATCATTGCGAAAACGCCCGAATAAAGCGAGTTCCTGAACACGAACGAAAGCACGGGGATCGACGACACGGAGAACGTCCCGAGAGAGACGAAAAGCTGAACGGTCTCGAGTCCTACGCCGAACACGAACGAGGTGATAACGGCTGCTTTGGTCGTCTTTTTATAATAGAGCCCGTAAAGGAACGGAGCAAGGAACGCGCCTGCGAGAGCGCCCCACGAAACGCCCATCATCTGCGCGATGAAAAGGCTCTTGTCGCTTGCCTGCTTGATGGCGATGACCGCGGAGATCGCAATGAATATCGCTATGAACACTCTCATAACGAACATCTTTTTCTTTTCGCTCATTTCCTTTTTGCAAAGCGGTGCGATAAAGTCAAGCGTTATCGTAGAGCCGCTGGTGAGGACGAGCGACGAAAGAGTTGACATCGAAGCGGAAAGCACGAGAACGATCACGATGCCTATAAGAATGGGAGAAAGCGTGGAAAGCATTTTGGGGATGATCGCGTCGAAGCCTTCGGAAGCGACGTCAACGTCATAAAGACGTCCGAATCCGCCGAGGAAATAGCAGCCGCCGGCGACGACTATTGCAAACAAGGTTGAAATGACGGTTCCCTTTTTGATGGAATCTTCGTTTTTGATGGCGTAGAATTTACCGACCATCTGCGGAAGTCCCCATGTACCGAGAGAGGTAAGAAGCACGACGAAAAGCAGGAACAGCGGATCGGCTCCGAAGAACGAAGCGTACTGCCAGCCGCCGTTTTCGCCCGTTGCGAGCTTTTCGGTAGCGGCGATAAGTCCGCCGTTATTGTTGAGTACCGCAAGCACGACGGCAACGATGCCGAAAAGCATTATCATTCCCTGAATGAAATCGTTTATCGCAGCAGCCATATAGCCGCCGATAAGGACGTACACGCCCGTGAGGACAGCCATTACGATAACGCATACCGAATAGTCGATACCGTTGAACGCCATTTCAAAAAGGCGGGAAAGTCCGTTGTAGAGGGACGCGGTATAGGGTATGAGGAAAACGAAGGTTATCACGGAAGCAGCGATCTTCAGTCCGTTGGACTTGAATCTTGCGCCGAAAAAGTCCGGCATAGTCTTGCTTGAAATATGCTGAGTCATAATTCTCGTGCGTCTGCCGAGTACGCTCCAGGCGAGCAGCGAGCCGATGAAAGCGTTGCCGAGTCCTATCCAGGTGGAAGCAAGTCCGAAATTCCAGCCGAACTGTCCGGCGTAGCCGACGAATATAACGGCGGAAAAGTAGGACGTGCCGAAAGCGAATGCGCTGAGCCACGGACCGACCGAACGCGAACCGAGGACGAAACCGTTTACGTCGGTAGCGTGCTTGCGCGATTTTATTCCTATGCCTATCATAAGTGCAAAAAAGCATACGATAAGGCACAGTGTAATTATCATTGTGGATGTCATTTTTTGCTCCTTTGGGTGTTTAATGCTTTATTTTTTCAAATACTATTTTCTTTATTCTGTTCTCGTATGACGTTCTATTTTCGGTAACTGCTTTATATTCGCCGAAAGTGCGTTCGACCTTGTCGCGTGTATGTACTATCTCTGCTTCAACGTCGGCTTCGTTGGTATCGTAATACAGAATCAGCGAGTCGCCGGACTGACCGAGACGTTTTATCGCGGCGTGGCATTTATAGCACATAGTCTGCTTGGCAGACCATTTTGAGTCGATTTTTTTATAATCAAACATCAGATTTCTGTCGGATGTGATATCAAGCTCGTCCGCGAATTTTACGATGGCGGCAAGATACGCAATATTGACCGTATTCCCGTTTGGAAGACGAAAATCGACAGGATATTCGTTTTTGTCAAGAAGGTTCGCTTTTCTGTGTCCGCGTGCTATCTGGGATATGCAGAACACGTATTCGTCCGACGGTATCTCGAAAAGCGCTTTATATTTTTTGATGAACTGTGCGCTGAATTCCTGGTGAAAATCTCTGGTGTTTTCGGCGATCGTCATACCCGGGTGCGCTTCAGTATATTCATACAGTCCGGGGATATTCCCAGCCATCTGATTGTAATCGGATTCGGATATGCCCATTCCGATATCGTGGAGCGACGCTCCCATAAGAAGAATGTACATCTCATCGGAATTGAAAGAAGAGATGATATCTTTTCCGGCAATGATGTTGCAATAGTTTATCACCTGTTCGGAATGTTCAAATGTATGGTCAGTAAAAAAGGGAAAAATATTCTTATATCCCGCAAGCAGCAAATCAATGGCAAATACACTGTTGCGGAAGCATTTATGGAGATATTCATCTGTCTGCGACAGTCTTTTTTCAAGAAGAAAATCATTCTCCGTACTCAGAGAGGTTGCCGGCATTTGGATCAATCCTTTTTTGGGATATTTTAGGTATTATAACAAATATAGTTGTCATTGTCAATGATATAATTGATTATATTCTTTAATCTAACCACAAATCTTTTATGAAAAACAACTACATTAACGGGCAGCTTTCTCAAGTTCATTGGAACTCATATCCGTTATCAATGAAATCGGCTTTCAATGCGAAGCATTGCATCTCATCAGCCCGCAAAGGGCTGTATATCATCAAGCCGCAGGAAGATTTATACACGGCGTTGCCGTGATGATATACCAAGCCTACGACTTGGATAAAAAAATAACATCGCACCGCGATGTTATTTTTTGTGGAAGGCTGACCAAAAGGTACATTTTTAAGCTAAAACTGACCAAAAGGAACGTGCGTTTGCTTGACAAGCCGGGATTTGCCAATAAAGTCATTGCGGACCTTTGTTTCGATTATTCAAATAATCAAACCAGTTGTTTGTATATCTTGTATCCCATGCAATATGTGTAATTGACGAGTATGGTATTGTCAACATATTCTCCTGCCAAATGCCGTCTGCATCAAATTGCCGAAATATCAGATTGTGTTTGTTGACTTTAACAATTTTACCGATGGCAAATTGTCTGTTGATGTTGTCCTCGATAATCACAAAACCCGAAAGATCCCGCAGACTCATAAATATCGACTGCCAAGATGATAATTCGATATGGGGATCATGAACTTGCTTCGTGACTCCGTTCCAAATGTTTATTGCCTGGCACAAATCATCTTTCATTTCAACTTTTGTTATATGAGACATTTTTCTGATGTGAAATCCATCAAGTAAAAAATCATTTTCTTCTTGAGCAAGTAAAAAATGCTCATTCACGTCATTGGGGTAATAATAGTAATAGTTGGAATCATATTTCAAATACACACGAGCCATACTCGTTTCATTTTTGCATTTATCAAGTATAGCAATTTTGTCTTCTCTTTTCATATTGTATCTCCTCCTTCAAATTCCGATTTGTCTTCTTCCCATGTATTATACCACAAAAAGCGCCTGGAAAGCAAGCTTTCCGATCTCCGGACGGGATTCGTTCTCGCCTGCGGGCTCGGTCAGGGTCGGCTCTGACAGCCCACCGGGCTGTCATTCACTACCGACCCGTTCGAATCCCCTCATATCAAAAACAGGGATATG
>JAZUKE010000116.1:0-34093 GCA_045643125.1 Eubacteriales bacterium
ATACTTCCTTCCGAGGATATGCCTTTCCTCGAAGACGGTACTCCGCTCGATATCGTCCTCAATCCTCTCGGCGTTCCTTCCCGTATGAACATCGGTCAGGTGCTTGAAGTCCACCTCGGAATGGCTGCCAAGAAGCTCGGCTGGCATATTATGACTCCCGTATTCGACGGCGCAAAGGAAGATGAGATAGTCGATTGTATGTGTATGGCACACTATCACCGCGCTATATGCAGAAACGAGACCGTCAACGGCAAAGAATTGTTCAGACAGGACTTTGACGAAAACGGCGAAGAAAAACTCACCAGAATAGACGTCGAATGGATAAACAACAATAAAGAAGAATTCGATCAGTTAAGAAGCGAAAACAGGATCAGAGTAGTTGACGGCAAGACCACGCTTTACGACGGCAGAACAGGTCAGCCGTTCGATAACCCCGTCACCGTCGGCTATATGTACTTCCTCAAGCTCCACCACCTCGTTGACGATAAGATCCACGCACGTTCTACCGGTCCGTACTCGCTGGTCACCCAGCAGCCTCTCGGCGGTAAAGCGCAGTTCGGCGGACAGCGTTTCGGCGAAATGGAAGTCTGGGCGCTCGAAGCATACGGCGCCGCTTACACTCTTCAGGAAATACTCACCGTCAAGTCCGACGACGTCAAGGGACGTGTCAAGGCTTACGAGGCTATCGTAAAGGGTCAGAACATACCCACACCGGGCGTTCCCGCCTCCTTCAAGGTACTTGTCAAGGAACTCCAGGCTCTCGGCCTCGATATCAAGGTACTCGACAAGGATCAGAACGAGATCAACCTGCGCGACTACTCCGATGACGACGATACCGACGAGAACAAGTATTCCGAAGAAGAACTCGGTGAGAACGTTATGGACGTCGATCCCGATACCCTTATGTACGACGACGAAGAAGGCGTCGAGCATAACGGCGACGAAGACGGTTATGACGACAGCTACACCGGTGAAACCGATTACGCCGACGATATCGACGAATAAAAGAAAGGGGAAAGAATATGGAAAATATGGAATTTGAGTCCATAAAAATAGGACTTGCATCCCCGGAAATGATAAGATCCTGGTCTTACGGCGAAGTTAAAAAGCCGGAAACCATCAACTACAGAACACTTAAACCCGAACGTGACGGACTTTTCTGCGAAAGGATCTTCGGACCGACCAAGGAAATGGAATGTCACTGCGGCAAATATAAACGCGGCGCAAGATTCAAGGGCAAGATCTGCGAAAAGTGCGGAGTTGAGATCACCACCAATAAGGTCAGACGTGAAAGAATGGGCCACGTTGAACTCGCGGCTCCCGTCTCCCATATCTGGTATTTCAGAGCAATCCCCTCCAAAATGGGACTTCTCCTCGATATCTCTCCCAAGCTTCTCGAAAAAGTCCTCTATTTCGCAAGCTATATCGTAATTGATCCGGGCGATACGCCTCTCGAAAAGAAACAGCTCCTTTCCGAACAGCAGTACCGTGAATATTACGAGAAATACGAAGACGATTTCCGTGTAGGAATGGGTGCGGAAGCCATCAAGGAACTTCTCAGCGAGATCGACCTTGAAGAACTCGCAGCCTACCTCAAACACGAACTCGAGACCGCTCAGGGACAGAGAAAGATAAGATTCATCAAACGTCTCGAAGTCGTCGAAGCGTTCAGACTTTCCGGCAACCGTCCCGAATGGATGGTGCTTGAAGCGCTCCCCGTCATCCCGCCCGATATACGTCCTATGGTACAGCTCGACGGCGGCAGATTCGCCACCTCCGACCTCAACGACCTTTACAGACGTGTCATCAACAGAAACAACCGTCTTAAAAGACTTATGGAGCTTGAAGCTCCCGATATCATCATAAGAAACGAAAAGAGAATGCTGCAGGAAGCAGTTGACGCGCTCATCGACAACGGCAGACGCGGACGTCCCGTTACCGGCCCCAACAACCGTCCTCTCAAATCTCTTTCCGAAATGCTCAGAGGTAAGCAGGGACGTTTCAGACAGAACCTGCTCGGCAAACGTGTCGACTACTCCGGACGTTCCGTTATCGTCGTCGGCCCGGAACTCAAGATCTATCAGTGCGGTCTGCCTAAGGAAATGGCGCTCGAACTCTTCAAACCGTTCGTAATGAAGAACCTCGTCGCCACCGGCAAATCCACCAATATCAAAGACGCAAAGAAACGTGTCGAAAAAGTCAGTCCCGAGGTCTGGGACGCTCTTGACGCAGTCATCAAGGAACATCCCGTTCTCCTCAACCGTGCGCCGACACTTCACAGACTTTCCATTCAGGCGTTTGAACCGATACTCGTCGAAGGCAGAGCGATCAAGCTCCACCCGCTCGTCTGCCCCGCATTCAACGCGGACTTCGACGGCGACCAGATGCCGGTACACGTTCCTCTTTCCGCAGAAGCACAGGCAGAAGCAAGATTCCTTATGCTTTCCGCCAACAACCTGCTCAAACCCGTGAACGGTAAAGCCGTCACCATTCCGTCTCAGGAAATGGTACTCGGCTCCTACTTCCTCACGCTCGACAGACCGGGCGAACCGGGTGAAGGCAAGACCTTTGCCGATTACGACGAAGCCGTTATGGCTTACGAAAACGGCGAACTTTCACTGCAGGCGATGATCAATGTCAGAATTTACAAGGAACGCAACGGCGTTATGGATTCCGGCATCGTAAAGACCACGCTCGGCAGACTTATATTCAATAACCCGATCCCGCAGGACCTCGGATTCATCGACCGTTCGATTCCCGAAAACTATTTCCGCCCCGAAATAGACTTCGTAACCACGAACAGCGAACTCAGTAAGATAATCGACCGCTGCATCAGAAAACACGGCAACGCCGTGACCTGCGAAGTCCTTGACCAGATCAAGACTCAGGGCTTCAAGTATTCTACCCGCAACGCAATGACCATCTCGGTTTACGATATGACGATCCCGCCCGAAAAAGGCACTCTCATTGCCGAAGCCGAAAAGAAAGTCGATGTCATCACCGATTTCTACCGCGAAGGTATTCTTTCCAACGAAGAAAGATCGTCGCGCGTCAAGGATATCTGGGAAAAATGTACCAAGGACGTTGCAGACGCACTGCAGAGAAACCTTGATAAATACAACCCGATCAATATGATGGCTGTTTCCGGTGCCCGTGGTTCAATCAAACAGATAAGACAGCTCGCAGGAATGCGTGGTCTTATGTCTTCCGCAAGCGGCGAAACCATCGAGCTTCCCGTAAAAGCAAACTTCCGCGAAGGTATGAAGATACTCGAATACTTCACCGCCGCCAGAGGTGCGCGTAAAGGCCTTGCCGATACGGCTCTCCGTACCGCCGACTCCGGCTACCTTACCAGACGTCTCGTTGACGTTTCGCAGGACGTTATCATCCGCGAAGAAAACTGCCACGACGACCGCGGTCTTTGGGTATCCAAGATAGTCGAAATGCAGGGCAAGAAAGAAGAAGTCATCGAAAAATTCGAGGAACGTCTTGTCGGCAGATACGCTATCGGCGACATCTGTGATCCCGTTACCAATGAAGTCATCGTCAAGAACGATACAATGATTTCCGAAGACCAGGCACTTGCCATCAAGAATGCCGGTATCGAAAAAGTCCATATCCGTTCCGTCATCAACTGCAAGGCCAAACACGGCGTATGCCAGCACTGCTACGGCGCCGACCTTGCAAGCGGAAAAGTCGTCAGCATAGGCGAATCCGTCGGTATCATCGCGGCACAGTCCATAGGTGAACCGGGTACCCAGCTTACGATGCGTACCTTCCACTCCGGCGGTATCGCAGGCGGCGATATCACCCAGGGTCTTCCCCGTGTCGAAGAGATCTTCGAGGCGAGACGTCCCAAGAAGTCCGCAGTCCTTTCCGAATTCGACGGTACTGTCCGTATCGAAGAAGTCAAGAGAACGAAACAGATCATCGTCAAGGACGATTACACCGGTGAAGAAAGAAGCGTCAGCGTTCCTTACGTTACCAAGATAACCGTTGCCGACGGCGATCACGTCAGAAAATGCCAGAAACTCACCGAAGGTACGGAAACACCGGGCGATATCCTCGCCATTTCCGGACTTGACGCGGTTTACGCTTATATCATCAAGGAAATTCAGAAGGTTTACCGTCTGCAGGGCGTTGAGATCTCCGATAAACATATCGAAGTCATCGCACGTCAGATGACGAGAAAGACCAGAGTCGAAAAAGCCGGTGACACCGGACTCCTCGTCGGCGCCGCTGTCGGCGTTGCCGAATTCGATTCCGAAAACGAAAGGATCAAAGCCGAAAACGAAGCGCATCCCGAGAATATCCCGCTCCTCGAAGCGGAAGCGACTCCGATGCTCCTCGGTATCACCAAGGCATCCCTTTCCACCGATTCCTTCCTCTCCGCCGCTTCCTTCCAGGAGACTACCAAAGTCCTCACCGAAGCCGCCGTCAGAGGCAAGATCGACCCGCTGCTCGGACTCAAAGAGAACGTCCTTATCGGTAAACTCATCCCGGCAGGTACCGGTATGAAGGTGTACCGCGACGTTGAGATCGACACCGGCGACGCCGAAGAAGGCGTTTTCGGCAGCGAAGACTAACTCGTTCACACAAAATTTACAAATTATGTTGTCAATCTCTTGACAAACGTCGTGAGTTTGATATATAATCACTACGCTTGCGTATTTCGGCTTTTTGCCGGAATACGCGGCGAGTAAGAATTTGAGGAAGGAGGAAAACAATGCCTACATTCAACCAGCTGGTAAGAAACGGAAGACAGCAGCCTACCTACAAGTCCAAGTCTCCCGCTCTTCAGAAGTCCGTGAACTCTATCAAGAGCATATCGGTCGATCTGCCCTCTCCGCAGAAACGCGGCGTCTGCACAAAGGTTACCATCAAAACCCCTAAGAAGCCGAACTCTGCACAGAGAAAGGTCGCCAGAGTAAGACTTACCAACGGAATCGAAGTATGGTCGTACATCCCCGGTATCGGTCACAACCTTCAGGAACACTCTGTCGTTCTTGTAAGAGGCGGTCGTGTAAAGGATCTCCCCGGCGTACGTTATCATACCATCCGCGGTACTCTCGATACTCAGGGCGTCGCCAACAGAAACCAGGCCCGTTCCAAATACGGTGCAAAGGTTCCCAAGAAAAAGTAATCACCGCAATTCATCGGTAAAACGAGAAAAATTGTTCGTGTCATAAGCGCGATATTTATATATAAAGTCGCTCGTATGGCACTGACGGGATTTATTTCGAGTACCTGTGAACTCATCAGACCAACAAGGTCACTAATGAAGGAGGGAAGTAAAGTGCCTAGAAGAGTGCATGGATTCAAGAGAGAAGTATTGCCCGATCCTATGTATAATTCCGTATTGGTAACAAAGCTTATCAATAACATTATGTACGACGGCAAGAAAGGTGTTGCTCAGAAAATAGTTTACGATGCTTTCGATATCGTAAAGGAAAAGACCGGCGCAGACGCGCTTGAGCAGTTCCGCAAAGCTCTTGATAACATTATGCCTAATCTTGAAGTCAAAGCCGTTCGTCGCGGCGGTGCCAACTACCAGGTTCCTATGGAAGTTCGTGCCGAAAGAAGACAGACTCTGGGACTCCGCTGGCTCGTCACTTATGCAAGAAGCAGAAGCGACAAGACTATGTGTGAACGTCTCGCTGCCGAAATCCTCGACGCTATCAACAATCTCGGCGGAGCAGTCAAGAAGAAGGAAGATACTCATAAAATGGCTGAAGCCAACAAGGCTTTCGCACATTTCAAATGGTAATTTGATTATATTCCGCAAAGAATGCGGAAAAAGGAGACACTATGCCGGAGATTTATCCGCTTGAAAAAATGCGTAATATAGGCATTATGGCCCATATCGACGCAGGAAAAACCACCACAACCGAAAGAATATTGTTTTATACCGGAAAAACCCATAAGATCGGCGAGACTCATGAGGGCGCGGCTACCATGGACTGGATGGAGCAGGAGCAAAAGCGCGGTATAACCATAACTTCCGCTGCAACGACCTGTCACTGGCATGACTACCGCATCAACATCATAGATACCCCGGGACACGTGGATTTTACTGTCGAGGTAGAACGTTCGCTTCGCGTGCTTGACGGCTCCGTTACCGTTTTCTGCGCAAAGGGCGGCGTTGAACCCCAATCTGAAACGGTTTGGAGACAAGCTGATAAATACAATGTTCCGCGTATGGCGTATATAAATAAAATGGATGTTACGGGCGCGAATTTCTATAACGTGCTCAAAATGATGCGCGAACGTCTGAAATGCAACCCCGTACCCATTCAGCTCCCCATCGGAAGCGAAAGCGATTTCAAAGGAATAATCGACCTCGTTCTTATGAGAGCCTATTTCTATCTTGACGAAATGGGAACCCAGATCAAAGAGGACGATATCCCCGCCGATATGCTCGATAAAGCAAACGAATACCGTAATTCGCTGCTCGAGCAGATCGCCGAGACCGACGAGGAACTTCTGGAAAAATATCTCGAAGGCGAAGAATTCACTCTTGACGAGATCAAAAAGGCTATCCGTACCGCTACCATTTCCAACAAAATGATACCTGTCGTCTGCGGCAGCTCATACAGAAACAAGGGCGTACAGAAGCTTCTTGACGCAATAGTCGATTATATGCCTTCTCCGTTGGACGTGCCCGCCGTAAAAGGAACCAATCCTTCCACCGGCGAGGAAATCGAGCGCAGCGCCGATGAAAAAGAGCCGTTTTCCGCTCTCGCGTTCAAGATAATGACCGACCCGTTCGTCGCAGGTAAGCTCTGCTATATCAGAGTTTATTCGGGACGTGTCAAATGCGGCGATACCATTTACAACTCCGTCAAAGGCAGAAGAGAACGTCTCGGCAGACTCGTGCTTATGCACGCAAATCACCGTGAAGAAGTCGATTCGGTCGGCGCCGGAGAGATCGCGGCTATCATTTCCGCAAAGAATATCACCACCGGTGAAACGCTCTGCGACGAAAAGAACCCGATCGTGCTTGAATCAATGGAATTCCCCGAACCCGTTATCAGAGTAGCCATCGAGCCCAAGACCAAAGCCGGTCAGGAAAAGATGACGCTTGCTCTCGCGGATCTCACCGAGGAAGATCCTACGTTCAAAGCGTATACCGATGAAGAAACAGGTCAGACCATTATTGCGGGTATGGGTGAGCTTCACCTTGAAATAATCGTTGACAGACTGCTCCGTGAATTCAGGATCGAAGCAAACGTCGGTCAGCCTCAGGTATCTTACCGCGAAACTATCCGTAAACCGGCTAAAGCGGAAGGCAAGTTCATCCGTCAGTCCGGCGGTAAAGGTCAGTACGGACATTGTATTCTCACCATCGAGCCCAACGAAAAGGGCAAAGGCTTCGAGTTTATCGACGCAGTCAAGAACGGCGATGTGCCGAACGAATATATACCCGCTATCGAAGAGGGCGTCAAAGCCGCTATGCAGTCGGGTGTCGTTGCCGGTTATAACGTCGTTGACGTAAAGGTCACCTGCGAAGGCGGCTCTTACCACGAAGTCGACTCGTCCGAAATGGCATTCAAGATCGCCGGTTCTATGGGCTTCAAGGAAGCTATGAAGAAGGCCGATCCCGTGCTTACCGAGCCTATTATGAAAGTCACCGTTATCTGCCCGGACGAATACCTCGGCGATATCATCGGCGATATCACATCACGCCGCGGAAACATCACCGGTATCGAACCGATCAACGGTGTACAGCAGGTAAACTCTTTCGTTCCGCTTTCCAATATGTTCGGTTACGCGACCGATATGAGATCGAAAACGCAGGGACGCGGCGTTTACACTATGGAGCCCAGCCACTACGAAGTGGTACCCAAGTCCATTCAGGAACAGATTTGTTCGACCAGAAGCAGTGAGATCTGAAAAAAATTACGATTTTTTCGTTAATTTATAAGAAAACACTTGACTTATCTGTAAAAATTCCATATAATGAACTTGCTTGTGAAAAATAAAATAAAAATAAAAACAATCTAAATGGAGGATTAACAATGGCAAAAGCTAAATTTGAAAGAAGCAAACCCCATGTTAACATCGGCACCATCGGTCACGTTGACCATGGTAAAACCACCCTTACCGCAGCTATTACCAAATACCTCTCCCTCAACGATACCAGCGTTGAATTCCTTGCTTACGACCAGATCGATAACGCTCCGGAAGAAAAAGCAAGAGGTATAACGATCAACACCAGACACGTTGAATATACCACCGAAAACCGTCACTATGCACACGTTGACTGCCCGGGCCACGCTGACTATGTTAAAAACATGATCACCGGCGCTGCTCAGATGGACGGTGCTATCCTTGTCGTTGCTTCTACCGATGGTCCTATGCAGCAGACTCGTGAACACATCCTTCTTGCCCGTCAGGTTGGCGTTCCCGCAATGGTCGTTTATATGAACAAGACCGACCTCGTTGACGACGAAGAACTCCTTGAAATCGTTGAAATGGAAATCCGTGACCTTCTTTCCGAATACGGTTTCCCCGGAGACGACATTCCCATTATCCGCGGCTCCGCTCGTGAAGCTCTCCTTTCTGAATCCAAGGATATGAACGATCCCGTTTACGCTTCCATCAAAGAACTTATGGCAGCTGTTGACGATTACATTCCTACTCCCGACAGAAAAGCTGACCTTCCCTTCCTTATGCCTGTTGAAGACGTCTTCTCCATCACCGGCCGTGGCACCGTTGCTACCGGTAGAGTTGAACGTGGTTCCGTTAAGACTTATGATAACGTTGAAATCGTCGGCCTCAGAGACGAATCCAAGGCTACCGTTGTTACCGGTCTTGAAATGTTCCGTAAAACTCTTGACTACGCAGAAGCAGGCGACAACGTCGGTGCTCTTCTCCGTGGCGTAGAAAAAAATGAAATCGAACGTGGTCAGGTTCTTGCTAAACCCGGCTCCTTTCATCCTCACACCAAATTCGTTGGTCAGGTTTACGTTCTTACCGAATAAGAAGGCGGCCGTCATAAGCCCTTCTTCTCCAACTATCGTCCTCAGTTCTATTTCAGAACTACCGACGTTACCGGTGTTATCACCCTTCCCGATGGCGTTGAAATGTGCCGTCCCGGCGATAACGTCGATATGAAAGTTGAACTCATTACTCCGATCGCTATCGAAAAAGGTCTCCGTTTCGCTATTCGTGAAGGCGGCAGAACCGTCGGTTCCGGCGTTGTTATTGAAATCACTGAATAATTTATCTTAATGATACAATACTTCGGGGCGAGGTGTGATTCCTCACCGGCTGTATAGTCAGCGAACGCGGTTTTCCGCGCCGAACGGGTGTGATCCCCGTACCGACGGTCAAAGTCCGGATGCAAGAAGTAATTATGAAGATATAAGCGCCCCGTGAATTTCACGGGGCGTTTTGATTTGATATGGAAGAAAAAATCGAAATTCTGAATAATATATATATGTCTCTCGGCGAAAACGCTTCGCGCCTTGCGTCAACGCTCAACGCGGCAGGGTATGAATGCGGCTGGGATTGGCGTGAAAACCCGACGGAAAACGGAAGAAATTATCCTTTGCCCGTCATTAACGTCTATTCGCTGTGTACGCTCGTCGTTGATGTGGACGTCGTAGTACTCGATATGACAGTGAACAGAAAGAAACTCCTCGGTATGAATATCAAAAAAGCCGCCGAAAAAAGGCGCCTTGAGATCTATGCGTTCGACAGATCGACGACGTATAACGTCCTCGACTACGACGGCGACGCGGAAAAAGTCATACCGACGGTGTTTTCGATTTCCTACGAAAATTTCCGTATACGTTTCAGACTCGATAAAAATACCGATGCCGCCGATATCAGAGCGATAATAGCCGAATTTTCGGATAAGAGGATGTGAAAAAGTGGAGCGCGAACGAATAAAACGAATAACTCTCGTTGCCCTCTTTTCGGCAGTGGCGTATCTGCTTATGCTGCTTGAATTTTCCGTGCCTCTCGTGCCGTCGTTCATCAAATTCGATTTTTCCGAATTCCCCTGTATCGCGGCGGCTTTTGTGGCAGGCCCGATCGACGGCGTGCTCGTCTGCCTTTTCAAAAACATACTGCATCTTCCGTTGACGACGACCGGCTGTGTCGGTGAAGCGGCAAATTTCCTCATCGGCGCTCCTTTCGTCTTCATAGCGGGGCTTGTGTATAAGAAAAAGCGCACTTTCGGCTTTTCGTCTATCGGATGCGCCGCAGGCAGCGTGATATCGGCGCTCATAAGCTACCCGGTCAATTTATTTATAACTTACCCCGTGTATGCGAAAATAACGCCGATAGAAAAGATAATCGAACTTTACCGCGAAGTAATGCCGTCCATAGACACGCTCGGCAAGGCGCTGTTCGTTTTCAACGTGCCGTTTACGTTCGCAAAATTTATGATAGTTTCTCTAATAAATCTGTTGTGCTATAAAAAGCTCGAAGCCTTGTATAAAAAATAGAATAAATTGCAGAAAATTCACAAATTGATGTTGCTTTTTTCGATATATTTGGTATAATTATACTAAAGAAATATGAAAGAGGGTGACGGATGAACGCCATATTTTGTCTGACTCCCAAAAGCAGTTGTATGTATCTTTACGGCGACCAGCCGCTGAAGCAGGTAATGGAACGCATGAGGTCAAAGGGCTTTGCCGCCGTGCCGGTAATAAACCGCGACGGCGAGTATCTCGGATCGATAAGCGAAGGCGATCTGCTGTGGTACCTTTGCGATCTCGAAAAAAGCGGTGCCGACGATCCGTTCAAGGCATCCGAGAAAGTGCTGCTCAAGGACGTCATATCGAGCAAAAAATATGTTGCATCCCACGTTGATATCCCGTTTGACGAGCTTGTCGAACGTGCGATAGAGCAGAATTTTGTGCCGCTTATCGACGACAGAGGAATTTTCATAGGCATCGTGACGCGAAGCAAAATGATCGAATGGATGAAACGCAATCAGAAATAATACATAAAAAGTCCCGCATCGTGTTTGAACACGGATGCGGGATTTTTCGTTGACTTATTCGATTCCGAGCAGGTCGGAAATGTATTTTGTCTTTGCGAGATTTGACGTCGTAACGACGTTTTCGAGGTTGAAGCAGACGATGACTTTGCTTATATCGTATTCGGCAAAGTTCGTGAGGACTTGCGGAGCATCGGCAAGATTGACGACGATCACGTTGTAGTGGAGAGCAAGGAACGGGACGAGCGAGTGACCGAACGAATCCTTGAGAACGAGGATAGTTTCGCGTTCTTCGTCCGTCTTTTCGGTGACGGAAACGATCAGATTGTCGCTTCCGGAAAGGAACATACCGTATTTGTCGTAACCTTCGAGATAGGAGAAATCGTAAAGCGAATCGAAATGTGTCATATTTTCGCCTTTTACGTTTTTGGCAAGCCCCATATCGAACGATCTTGCTTTGCCGTCGTCAAGCGTCCAATACTCTATCACGTCGGCGTCGGACGAGCGGTTTCCGCATTTTGAGGATGTCGTGCCGTAAAAATCGTCAGCCGCGACGGTGACTTTGAACATTTCCTTTGAATAAGGCTCGATGCCATACGACTTCATAATCTCGGCGTAAGCGTAATACGCGCCGAGCGTCGTCCAATGGTGGTCTGTGCGGTAGTAGACGTATTCGCCGTTGTCGTAGCGCGTGCGGAAAATGTCGTACATATCAATGAAGTCAAGACCGGCGGCATCTTCTCTGACCGCCTTTATCAGTTCGTCCGACTTTTCCGTGGGGCAGGCGAACGCCGAGCAGGCGACGTCGAAGGTGCGCGGCGGAAGTATCACGCGGAGCGAAACGCCGTTTTCTTCAAGGACGGCTGCTTCTTTTTTGAGTATGTCCATACAGCCGTCAAGGTTGCCGCGGAAGAACGAATCCGTAAACGGGGGAGTGTACGTTTCGGGGTGGATATTGCCGTCGCTCGCTTCAAAAAGTCTTACAGCGAGCTGACCGTTGCTCCCGATGATGACGCCCGCGTTTTCTCTTTTGAGAAGCAGCTCCTCAAAACGGCATTTTATGCTTACGAAAGCGTCGCGGAACGGGAACTGGTCGTTGAGGTATTCGTTAATTCTGTCGGCAAATACGCCGTCGCGCACGTCTTCCCATTTTGTGTCAGACGGAAATTCGGCAAGCTTTCGTCTTTCCGTTGCCGACTCAGAGTCCGCTTTTTTGAACAAAAACAGAAGCGCAAAGCCGAAAATGAAGACGAGGAATATAACGACGACCGAAATATTTATGATTTTCTGATTCTTTTTCATCTGTCGTCCTCCTTAAAAGATGTAATAGAGGAACGGGCTGAACGTCGACGCCACAAGATAGACGAGCGATGCGAAAAGCACCAATGCGGTCAGCACGGGGACGGCGTAGGCGAAGGGAACGGACTTTTCTTCCGCTTCTTTGAAAAACTTGTGCGGAAGCGGTGTCGAAGCGATGACGCAGACGGCGAATATCGGTAAAAACCGAAGCAGATCGTAAAGGTCTGTCTTCGTGGCGAACGCCGTGACACCGATGCCGAAAAGCGATTTGAAACAGTCGAATCCCATTGAAAAATCGGTGAAATAGAATATCAGCCAGCCGATTGCGATGAAGAAAAGCGAATAAAGGTGCGAAACGAAAGCAGGAGCTTTCTGCAATTTTTTAAGCAGGAACGTTTTTTCGATTATGAGCAGAACGCCGAAATAGACGCCCCAAAGGATGTAATTCCAGTTTGCACCGTGCCAGAAGCCGGTCAGCAGCCACACAATGGCAATGTTGCGGAACTGTTTGAGCTTTCCTTTTCTGTTGCCGCCGAGCGGGATATAGACGTATTCCTTGAACCAGGTGGAAAGGGAAATGTGCCATCTTCTCCAAAATTCGGTTATCGACCCGGAAATGTACGGATAATCGAAGTTTTCCATAAACTCAAACCCGAACATTCTGCCAAGCCCTATCGCCATATCGGAATATCCCGAAAAGTCGAAGTAGATCTGGAACGTGTAGGCGATGACGAGTATCCACGAGCTGACGGTGGTGAAGCCGAATCCCATAGAATCGTACATCTGACGCACTATGACGTCCATCGCGTCGGCAAGAAGTATCTTTTTGCCGAGACCGCAGGCAAAGCGCCTGACGCCGGACGCGAATTTTTCGATATTCTCGTCTCTTTCACGGAGCTGGTCGTCGATGTCCTTGTACCTGACTATGGGGCCTGCGACGAGCTGCGGGAACAGAGTGACGTAGGTGCCGAACGGTATAAACTTTTTCTGCACGTTGGCGTCGCCGCGGAAAACGTCGATCGAATAGGACATTATCTGAAACGTGTAGAACGAAATACCCACGGGGAGTTTGAGCCATTCAAGCGGCTCAAGAGACGAAAATGCGGGGATAAGCGACAGATTTCTTATGAAAAAGTTTGCGTATTTGAAAAACGCGAGGAACGCGAGATTCACGCAAAGCGACAGAACAAGGAACAGTTTTGCCTTTTTTACGTTCGTTTCGCGGTATTTTGCAATAAGAAACCCGAAAAGATAAGCGCTGACGATGGATATCGCCATTATGAATATGTAGAGCGGCTCGCCCCAGCCGTAGAATATAAGGCTTACGACGAACAGCACGAGCATACGGAACTTTTTGGGGACGATGAAATACAAAAGCAGCGTCACCGACAAAAAGGCAAATATGAACAAGAGTGATGAAAATACCATTCTATTCCTCCGTTAAGGGCGTTTATTTGTCTTCAAGCTCAAGCAGCGATTTGTCCACCGCGTCGTTTTTGGCAACGCCGATGACCTTGACGTCGGCAGGAGCGAACACCTTAAGCGTGCCGTTGGTGTCGTTCATCTTCACCTTGACTTTTCCGGTAAGGAAATTCGATTCCACTATCACGCCTTTGCCTTGGGAAGTCGTAACTATCGAATCGACTTTGGGGAAGGTCGCGTATTCGCGCTCGTAGACTTCGTGCTCGAATTTGAGGCAGCACATCAGTTTTCCGCAGTTGCCGGATATCTTTGCGGAGGACAGCGAAAGGTTCTGATCCTTTGCCATTCTTATCGTCACCTGGTTGAGGTCGGAAAGGAAGGTCTTGCAGCAGAACGGTCTGCCGCATATTCCCAGCCCGCCGATGAGCTTTGCTTCGTCGCGCACGCCTATCTGACGGAGTTCTATCCTCGTTCTGAACGTGGAAGCAAGGTCTTTTACAAGGTCGCGGAAATCCACTCTGCCGTCTGCGGTGAAATAGAATATCAGCTTTGTGTTGTCAAACGTGTATTCTATGTCAACGAGCTGCATAACGAGAGCGTGTCTCTTTATCGCTTCGTCCCATATCGGGCGTGCGGCTTCTTCAAGGGCGCGGTTCTGCTTGTTTCTTTCGGCGTCTTCCTCAGTCGCCTTGCGGATGACGGTTTTGAGCGGAGAAACTATCTCTTTCTGCGAAACCAGCTTGTTGCCCGTCGTAACGTCGCCGTATTCAACGCCGCGCACCGTTTCGACTATCGCGTGTTCACCCGCTTCAAAAGTGATATTCCCCGGTGAGAAGAAATAGACTTTGCCCGAATTGCGGAAACGTATGCCGATTATCTCGACTTCTTTTTGCTCTTCCGCTTTTTCAGCCGGAACTTCCGGAGCCGTTTCTTTGGCTTCGTTCTTTGCTGCTTTCGCATCCGTCTTTATTGCTTTCGCTTCCGGCTTTGCTTCTTTTGCTTCCGAAAAAGCGGCTTCTTTGACGGTTTCGACGGCTTCGACGGCTTCTTCCGTCACTTCGGAGACCTGCTTCGGTTCGTCGCCCTTTTCGTCCTTGTCGCGGAAATCACGTTTCTTTTTGGGGTAATTGCGGTATTTTTTGTGATATTTGTAGTTGTTGTGATTCTTCTTGTCGGGAGAAGCGTTTTCAAGAGTTTTTTTGTTTTCGTTGTTATCCATAGATACTACCTGCATTTTTATGAAATTTCACTGACTTTTACCGCAAAGGACGAAAAAGTCAGATTTAAGTTTGCATTTGCGTCGACCGATTCGTATGACCGCAGTATTTCCTCCGAAATAAGAGCGATCTTCGTCTCCGTCGTCTGCTTCGCGTAAGAAGAAGCGGCATCGGGAGAGAGAAATACGAAACGGTTTGATTTTTTCTTTGCCCGCATCACGTCCGAGAAAAGCAGGAACAGAGTGGAGAGGAAATCCTTTGCCTTGGCTCTGTCGTATTTTTTTGCCTTGAAAAACGACACGCAGTAAAACCTTGAGTGCGCGAACAGCAGATCCGCGTATTCAAGCACGTCGTTTCGTATCACGCTGTACTTCTTTTCAAGCAGCGTCAGCGCCTTTCCGGGGCTGCCTTCGCACATATTGACGGCGTTTTCAAGCTCATCCGGTGATTTTTTGGGGTAAAGCTCTTTCAGCCAGTCGGTTATGTCTTCCTTTTTGGACGGACAGAGCGTGATGATGTGTCCGCGCGATATCACCGTCGGAAGCAGGGACTCGCGTTTGTCGGTCAGTATGAAGAAGACGGCGGATTCGGGCGGCTCCTCAAACAGTTTGAGAAGCGCGTTCTGGGCTTGGATATTCATTTTTTGCCCGTCTTTGATGATATATATTTTTTTGTCGCCTTCGTTCGGCAGCATATAGACGCTCTTTTTTATGTCTCTTACTGCTTCCACCTTTATCTGCGATGAGTCTTTTTCGGGGGAGATGATATACAGATCGGGGTGGTTGTCTTCTTTGAATTTGACGCAGGAGTTACATACCCCGCATGGTCTCGGCTTTCCGCTGCACAGAATGGAAGCAGCGGCGAAAAGCGCAAACGAAAACTTGCCTGCCCCATCCGCTCCCTCGACGATAAAGGCGTGCGGCAGTTTTTCCGATTCCAGAAGACGCAAAAACTGTTCTTTTTCTTTTCGGTTGAATCGCTTATCGACTTCCGTCATTCTGCCGCCTCCTTTGATAATGGGTAATTGTAAAACTGCGTTTTGTAATTGCTTACGATATTTTACCACAAAAAAGGTAAAATGAAAAGAGGAAAAACGTCTTTATTTTACTTTTAACGTGATAATTTCAAACGGTGAAAACTCAAGGGTGACTTTTCTGCCGTCAACTTTTATTTCCGTCTGTTCTTCTTCCGTCGTGGAACAGATAAACGCGCTCTTTACGTCAAACGCAAATTCAAGAACGGCTTTGACACGTCTGTTGCGGTTTTCGGCAAGGCGAAGCACGAATCCGTCGCCGTCGTAAGCGCGTTTGAACGCACCCGGTGTGATGCCGTCGGAGCTGCATTTTACAAGCGAAAAACTTTCGGAAATGACGGCGTTTTCGTTTATCACGGGCGGGTTGTTGAAGATAAGGCTTTCTTCGATTATTCCGGCGTCGATATGGTTTCCGCTGTGCGGAATGACCGAATAGACGAAATCGTGAACGTCGCAGTCGATGTATTCGTTGGGATATCCCGACGACTTGATGAGCGACAGTGTCAGCTTTCCGCGTCTTACCGAATGACCGTATTTACAGTCGTTCAGCACGGCAAGACCGTAGCCGCCGTCCGAAATGTCGGCGTATTTCTGACCGCAGATCTCGAATTTTGCCTTGTCCCACGACGTGTTGCGGTGCGCGTTCCTGCGGATATAGCCGTATTGGATATCGAACACGCCGTCGGTGTTGTTGATATTGGCGTTGAATTCGGCTTTGAGGAGTATGTTCTTTTCCTTCCAGTCGATGTGGTTTCTGAAATCAATTCTTCTGCTTTCGTCGAAAATGATGATCTCCTGCGTGATCTCGCTCGACATAAAGCGTCTTTTCACTTCAAAACCGGCACCTGCGCCGCGCTGGATCGGTTTTATCGAAACAAGTCCCGACACTTCATAGGGCTTTTCTTCGTGATATTCCTCAATGTTCCAGCAGTCGTATTGGAACGGCAGGTCTTCGTAGGCGGTAAGCCCGCCGATAACGCCGTTTGACACTTCAAAGCCGGCTGCTTTGTCGTAAAGGTACGAGATATAGCCGTTTTCGTCAAGACGGATGACGTAATATTTGTTTTCAAGTTCATTTTCGCCGACTCTCACGCTGTTGGTCGAAACGCCTTTCGCGTCCGTCCAGCCGAGCGACGGCAGATCGCTGAAATAGGTATAGCTTCCGTCTTTGTAGGCGAGTCCGCTCTTTGAAAAAGTGGGGTTGAAAACACGTCCGCCGAGTGACGACATAGCGTTTTTCGTGATGGTGCCGAGTTTTTCAAGCAATGACGCGTACTGTGCGCGGCTGACAGAGTAAACTTCGGGAATGGAAGAACCGGGTATGATATCGTGGAACTGATTGAGAAGTATCGTCTCCCAGGCGGAGTACAGGTCTTTTTCGGGGTATTCGGCTCCGTTTCTGATGAGCGACGCCGCACTCCAAAGCTCGGCGTTTGCGGCGGCGAACTCCGAAACGCGGTTGAAATATTTGTTCTTTGCGGAGACGGTGTACGTTCCGCGGTGATATTCAAGGTAAAGCTCGCCCTCCCATGACGGCAGACGCTTGCCCTTTACGTTCTCTTTAAGATTGGCGATAAAATCGCCCGCTTTGCCGTATACCACGGCAGGACAGCCCGGGATGCCTTTTTTGAGTCTTTCGGCTTTTTCGCACATTTTTGCCGTCGGGCCGCCGCCTCCGTCGCCCCAGCCCATAGTGAGGATGACTTCGTCGGTGAATTCCTTGTCCGAAAAACGGTCAAAACAGCCCGCAACGTAAGACGGATCGGACGTCGCGACGTAGGTGGTGTAATTGGCGCTTTCGCTGCCGCGTGATTTTTCCTGTGCGGTGAGGAAATAGGTAAATATCTTCGTGCCGTCTATACCCGTCCATTCAAAGACGTCGTGCGGCATACGGTTGGTGTCGTTCCACGAAATTTTCGATGTCACGAACGTGTCCACGCCGGATTTGCGGCAGATCTGCGGAAGCGACGGCGAATAGCCGAACACGTCGGGGAGCCAGAGAATGTGGCTTTCCACGCCGTATTCTTCCCTGAAAAACCGCTTTCCGTGTATGAACTGACGCACAAGGCTTTCACCGGAGGTGAGGTTGCAGTCGGCTTCCACCCACATACCGCCTTCGACCTCGAATCTGCCTTCTGCGATCTTTTCTTTTATTCTTTCATAAAGCGACGGATCTTCTTCTTTGACGTATTTGAGCAGCTGCGGCTGACTTGACATAAACACAAAGTCCGGGTATTTGTCCATAAGGGCAAGGACTGTCGAAAAAGTGTGCTGCGCCTTTTCCTTTGTCTGTGCAAGCGTCCAGAGCCACGCCACGTCTATGTGGGTGTGACCGACGCAGACGACTTTTTTGCTGTTTTCGCCGCATCTGGCAGCGAAAAACGCTTTTACCTTTTCGCTTGCTTCCTTTACCGACGCGCGGTAAGACGCGGAAGCCGTGTCGCGGAAGTCAAGACAGTTTATCGCGTCACATATAACATAAATGAGGTCGGCGTATTCCTTGGAGCTTTCGCTGTTCAGCTTTGCCGTTTCGTAAAGCACCGAAAGGTCGTACCACAAACTCTCGGAAAGCTCGTCGATAAGCTCGAAATACGCTTTGAAATCAAGGTCTTTCCCCATTGAGCCGGTGTAGGCGTAAAGGAAGATATCGTAGTTTTCGCGGTAGGCGAACTCGGCAAAACGGTGATTTGCGTCAAAGCCCTGATACGCTTTGCCGTCGAGATACATTATGAACTGCGGATTATACACGTTCCAGCCGTCGCGTGACGTGTCGGCGTGAAGCCTCAGACGGCAGAACGACAGCCGCTTCGGGAGTTTTCCTTTCAGACGGAACCACCCGTGCGAATCGGTGGTTTTTCCCCATCTTTCGCCTTTTCCGAACGGAGCGAACCCGTCTTCCGACGGCATAACCGTGCCGCTTTTGTAATCACATTCCTTAAAAAACACTTCGTCGATCGGGTAAGTGTCGGCGACTATCGTGCTTTTTACAAGGGAAAGCATTTTTTCTATGCGCTTTTCGGTGATGTTCATATACAAAGCCTCTTTTTCAGTTCTTCGGGATATTCGCAGACCGCGCCGAGCTGTGTCACAACGTAGTCGCTGAGCGTGACAGCCCTTTCAAGGCAGGTGTCGATGCTTTCGTTTTTAAGATAATTTATGAAAAACGCCGCCGAAAAGCTGTCGCCGCCGCCAACGGTGGAAACGACCTTGCTTTCGGGTTTGCGGGAATAGTGCTTTTTGCCGGTTTTCGGCTCATATACCATTCCGCCGTCCTTGTCGAGCGTGACGACGACGAGGGAAAGCGGGTATTTTTCGCAAAGCTCGCGGCACACGCCGTCGATATCGGAGGAAACGCATATCTCCGTTTTTGCGAAAACGTCGATCTCGTCGCGTGACACTTTCAAAATGTCGGTATGGCGGAGCGAGAAATCGAGGATATCGCCGTTGTAGTAATGCTGTCTTATGTTCACGTCGAAAAATACGTTTTTCTGCCCTTTTTCAAGCAGATCTTTCACCGTGTTCCCCGACGTTTCTCCTCTTTGGGCAAGAGTGCCGAAATAGAAGCCGTCAAAAGGTATACCGCTTTCGGCATCTCTTATGTCGTCGTAAGCGACGGGATAAACGAGGTCATACGACGGAACGCCGTTTTCGAGAGTTACTCTGCAATATCCGGTCTCATACGGCGATACTGAAACGAGAGACGTATCGACACCGTAGGATGCGGCTTCGCCCAGCGCGGCTTTGCCGTTTTCGTCGTCACCGACGGCAGACAGTATATATGGCTTTCCGCCGCATTGTGCAAAATGGCAGGCAAAATTCAGCGGCGCACCGCCGAGAGTCTTTTTGCCGCCGAATATGTCGTACAGTATCTCGCCGAAAACGAGTATCTTTTTCATTTTATTTTGCCTCCGGATATTCGTTGCAGAGCAGATAAAGCGGTTCTTCGTCTTCTTCTATCGAGGGAAATCTTCCCATTTCTTCGTAAAAACGGTTGTCGGTGTTGTCGTCGTTGACCATCGAAACTTCACCGATAAGCACTTTTCCGCTGCCTTTTTCAGCCCAGAAAGCGTGGTACTGATACGGAGGCAGGGTAATGGATTCGCCCGGGAGCAGTCTCAGCCTCGTCCCTGCGGGAACGGTGCGGACGACGCCGTCGGTGGTTACGACCACGGGAGTGGTGTCAAGACCGTCGTCGGACGCTCTGTTGTATACTTCCACGACAAGCACGCCGCCACCGCGGTTGATTATGTCCTCCATTTTGTGATAATGGTAGTGCATCGGCGAATACTGATCTTCGTCGGAAATAAGCAGTTTTTCGGCATAAGTCTTCTTGCAGTCCTTTTCTTTAAGGCTTCCGTTGCGGAGCGTGAAAAGGAAAAGCCCTATCTTTTCAAAGTCTCCCTTGCCGTAGTCGGTTATGTCCCAGCCGAGCATATGTCCACGTATCTCGTCGTATTCGTGACCGGCGTTTTTCCATTCTTCGGGCGTCATCCACGCAAAGGGCGGAAGATTGAAGCCGAGAGATTTGATGAAAGTAATGTTTTCCTTGAGTATCGCGTTGATTTCGGAGCGTTTCATTTTACATTTTCCTTTCTTTCAGCGGAATTGCCTCATATACGGGTTGTTTTGTCTTTCGTCGGAAAGCGTCGTCATCCCCTCGTGACCGGGGAAAACGGTGAAGTCGCCGGGGTAGTTGTAAAGACGTTTCAGCGATTTCCGTAGCGTATCGTCGTCGCCGCCGAAGACCGTCGTCCCGACGCTTCCGCGAAACAGGGTGTCGCCGGTGAACATACAGTCTTCAAATATGTAGCAGACCGAGCCTTTCGTGTGACCGGGTGTGTGAAGCAGCGAAAACTCGAAACAGCCGATCTTGTAGCTTCCCTCGGAATCAAAGACGATCTCCGCCTGATAGAACGGACGCGGATCGAAGTCCACCATTGAGGTGAAAACGTCGTGTTCGTAAAGCAGTTTTTCGTCGTCCTTGTGGATCGCCACCTTCGTAAGGCGTGTACGCATATCGTCCACCGCGAAGGTGTGGTCGAAGTGACCGTGCGTCAGCAGTATCACGCGGCAGGACGCGCCGATGGAGTCCATTTTCTCTTTTATCGTTTTGTAATCTCCGCCCGGATCTATCACGAGAGCGTCGCTCGTTTTGCGGTTTTTGATTATGTAGCAGTTGGTTTTTAATGGTGAAACCACGACTTTGTAAATATCGAATCCGTTCATTCCGTCATCCCGATGTTGATATAGTAATAAAATTCTAATATATATTATAATTATATTTCTTGTAATTACAAGAGCAAATTTGTTATTATTCAAAAAAATAGCATTTTCCTCTTGAAAAGATAAGAACACTGTGGTAAAATAATATGAATTGATATAAAAGGAAAATGATTTTATGGAAATGAACAAACTTGATATCGCTTCCGCCGTCGCGGCGTTTATTGACAACGCCATAAGCGCCGACGAGATAGTGTCTTTGATCGAAACTCCGGCGGACGCAAAGAACGGCGATCTTTCCTTCCCCTGCTTCAAGCTCGCCAAGGTGCTTCGCAAGTCTCCCGCTGTCATCGCTTCCGACATAGCGTCGAAAATCGCTCTCCCCGACTATATCGAAAAGGTCGATGCCGTGTCGGGATATCTCAATTTCTACATCAAACCGTCGTACTACGCGGGGCTTCTCGCAAACATCACCGACGACAGCGCGATCCGCACTTCCGGCAAGGGCAAGACCGTGTGCCTCGACTTCTCGTCGCCCAACATCGCCAAGCGTTTCCACCTCGGTCATATCGGCACGACGATAATCGGCAACGCGCTGCGCAATATATTCGCCTACTGCGGCTGGAACGTGGTCGCAATCAACCATCTCGGCGACTGGGGAACGAGCTTCGGCAAACTGCTGTGCGCCTACAAAATGTGGTCGAGCCGTGAAAAGGTCGAACAGGACGGCGTAAGCGAACTTGAACGCATCTACGCCCGCTTCAACAAAGAAGCGCAGGAGAACGATTCACTCAATCAGGACGCACGCGACGCGTTCTGCGCTCTCGAAAACGGCAACGAGGAATACCGCGAAATATGGAGCTATTTCCGCGAAATATCGCTGCGTGAATATATGAAGACGTATAAGGTACTCGGTATCGACTTCGATTCCTACACCGGCGAATCGTTCTTTACCGACAAAATGCCGGCAGTAGTTCAGGAATTGAAAGACAAGAATATGCTCGTCCTCGACGACGGCGCAAGCGTCGTTGACCTTTCCGAATACAATATGCCGCCCTGCCTCATACTCAAACGCGACGGCTCCACGCTTTATCCCACCCGTGATATCGCAGCCGCCAAGTGGAGAAAGCAGGAATACGATTTTGACAAGTGCCTTTACGTTACGTCAGCCGGACAGTCGCTCCACTTCGCACAGTGGTTCAAGGTGGTCGAGCTTATGGGCTACGATTGGTCAAAAGGACTCGTTCACGTTCCCTACGGCACGATGTCGTTCGGCGGTGAAAAACTCGCGTCCAGAACGGGCAATATAATCTATCTCGACGATCTTCTCGCCCAGGCGATAGAGAAAGCCGAAAAGATAATCGAAGAAAAGAACGCCGATCTTAAAAACAAGCACGAAACTGCCGTTGCCGTCGGCGTCGGCGCGATAGTGTTCAACGCGCTGTTCAACGCAAGGATAAAGGACGTCGATTTCTCGTGGGATACCGCGCTGACCTTTGAGGGCAGCACCGGCCCGTACCTGCAGTACACTTACGCAAGAGCGTGCAGCGTGCTTCGCAAGTGCGGCGACGCCGGAAACTACGACGGCTACACGCCGAACGGCGATGAAATAAACCTCATCAAGCAGCTCTCACTCTTCTCCGAGAAAGTCGCGCTGTCGCTCGAACAGTACGAGCCGTCCGTCATCACAAGATACCTGCTCGAAACGAGCGGACTTTTCAACCAGTTCTATCATTCTTCTCCGGTCGTCAAAGCCGAAGGAGCCGAAAAAAATTTCCGCATCACACTCACATCCGCGTTCCGCGTTATCGCCGGCGAATGCCTCGAACTGCTCGGTATGCGTAAAACAGAAGAAATATAGGAGGAAAACCCAATGTCAGGACATTCCAAGTGGAACAATATCAAACACAAGAAAGAAAAGACCGATGCCCAGCGTGCAAGCGTCTTTACCAAGATAGGTAAAGAAATGGCTATCGCCGTCCGCGAAGGCGGTGCGGATCCTGCCGCAAACTCCAAGCTCGAAGCACTCATCGCAAAGGCAAAATCCCTCAACGTCCCCAACGACAACATCAAACGTATCATCGAAAAAGCATCGGGAGCAGATGCCGCCCAGTACGAGATAGTCTATTACGAAGGCTACGGTATCGGCGGTGTTGCCGTCATCGTCGAAACGACTACCGATAACCGCAACCGTACCGCTGCCGATATCCGTCATTATTTCGATAAATACGGCGGAAATATGGGCACAACCGGCTGTGTTTCCTTTATGTTCACCGACAGAGGCATCATCCTCATTGATGCCGAAAACGTCAAGGACGAAGACAAGCTGATGGAAGACGCACTCGAATGCGGCGCCGACGATATCGAAGGCGACGGCGAAATGTTCCAGATCTACACCGATTTCCTCACGGTAGATCAGGTCGCGGAATCGCTCCGCAAGCTCGGCTACGTCATCGAATCCTCCGAAGCCGAAAAAGTACCGTCCACCTATACTGCCCTCACCGATCCCGAACAGCTCGAAAAGTTCGAGAAGATGATCGACATTATGGAAGAAAACGACGACGTTCAGAACGTCTGGCACAACCTCGAAGAACAGGAATAATAATAACGATAACGATGTCATTGACGGCAATATGTTGATGACATCGTTTTGTAAGGAGATTTATGATATATTTGGAAAGCTTCTCCATCCCGTCGGTGAATGACGAAACCGACTACAAGATAAAAAACGGCAAATTCGATATGGCGTGCTATTCACACACGTCGTCTTATCCGTTCGGCATCTTTCCGCCCAAAGGGCTTGAAAAACTGACGTTCGATAACGTGACGGTCTTTTACGGCGGCAACGGTTCGGGAAAATCCACGCTGCTCAACGTCATCGCGGAAAAACTGAACCTCGACCGCACCACGGCTTTCAACGATACGGTCTTTATGGACGATTATCTGTCGTTCTGTTCGTATAAGTTTTCTCCCGGTGTAAAAAAAGTCCCGGAGGGAAGCGCAGTCGTCACGAGCGACGGCGTGTTCGATTTTCTGCTCGATATACGCTCGTACAACAAGGGCGTTGACAGAAAAAGAAACGACCTTTTTTCGGAATACGACGGGGTAAAGGATCCGAATTATCATTTCACGCTGAACAGCCTTGAAGACTATGAGGCGCTGAAGCGTAAAAACGAGATAAAATCGGGTACAAGGTCGGCGTATGCCGCAAAAAGGCTCGGCGGAAGAGAAAAAGAAACGATGTCAAACGGCGAAAGCGCATTTTCGTACTTCACCGAAAAGATAAAAGAAAACGCGCTTTATCTGCTCGACGAGCCGGAAAACAGTCTTTCCGCATCGCTGCAGAAGGAGCTGCTCGGATTTCTCGAGGATTCGGCGCGGTTTTATAAATGTCAGTTCATCATCGCCACACATTCGCCGTTTCTGCTTTCGATGAAGGGCGCAAGGATATACGACCTCGACACCGTCCCCGTGAGGACAAAAAAATGGAGCGAACTTGAGAATATGCGGCTTTATTTTGAGCTTTTCAGCTCGCGGTCGCGTGATTTCGGCGTTTAATCGTCGTCGATGACAAGACGGCGGGCGTCGGCGTATTCAAGCAACGACACGCTGCTTTCGTCAAGCACTTCGCCGGCGGACGTTATCCGGGTAATGAATCTCTCTTTGACGGCTTTCAGCCTGTCGGTGCAGACTCTGTCCCCGTAAAGACGCGCGGCTTCCGCTCTCACCTTTTCGCCGTCGATCGGCAGATCGCAGAGAGAGCCGGAAAAAATCAGTTTTTCGTTTTTATCATACAAATAAACACGTTTCAAGATCATCACCCCGAAAAATTATATAATAAGCAGCCGCAAAAGTCAAATGTTTTGTGACGGCTTGAAATAAAAAAGACAAGAGGTAAATTGATATGGCAATGCTTTGTTTGAAACCCCCGATGGGCTGGAACGCCTGGAACACCTTCGGACACGCCGACATAAAGGAAAGCGTCGTCCTCGAAACCGCCGACGCAATGGTAAAGAACGGTTATCTTGAACTCGGTTACGACACTCTCACCGTCGATGACTGCTGGATGGCGCCGACACGCGGCGAAGACGGTCAGCTTCGCGCCAATGAAGAAAGATTCCCTCACGGAATGAAATTCATAGGCGACTACCTCCACGAAAGAGGACTCAAATTCGGTATCTATTCCGACTGCGGAACTATGACCTGCGCGGGACTTGCCGCTTCCTACGGTTTTGAACGCGAAGACGCAAGAACGTTTGCGTCCTGGGGCGTTGACTATCTCAAATATGACGGCTGCTACCGCGCACCGGGAGCCGACACCGTCGTGCTTTACCGCCGTATGGGGCAGGCGCTCCGCGAATGCGGCAGGGATATCGTATTTTCCGGCTGCTGTGCAATGAAGGACGTCTGGAAATGGATGCGTACCTCGGGCGCACAGATGTGGAGAGTGGCTGACGATATACTCGATTCCTGGAAAGACATCAAGCGCGTCGGTCTCGGCGCGTTCGGGCTTGAAGCGTACACCGGTCCCTGCGGCTGGAACGACACCGATATGCTCGTCGTCGGCGTTGACGGCAAGGGCTGGGTAGGCGGCATCGGCGGCGGCTGCACCGACGTTGAATATCGCACTCATTTTGCGCTTTGGTGTATGCTCGGCGCGCCCCTCATTATGGGACACGATATCAGAAACGAACGCCCCGAAATACGCGAAATACTGCAGAACAAAGAGCTTATCGCCATCGACCAGGACGACCTTGCCGTTGCCGGCTACCGTATCGCCGACAACGTATTCGCAAAACCGCTTTACGGCGGCGATATCGCCTGCTGCGTAGTCAACGAGGACGACGTATGGCACTATTATTCTCTGTCCTGGGAGCAGTGCGGTCTTGAAGTCACCGACAGCGTTAAGATCCGCGACTGCATCAACCATAAAGACCTCGGCATCGTCAAGCGCAATATGACCGTCCGCGTCGAACCGCACGACTGCCTTGTTTACAGAATAACGAGAATTTGATTCCGCGTGAAACGCGAATCAAATTCTAATGTCAAATTGCAAATTGTAAATTTCAAATTAAGTACGCAGATTGTAAAATGAAGTTGCAATAGTAAAAAATAATCGGTAAACATACGATATCAAGGAGAAATGATTATGAAACGCATTATTTCACTTTTTGTTATTATTTCGTTGCTTCTTTTGTCGGTGAGCTGTGCCGGAAACGACGACGACCGCGAAACGAGATCAAAAGACAGCAGGTCACGTATTACTTCCGATGACGATTTTTCCAAAGCGGAAAGCGGGGAAGAGTTGTCCGAGGAAGAACCTCAAAAAAAACCGTCCGAAGGGCTTGAATTTAGATCCAACGGTGACGGAACCTGCTATGTTTCGGGAATCGGAAGCTGTACCGACACAGATGTTGTTATCCCCTCCGTAAGTCCCGACGGCGATAAGGTGACGAGCATTGGCACCGATGCGTTCAGAGATTGCTCCTTTCTCACAAACATCACCATCCCGGACAGCGTAACGAGCATTGGCGAGTATGCGTTCTGTGAATGCTCCTCTCTCACAAGCGTCACCATCCCGGACAGCGTAACAAGCATTGGCGCCAGTGCGTTCCAGAGGTGCTCCTCTCTCACAAGCGTCACCATCCCGAACAGCGTAACGAGCATTGGCGGTTGGGCGTTCTCCGGTTGCTCAACCCTTACAAGCGTCACCATCCCGGACAGCGTAACGAGCATTGGCGGCGGTGCGTTCTTCTGGTGCTCATCTCTCACAAACATCACCATCCCGGACAGCGTAACGAGCATTGGCGAGTATGCGTTCTGTGAATGCTCCTCTCTTACAAGCGTCACCATCCCGAACGGCGTAACAAGCATTGGTTACTGTGTGTTTGCCGGTTGTGACAATCTTTCCTCAATAAAAGTTGAAAGCGAAAATCCCATTTATCATAGCTCAGGCAACTGCATTATAAAAACTTCTGAAAAAGAGCTTATACAAGGATGTAATAACAGCGTTATTCCCGATGACGGCAGCGTAACGGGCATTGGCAGGTATGCGTTCGACGGTTGCTCATCTCTCACAAACATCACAATCCCGGGCAGCGTAACGAGCATTGGCGAGTATGCGTTCTATAAATGCTTCTCTCTTGCAAGCATCACCATCCAGGATGGCGTAAAGAGCATTGACGTCGGTGCGTTCGGGAGTTGCTCCTCTCTCACAAACATCACAATCCCGAACAGCGTAACGAGCATTGGCTGGTATGCGTTCTACGATTGCTCCTCTCTTACAAACATCACCATCCCGGACAGCGTAACGAGCATTGGCGCCTTTGCGTTCGAGGATTGCCCATCTCTCGCCGATGTGTATTTCACCGGCACGGAAGAAAAATGGAACAAGATAGAGATCGGCGAATGTAACGAATATTTAACCTCCGCCAACATCCATTACAACAAATAATTTCCTCAAACTAATTTGCAAATCCGGCAAAAAAATGATTGATTTTTTTGCCGGATTGTTATATAATGATTTATTATTATGGAGTAGTGTGTATATGACGAAAGAAACCTATCTTACGCACCGTAAATTGTGCATAGATAAGCTGTATTCGCACCTGAACGAAGCGCAGAGGCAAGCCGTCACGACGGTGACGGGACCGCTCCTCGTCCTTGCGGGTGCAGGCAGCGGCAAAACCACGGTGCTTGTGAACAGAATATACCACATAATCAATTTCGGCGCCGTCTGCGAAAAGGACGACGTTCCCGCAAACGCGGACGAGATCGTTTGCGAAATGAAATCCGCGCTGAACGGAAGCCGCGCCGAGCTTGAAAAGTGCCTTAAAAAGGCGGCAGTCTCTCCCTGTTCGCCCGAGAACATACTCTGCATCACGTTCACGAACAAGGCTGCGGGTGAATTCAAAGCAAGGCTCGCCGACCTGCTCGGCAGCGACGTTTCAAACGAGATATGGGCGGGCACGTTCCACTCCGTCTGCGCACGCATACTCCGCAGATACATACATCTGCTCGGTTTTTCAAATTCCTTTACCATCTACGACACCGACGACTGCAAAAAGCTGATGACGCAGATAATAAAGGACCTCAACATAGACGACAAGGTACTGCCGGCAAAGCTGCTGCTTTCGGTGATATCGTCGAACAAGGAACAGCGCATACTTCCCGACGAAGCAAAGCTGAACGCCTCCGACAGACGCGAAGAAAAGATCGCCGACGTTTACGCCGAATATCAGAAAAGGCTGAAAGATGCGTCTGCCCTCGACTTTGACGATCTGATCCTCAACACGCTGATCTTGCTTGAAGAAGCTCCCGAAGTGCTTGAAAAACTGCGCCGTCAGTTCAGATACATCCTCGTTGACGAATATCAGGACACCAACCCGTCGCAGAACGACCTTGTACTGCTGCTCGGCAAAGAGAGCCGCAACGTCTGCGTCGTCGGTGACGACGATCAGTCGATATATTCGTTCCGCGGTGCGGCGATAGGCAATATACTCGATTTTGACAAGTCGTTCACGGACGCGAAAATAATCAAGCTGGAGCAGAATTACCGCTCCACCGCCACCATTCTCGACGCGGCGAACGCGGTGATAGCCAACAACACCAAGAGAAAAGGAAAAGAGCTTTGGACGAGCGGCGAAAAAGGCGAAAAGATCGTCTGCCGCAGCTACTACACGCAGTCGGAAGAAGCCGACGGGATATGCGGCGAGATACTCAAGCTTCAAAGAAACGGCGTAAACCTCAAAGACATCGCCGTGCTTTACCGCGTGAACGCCATTGCAAACTCACTTGAAACGTCGTTCGTAAAGAACAGGATCCCGTACAAAATTTTCGGCGGCATCCGTTTTTACGAAAGAAAAGAAATAAAAGACATAGTGGCTTATCTGTCGCTGATATCGAATCACAGCGACAATGTGCGGCTCCGCCGCATCGTGAACGTGCCGCGCCGTCAGATAGGCGATACGACGGTCGATAAGGTCGCGTCCATAGCCGACGAAAACGGTATGACGATGCTCGACGTGATGAAAAACTCCGCGTCTTACCCATCGCTGTTACGCGCTTATCAGAAACTCGAACGGTTTTACGGTCTTATTGCCGACCTCACCGACTTTGCCGCGTCTCACACCGTGACTGAGACGGTCGATGAAGTGATACGTCAGACAGGTTATGAGCAGATGCTTGCTGAAGAAAACGAAAGCGAAGCGCTTGACCTCGTCCGCGAATTCGTATCGAGCGCGCTTCTTTACGAGCAGTCAGCCGAAAACCCGACTCTTGAAGGCTTCCTCGGCGATATCGCGCTCGTTTCGGATATCGACAGCTACGACACTTTGGAAGATTCGGTGTCGCTTATGACGGTACATTCCGCAAAAGGGCTTGAATTTCCGATAGTTTTCATACCCGGTTTTGAAGAAAACATTTTCCCGTCGGTTATGGCTGTCGGCGAAGGAAATATGGAAGAAGAACGCCGCCTTGCCTACGTTGCGATAACGAGAGCAAAGAAAAAATTATACATAACTTACACGCAGAGCCGAACGATCTACGGGATGTCGTCGCCGTCACAGCCGTCGATATTCCTGCACGAGATCCCCGACGAATGTAAAGACGCGGTCATACGAAAGCCGCGTATCGACCCCTACGCACGTCCCGAAGAAACGCCGTACAGAAAAGAAAAGCGCGTGGAAGACATTTTCAGACCGAGAACAAGAGACACGTCCTCCCCGATGTTCGTCAAGGGCAACCGGGTGAAGCACAAATTTTTCGGTGAAGGAACGGTGCTTTCGTGCGAGCAGATGGGCTCGGATGCGCTTATTGAAGTCGAATTCGACAACGGGAACACCAAAAAGCTTATGGCGTCTTTCGCCAAACTGGAAAAACTGCAATAATCATCAACAGTCGATTGCAAAACGCAGTTTTACGATTGGCTGAAAATCTTAAGGCAAAAAGGAGATAATCTCAAATGGCAGAAATCAAGGCTTTCCGTCCTCTCAGATATACGGAAAAAGCGGGAGACATTGCGTCGTGCGTATGCCCTCCCTACGACATAGTGAACGAAGAAATGAGAAAAGAGCTTTGTGCAAGATCGGAGTGCAACCTCATACGCCTCGAGCTTCCCGAAGGGGAAAACAAGTACAAGGAAGCGAAAAAGCTGCTTGATTCGTTTATCGAAAAAGGATATCTCAAAAAAGACGAAAAAGACGGCATCTTCATTTACGAAGAAGAATTCACTCTCAAAGGCAAAACGCTCGTCCTCGACGGACTTGTCTGCCTTTGCAAAACCTACGATTTCTCCGAAGGCGTAGTGCTTCCGCACGAAGAAACGCTTTCCAAAGCGAAAAAAGACCGTTTTGACCTTATGACCGAGACTTTCTGCAATTTCTCGTCCGTTTATTCGCTTTTCACCGATGACGAAGGCTACATCCAAAGCGTCATCGACGCAAAAAAAGAAGAGGCTCCGCTTGTCTGCTTTACGTCAGACGACGGAATCATTCAGAGGATGTGGAAGATAGACGACGAAAAAGCGATATCGGGTATCGTCGGTTTCTTTGCTCCGAAGCAGCTTTTCATCGCAGACGGTCATCACCGCTACGAGACCGCGGGTGCATTCAACAAATACTGCAATGATAACGGCATCGACGCCGACAGCGGATATATAATGATGACTCTCGTCGATATGGACAGCCCGGGACTTGCCGTGCTTCCCACCCACAGAATCGTGACCAATATGGACGTTGACGCCGCCGACATCATCGAAAAGGCAAAGGAAGATTTCATTGTCGGCTGGTATGACGATATAACAAAAATGGAACAGGTGCTTGAATCCGTTTCCGATAGGAACGCCGTGGCAATGTATTCCGGAGGAGGTGGTTTTTGGCTTCTCATCCTAGACGAAGCCCGTATGGTCGGCAGGACCGCGGTAGGCGGTCTTGACGTTTCGGTGCTTCACGACCTTATTCTCGAAAAGCTCCTCGGCATCGACAAAGAAAATATGAAAAATCAGAAAAACCTCGTTTACACCCGTGACGCTTCGGAAGCGATAAGCCGTGTTGACGACGGAACTTCTCCCGTTTCGTTCATCCTCAACGCAACGAAGGTGTCGCAGATCAAGAGCGTGGCGCTCGAAGGATCCAAGATGCCGCAGAAATCGACTTATTTCTATCCCAAGCTCATCACCGGTTTACTTATAAATCAATTTAAGGAGACAAATATATGAAAGAACTTGACAAAAAATACAGTCCCAAGGAATTTGAGGACAAAATATATTCTTTCTGGTGCGAAAAAGGATTTTTCGCTCCCAAAAAGACGAGCGGCGGCAACCCGTTCACCATCGTTATTCCGCCTCCCAACGTCACCGGTCAGCTCCATATGGGGCACGCGCTCGACGAAACGCTCCAGGATATCCTCATCCGTTTCAAGAGAATGCAGGGATATGACACTCTTTGGGTCCCCGGAACGGACCATGCCGGCATCGCAACGCAGATAAAAGTCGAAGAATATCTGCGCGTAAACGAACACAAGACACGCTACGACCTCGGCAGAGAAGCCTTCCTCGACAGAGTCTGGGAATGGAAAAACCGCTACGGAAGCCGCATAATCAGCCAGCTCAAAAAGCTCGGCTCGTCCTGCGACTGGTCACGCGAACGCTTCACGATGGACGAAGGCTGCTCGGAAGCCGTAAAAGAGACCTTCGTGAGCCTTTACAACAAAGGACTTATCTACCGCGGTCACAGAATAATCAACTGGTGTCCCAAGTGCGAGACCGCGCTTTCCGATGCCGAAGTCGAATACGCCGATCAGGAAGGTCATTTCTGGCACATCCGTTACCCGGTCAAGGGTGAAGAAGGCAAGTTCGTCGAGATCGCTACCACACGTCCAGAAACGCTCCTCGGCGATACCGCCGTCGCCGTCAACCCCGACGACGAAAGATATACGTCGCTCGTGGGCAAAACGCTCATTCTTCCGCTTGTCGGCAGAGAGATCCCCGTCATCGCCGACGACTACGTTGACAAGGAATTCGGTACCGGCTGCGTCAAGATCACGCCGGCTCACGATCCCAACGACTTTATGGTAGGCGAAAGACACGGCCTTGAACAGATAAACATACTGAACAACGACGCCACGATCAACAAGAACGGCGGCAAATACGAGGGAATGGACAGATACGCTGCCCGCAAAGCCATCGTTGCAGACCTTGAAGAGGGCGGATATCTCGTTAAAGTCGTTCCGCACAGCCACAACGTGGGCGAATGTTACCGCTGCGGCACGACCGTTGAGCCGCTCATCAGCGATCAGTGGTTCGTCAAAATGGCTCCTCTTGCCGAAAAGGCGATCGAAGTCGTCGAAAACGGCACGATAAAATTCGTACCCGACAGATTTTCCAAGACCTACCTCAACTGGATGAAAGCCATCCGCGACTGGTGCATCTCGCGTCAGCTCTGGTGGGGACACAGAATACCCGCTTTCTACTGCGACGACTGCGGCGAAATGACCGTTACCAAAGAAAAGACGGCGTTCTGCCCCAAGTGCGGCAAGGAAATGCGTCAGGACCCCGACGTTCTCGATACCTGGTTCTCGTCCGGACTCTGGCCGTTCTCCACTCTCGGCTGGCCCAAGCAGACGGAAGACCTCAAATATTTCTACCCGACGAGCGTGCTTGTCACCGGTTACGACATAATCCCGTTCTGGGTAGCCCGTATGATCTCTATGGGTATGGAATGTATGGACGAAAAGCCGTTCTCCACCGTACTCATCCACGGTCTTGTCCGCGACTCGCTCGGCAGAAAGATGTCGAAGTCGCTCGGCAACGGTATAGATCCGCTTGAAATAATCGACAAATACGGCGCGGACGCGCTTCGCTTCGCGCTCGCAACGGGCAACTCCCCCGGAAACGATATGCGTTTCTCGGACGAAAAGGTGGAAGCGAGCCGCAACTTTGCAAACAAGATATGGAACGCCGCGAGATTCGTCCATATGAACCTCGAAGCCGAATATCCTACCGACGCCATCGACACCGAAGGACTGCAGCCCGAAGACAAATGGGTGCTGTCGCTGTATAACACGCTCGTTGCGGAAGTTACCGACAACCTTGAAAAATTCGAGCTTGGCATCGCCGTTCAGAAGCTTTACGACTTTATCTGGGACGTTTTCTGCGATTGGTATATCGAGCTTGTCAAGCCGCGTCTTATGCAGAAAGGCAGCGAGACCGGCGTAAAGGCACAGAAGGTGCTGACCTACGTTCTTTCCGGCACTATGAAGCTGCTCCATCCGTTTATGCCGTTCATCACCGAGGAGATATGGCAGTCGCTTCCGCACAGCGAAGAGTCGATATGCGTTTCGTCCTATCCCGTTTACGACGAAGGCCTTGTGTTTGACAAGGACGTTGAGATAATCAGCGAGGTCATCACGTCCATCCGTGCGGTCAGAAACTGCCGTGCGGAACGCAGCGTGCCGCCTTCCAGAAAGACAAGACTTTTCATAAAGACCGACAGAAGAGACATTTTCGCGTCTTCCGCGATCTATTTCACCTCTCTTGCGTCCGCTTCCGAGCTTGATTTCATCGAAGACGAAAGCGTTCTTCCCGCAAACGTAAAAGCGATCACTCACGCCGCAACGCTCTATATCCCGCTCGGCGATATGGTCGATGCCGAAGCCGAAAAGGCACGTCTTAAGAAAGAACTTGAAAAAGCCGAAAAAGAGATCGCCATTCTCGAACGCAAGCTGTCCAACGCCGAATTTGTGGCAAAGGCTCCCGAAAAGGTAGTCGAGGGCGAAAGAGAAAAACTCCGCCGCCAGTACGCCGTGAAAGAAAGCGTGGAAGAAGCAATAAGATCTTTCAGCTGAAAGCCGAAAGATCACAGACCGAAGACAAACTCGTTGCTTGCGCCATTGAAACACAAATAGAATAAAGCAAAAGAGTAAAAGTGTACTTTTATCCGAAGGATG
>JAZUKE010000117.1:0-52456 GCA_045643125.1 Eubacteriales bacterium
TTTATCGTGGACTTCTACTCGCATTTTACAAATGATCTTGATCGTGAATATGTATGGCTCACGGAAGAAGTCATGAAGCAATACGTTGAAAAAGCTGTCGGATTCATATTAGAAAAAACAGATACAATCAGAGCGACATACAAAGCTTGTCAGTGAAAAGATAAATCCCGTAATTACTTCTGTGTTATAATCAACCCGACAAAGTATACTTCCAAGGAGACATTATGAAAAAGTTTATTTCCCTTTTACTTACGTTCACGCTTTGCTGCTCTGTTTTTCTCATCACTTCGTGCGAAAAAGACGATGACGGCGATGAAAGGCATGAAAATTCGTACCCCACGGAATACGTCCGTCTGTCGGACGGCGTAAGCGCGGATATGATGCGCGCCGACTACTGGATCGAACGAGCCGAAAATGCCGACAGCGTCCTTATGACCGCCGATCAGATCGCTTCGTTCAACTCAAAAAATTCCAAGCTGATAAGATGGGGCGACGAAGACATCTCGCTGAATGACGTTCCCGAAACGGCAGACGGTGACGCGGTGCGGTACTATCTTGAAGAAAAAATGCCCGAAGACCCGACAGCGTATTACATAAACGGCAAGAAAGCGACAAAAGAATATTTTGACGCCATTGACGCAAACCGTGCGCTCGACACCATCGGCGACACCGTGAAGATCCGTTTCGGCTTTTCCGTCCGCCGTGCGGAATTGAGGACATACCCGACCAACGATTTCGGCGTCACTGATCCCGACGACCTCTTTTACGACGATCTGCTGTCAAGCCACTGCCTGCCCTATCTTCCCGTCGTAATACTGCACGAGAGCGCCGACGGAAATTGGTACTATGTATTTTTCAACGGCTTTGGCGGTTGGGTGTCCGCCGACGCGATAGCGCTGTGCGAAAGCCGCGAGGATTGGCTGAAACGCCAGACGCCGGCAGAATTTCTTGTCGTGACCGGACGCGAGATACGTCTGCCTTACGACCAGGGGTGCAAGCAGCTTTCGAGCCTGCTTCTGCCGATGGGAACGGTTCTTCCGCTCATTAAGACAGAGGATGCGCCGTTCAGCATCCGTATGCGTATCGGCTACGGCTGTTACACCGTTCTCCTGCCGATCCGCGGAGACGACGGTATGATAAAAGACGAATACGCCTTCGTTTCCGCATCTGAGGACGTCAGCGTCGGTTACATCCCCTACACGTCCGAAAACGTCATCCGCCAGGCGTTCAAGCTCTCCGGCGACCGCTACGGCTGGGGCGGCTCCGGCTATTCAAACGACTGCTCCGGCGTTCTCGGTGAGATATTCCGCTGCTTCGGATTTGCTCTTCCGCGTGTCGCAAGCCTTATTATCGGCGCAAACAGTATGAAAACCACCGATTTGAGCGAAATGACGGATGCCGAAAGGATGGCGGAAATACTGAAATATCCTGCCGGATCTATGATGTTTTTCCCCGGACACATAATGCTGTATCTCGGCGTTGTCGATAGCGAGCCTTACGTCATAAGCTCCGTCGGCACCTTTGCCACTATGGATATGACGGACGGCGACTATCTCTACGCCGACACGGTCAACATCAACGCGCTTACCAAGACGAAGCGCGGCAGCGGAAAAACGTGGCTTGCGAGCATTACCGTTATCGGTATCCCCGAATATTCAGACTGAAAAACCAAAAAACAAAGAGGTGTTCTGACCGGCAGACACCTCTTTGAAATATTCTGTTTTTTTACGCGGCAGACTCGACCGGAGTCTGCTTTTTCTTTTTGCGTTTTATAACGAATATCGCCACACCCGCTATCGCCGCGACTCCGACAAAGGAGACGGCAATGAGAGAAGCAAGACTTACGTTATCGAACGCCGATGCGCCGGTGATGCCGCTGTTGATATGGAGTTCGGGCGTGTTCACGTCGCTGTAATTCTTTGGACGTATCCACCACCCGGGACCCGCATTGCCGTCGGCATACATTATCGGATGCATAAGGACGTTTTTGAATTCAATATTTCCGTACACCTGAGCGATCTCGTAACCGCCGGATCCGCTTCTTGCGATCACGTTGAGGTGGAAGCGGCTGTTATCGAGCTTAAGATTTTCAGTGCTTTCGCCGCAGGAGATCGCACCGCCCGTATAGCCCGCGCTGTTCATTGAAAAAGCATTGGCATACGAAACGGCTTCTTTCGCGTCGAAGAACGCGCCACCGCCTTCGCAGGTCTCACCTATACATTCCGCACCGGCATATTTGGGGCTGTAGGCATTGCTCGCGTAGTTGCCTATCATCTCAACGCCGCTGAGCTTTGCAACGCCCTTCGAAGACAGATAAACGGCTCCGCCGCGGGCATTTGCGTGACAGTCGATGATCTGACATCTCGACGGATTCGGCTCGTCGCCGTACACCCTTACCATATAAGGAGAATCGGCATAGATCGCGCCGCCGTAATGAGCAAAGCAGTTGCGGAAAGTTCCGGATATGAACCTTACCATAACATACTTTTTACCCACGCAGTAGATCGCGCCGCCGTATTCATCAGCACGGCAATTTGTAAACTCGTTCTTATCAAGCTGCAGACGCACGTTCTTATCCTTGTTGTCACAGTTCATATAAATGGCGCCGCCGGCATATTGAGCGTGGCAGTTGATGAACTTGCAGTTGATGACTTCGAGCGTTTCGGCAGTATTGGGGTCTCCCCAGATCGCCGCGCCTACCCTGGCGTCTGCGTCGCGGAACGTCGTATCGTAAACGGCGAGATTGTTGAATTTGACAAGCGAATGGTACGTGCCGTCGGACGCGATGGTGCCGCCTTCGCCGTGGATCACGCTTCCGCCGCCGCCGCTGTAATAAATGTAGTACTTATTCTTGCCTTTTTCGGTAACATCGTCCTTGTCCCAGTCGCTGTATTTTTGGTTGTCCCAAACAGCCGACTTGTCAATGATCGCAGCGTCGAATCCCGATCCGGTCGTCATCCAGGTATGTCCGTGAAGGTGGATGTTTGCACCGTTTATCAATACCGGGAAGGATGTGGTGACATCGCTGCCAAGCACGATATGGACGAATTCGGTGTTTCTGTGGTCGCCAAGAAATTTCAGGAATTCGTCTGCGTTTCTGAAACGATAATAATCGACTTCGGTGCCATTGGCAATACCAAGTTCAAACGTCGTGTTGCGGTCGTATTTGGGAATAAAGCAGTTTTCGAGATACCACTTGTCGAAATCGGCTATTTCGTTTCTGTACGCTCTGTCGGTATAGTATTTGCCGCACGCATTGCAGCGGAAATACTCCGCTTCGCCTTCGTGGTCATAATCCGCTATTGCCGAAGGATGCATCAGATCGAGTCTCGAATGAGGATCATCGGTGTAGAAGAGGGTGAGGCATATTCCCGTTTCCTGAACGCGGTAATGAGGCGCAAGGTCTTGTTTTTTCACAAGCTCGCCCGCGGTAAGGCTTGCGAAAACGGGGCTGTTCCCCAACGCTATCGCTTTGCCCTTTGTTCTGCCGTTGACGAGGAAGTTGCTCATCCAATACACCGAGCCGGCTTTTTCCATTGTGCCCGCAAATGCGCCCGCAGTTCCGTTGCCCGCCGATGTGTCAGCCGAGCTTATGCAGTTCACGAACGAGCAGTCGCCGATTATCTCGCCGACGAGACCGCCGACAAGGTCAACTCCGTTGACAACGGAACGGCAGATGCAGTTTTCAAACGACGTCGCCGTCGCGCTGCCGACGATACCGCCGACTGTCTTTTCGCCGCGCACGAAAGCATCGACCTGGCAGTTGATGATATGCGAATTTTTGGCATTTCCGACGATCGCGCCGACACATACGCCGCCGTTCTGACCGGAAACGGTGTTTCTGGATCCGTCAACGTAACCCGATATGCGGAGATTTTTTATCGTTGCGCCGTTGGTGTTCGCAAACAGCGAAAGGTTATTGCGGACATTGTAAACGTACCCATTTCCTTTGGGCTTCACGTTTCTGAGCGTTGCGTACATTTCTATCGTTTTTCCGTCGCCGTCGAAAACTCCGGCAAAGGCACGTCTCGTTCCTATCGGAATAAGGAGGTCGGTCTGCACGATGTCGCAGCCGAGCTTGAAATAATCACCCGCAAAATTATACGATGAATTTCCGAGTTCCAGCTGGAAGGCGAGCATTACGAGATCGTTTACGCCTTCTATGATGTACGGATCGTTTTCGGTACCGACACCTTTATGGATGACCGTAGTGGGCAATCCGTCAGCCCCGATGCCGGGTATTAAGCCCTCGACCTGACCGGCATAGTACGTTGTATACTGATAAAGGTGGTCAAGTATCTGATAAGTGATATTTCCTTCATAAAATTTGCATACGGCTTCATTGGATGTATCATTGCCGCCGCCGGTTTTAACGCCGGACACGGAAAGGTTATCCCACATATCCAGCCGCTCAACAACAGGATTGTTGAAATATCCGTATAATGAGCCGAAATTATCGGTTTCGGCAGATATCTTGCTGCTGCTGTTGACACAGAATGCAAGATACAGGTAATCATTAGGGAACTTGCCGCCGCGTGTTTTAAGATCGTGGATGCGTCCGCATATCCCGCCGACACAATCTTTGCCGGCAATACTGCCGTTGTTGACGCAGTATGCGATCTTTGCGACGCTGTAACCGGCAATGCCGCCGACTTCGGTCATATTGGAAGCTTCGATGTTGCCGTAGTTGGTGCAGCCGGAGATCGTGCAGCTTGTCGAATCCGCTATGCTGACGATACCGGCGCAGCCGTTGCCGCCGCCTTTTTCCAAAATGATATTGCCGTTGTTCATACAGCTGCGTATGGTGACTCCGCTGTTCAGGGCACCGACGATACCAGCGACATTATGGCTGTCATCATATAACCCGCCCCGAATATCGCCGAAGTTGCGGCAGCTGATGATACTTCCGTTGCCGTCCCATTCGGCGACGACGCCGCAGCATTCGTAAGTGGCGAATTCTATATTGGCGTAATTTGCGCATTTTTCAAGCGTTATATTTCCGCTGACGGAACTGACGATGCCGCCGAATTCCTGATAGCAGGATGCACTTTCGGCATAATTGATACATCCTGTGATCTGTATGGTCCCGCTTGCATTACCGCATATTCCGCCGCACTTTCTGTAGAAATTACCGAATTTTTTACCTTTGTTTAGGCAGTTGATTATCTTGATGGTTCCCGTCGCCTTTCCGACGATACCGCCGATGTTTTCGCCGTTGTTAATGACCCATCTTCCTGTTCCGATCATTGAATTGGTTATACTGCCGTAATTGATGCAGTTTTCGATCGTCGTATTTCCGTTGACGATACCGACGATGCCGCCGCAATCTTTCCACACTCCAATATCAGGATTATTGATACAGTTTATTATCTGTGTGTCTCCGTTTGCATTTCCGCAGATGCCGCCGTACCTTTGGCCGATGACTACCAATTTTTTGCTGTTGTTGCAGCAGTTGATTATCCTCGTTTTTCCCGTTGCCTTTCCGATGATAATGCCGCAGTCGGTCGCATTGGAGGCTATTTCGAACGAAGCCCCGACCTTACAGTTGGAGACCGTGGTATTATTTGCCCTGCCGACGATGGCAGCGCTTTCGGAGCCGACACCCGTTATCTCACCGGCTACGTTAAAATCGTGGATGTTTGCGCCGTCGGTATATCCGAAAATGCCGTTGTTGGATGTCATACGGTCTTTCATTGTGACCGTAACCGTGTTAGACGCGCCGTCGAACTCGCCCTTGAACGGACGCTGCTTCGTGCCGAGCGGAACGTAATTCAGCATGGTGATGGAGCTTTCCAGACGGATATGTATGTTTGACGGGATCTCGCCCAGATTGATGAGCTGTCCGAGAGTTATAAACTCTTCGCCTTTATTGATAAGGTAGGGGGACTCAGCCGTGCCGTTTCCTTTAATGTTCAGATCGCTTAATGCGGGGTTATGCACACGCAGACGTGTATTGTCGTTATGGTCCCACTTGAGCCATTCGGCGGAAAGCGGAGCGAAATCGCCAATGCCGTTATTGAGAAAGGCTACCATTTCGCCAAGCGAAACGTATTTTGCCCAGCAGAATATGCCGCCTTCCCATTCCCAATAACCTTTGGTGATAGTTGAATCTTTATAAGCACAATGCTGAGGGAATGTTTCCCATGTCACGTTGGTGATCGGTATCACGACCGGAGAACTGCTGTAAGAGAGATCGGACGTTCCGATATTGACGCAGTTGTAGATATAGTCGGATTTATTTATCTGTACCGCGATACCGCCGAAATAGGTTGCCCTTCTCATAGTGCCTGAGTTTACGCAGTTGGCGATGTTTGATTTTTCGGCAAAACATACGATACCGCCTGCCCAGCCGCTTGATTCGAGATAGCCTTCGTTGACGCAGTTTACAACGGTGATCTCCGGCGAAGCGGAATAGGCAACGATACCGCCGACAAATGAGGTCGCGTAGTCGCAGCTGCTCCAGACAGCGGAAGTATTAAGGCAGTTGCATATATAGGTATACGTATTGGTATAACCGAGTACGCCGCCGACGCTCCATACACCGTCGATAGCGACATATCCCCAACTTTCGGTGGGATATTTTGCCGAAATGGTGCATTTTTCAATGACTACTGTCAGCACATTGCCGTCGGAAGCGACGAGCGCTTCACCCATAACGCCGCCGATACGGTCGAAACCGCCGACACCGCCCTCTACCGTGCAGTTATGAACGCCGCCCGGTGCATAGAACGTGCCGACGATACCGCCTGACGCCGTTCCGGGTGTGTAAACGAGAGCAAAGGATTTGCTGTCGAAAATTTCGGAATTGCTCATTACACCGGCAATTCCTCCGACAGATCCCGTTGATGCGGTTATCCACTGAAGGTTCTTATCCGTTCCGGTGGTCACCGAGGATGAGTAAATGAATGTACTGTCAAAACCGCCGCCGATGATACCGCCGACGTAACGGGTTCCGCTGACGATCGGCTTGACGGTCGCGTTGATTATCTTAACGCCGGATGAAAAGCCGATAACTCCGCCGATGTATTCGTTGCCCGATAAGATGCCTGAAGACTTGTTTCTGTCGGAGTAAAACTCAACTTCGCGCACTTCACCGCCGGTCATACTGCCGACAAAGCCGCCGATTTTGTTGCCGCTGTACATTGTTGACGTGTATATCGTCGCCATGCTGCTGCCGCCGATGATGGTACAGTTGTCGGTCATTCTGCCGACAAAGCCGCCGCATTCGTTGCAGGTCCAGTCCGGATCGCCTATCGTGACCGAGGAAACGCAGTTTTCAAACGAAGTTGCCGACGCGGTCTGCGCAAAGCCGCCTCTAAGTTCGCCCGCTTTGATGGTACCCGTGACTTTGAGGTTCAATATGGAAGCATTCGAAAGATTGCCGAAAACGCCTCTGCCGTCGTTGTCCGTGCCGAGCGTGATGGTATGGTTGTTTCCGTTGAAAACGCCGTGGAACTCAGTTCCGTCGGGAATGAGAGGCGTCCTGATCGTGAGGTCTGCTTCAAGACTGATGTATTCGTCGCTGAAATCACAGCCGTTTTCCAAAAGGAAGCCGAAGAAACGTACCGAATTATCGTCATTGATGACAAGCGGAGAAACAGCCGAATACTTGGGTTTGGTCTTTACGGTGTCGGGGAATCCCTTTTCAATGTGTCCGTCGGCAGCGATCTTCCACGCGTGAGGCGCGGAAGCGATCCGATGATTGCGGTTAAGTATAAATTCAAGTGTACCTGTGGGATCTGCAAGTCCATAAGTCCAGGTGTTGCGGACAATGGCTCCGCCGTTCTGGAACGTGTCGTTATTTGACGTGAAAACGCTGCCCGCAAACGATGCCGCAACAGTTCCGCTGATAGTGCCGTGATCGGAGAGCGAAGCGCTCGCTTCCGCCGCGTTATAGCAGTCGGTAATGACGGCATTTCCCATACCGCCGACGATACCGCCGATATACTTCCATCCGTATACGTTTGCGTCGTTGACGCAGTAGTCGATGGTCACGGCTGCGGCAGGATCGCAGGAACCGACGATACCGCCGATATACATTCCGGAAGTGGAAGAACGTCTGACCGAAACGTCGGGCGAATCGCAGGTGACATTGGCAAAGTTGCCGCATCCCATTATGTAGGCACTTTCGCTGCCGACCACCGCGCCGAGTATACCGCCGCAGCCGCTCGTTGCGCCTGCCCATTCGTTCGGATAGATCACGTTTGCGTAGTTGCAGCAATATTCAATTCTTGTCTCTGCTTCGGTACAGCCGAGTATGCCGCCGAAATAATAGGTACTCACCCACTCGGTACGGACGTAAGACCGGTTATCGCAAAGTACAATGCTGATTTTTCCTTTTTCGGCTTTTCCGCCGATACCGCCGGAGCAATCCCCGTTGGAATGGATCGGCGCGTTGTTCTCGCAGGAATCAACTCCGACGTTTCCGGTCGAATGTCCGAATATACCGCCGGTGTTTCCGTAGCCGTTCACTTCTCCGCTGACCGAACAATTCATTATATTGCCGCCGTTGAACAAGCCGACGATGCCGCCGGTGTTCCCGTTTCTGTTTCCGTTCACTTTTCCGGTGTTTGAGCATTTTCTTATATTGCAGTCGGTTGCCGAACCGACGATGCCGCCGGTGTTCCCGTTTCTGTCTCCGGTCACATTACCGCCGTTTGAGCAGTTTGTTATATCGCCGTTGGTGAACAAACCGACGATGCCGCCGACGGAGCCGTTTCCGGTCACGCTGCCGCTGTTCGAGCAGTCTGTTATATCGCCGTCGTTAATAGAGCCGACGATGCCGCCCGCAGTCGTATTGCCCGTAACAGTTGCGGTATTACGGCAGTTTTCGATCGTTCCGCCAACAAGTCTGTCGGCTATCGCACCGACTGTGTCTCCGCTCACGCTGCCGCTCACGGTAAGATTCATTACTTTTCCGCACACTTCGGCAAAAAGTCCGCCCTTTGTCGAAGAAAGCGTTATCGTATGTCCGTCACCGTCGAAAACTCCGTCGAACACGGCGGAAATACGTTTTTCCGCACCGAGAATGATGTCCGCACCGAGCTTCCACGAATGGTTGTTCATCGTATCAAAGTTCAGAATGGTGCTGACTAATTCAAATTCATCTGCCGTTGAAATAAGGCTCGTTTCGTCTTCGAGGAACGCAAATGAATGTACCGCTTTGGGGCAGGTCTCGGCAAGTGCGAACGCCGCGATGTCGGATTTTGCCCAATAGATCGGTTTTTCGATATCGGATCTTTTAAGTTCAAAGTTGAAATAATCCGCAAAAGTGCCGTCGTCGATATATTTGGCTGTCGTCGCATCGGTGAGATCGAGCGCGTAGCAAAGTTCGGTGGAAGTTGTGTTTGCTATGGGATAAAGAGTGTTCGCATCGTTTGAAATGACTAAACCGACGTTGATACAGCTGCGTATCGGCATACCGTTTGACAAGCTTGTAAGGATACCGCCTGCGTTATTTTCGCTTGCCATAACGATCGCCTGCGAATAGCAGTTTTCGACGCCTTTACCGCCCTCAACGCATCCGACGATACCGCCGACATGGTGAGTTCCTTCGACTCTGCCGTAGCTGCTGCAGGCGCGGACAAAGGAATTTTTCTGCATACAGCCGACGATGCCGCCGACGTAACGGCTGAAGCTCTTTATCTCCGTATAGCTGCTGCACCATTCGACGACGGAGTCATCGGAAAGCAGACCGACGATGCCGCCGCAGGTCACGCAGCCGGTGCCGATCTCGATAGATGCGCCGTTTGAACTCCAATCGTCAATGCAGTTTTCGATGCGTGTCGTTCCTCTTGACCAGCCTATGATGCCGCCGACGTCGTTTTTGCCGCTGATTTTCGCCTGACAAATACATCCCGAAATATAGATGTCTTTGCCTTCGCCGACGATACTGCCGACCGAGCGGGCTCCGTTGATGCTTCCCTTTACCGTAATGTCATAAATTTTCGCGTTTTGGGCATACGAGATAAGTCCCGTGCGTTCCGTGGTCGAAGAAATGGATACGCTCACCGTGTGTCCGGCGCCGAGCAGCACTCCGCTGAAAGGTTTTTCATACGTTCCGATCATATTCGTGACGCCGGAAAGGTCTGACGTAAGCAGATATATGTCTTTAACAGAGTTTTTCTGCGATTCGCTTGCAAGGGCGTTCCAATCGTCCGGTGAAGAAATCGTCTTCAGATTGTTCGTGCATCTGCTTTCTATTGTGAAGAAGCCGGTAAAATAGTCGTATGCCCATTCACCGTAAGAAGAGCCGCAGCCTTTTTCGTTTATGTATCTGTTCATAATAAACTCAAGGCTTTCTTCGTCGGTTTGCGGGTCGTCAACATGGCTGATGTCGATGGCGGCGTAATACTTCATCGCGTCGTTTTTTCCGACTATCGCACGGGCATAAGCGGAAGCGGAAATATAATACGAGTTTTCGATACGGTCCTTAAAGTCGGTGCCGGACGCATAGCCGCAGATACCGCCTATTTCGGAAGAGTTGACACTGAAATAGGAAAAGCAGTTGCGGATATAGCTGTACTTGTCTTCCAGTCTGCCGACAATGCCGCCGAAGCCTCCGGTATAGTTTCTTGGCATATCGGGCGTAAAGGTCACGTCGCTGACGGCACAGTTTGCGATGGTGCAGGGAGCATCTTCCGTGCCGGACACGGACGCGGCGATACCGCCGATGCTGCTGCCCCTCAAAGGTGCGAAGTTGATGCAGTTTATTATCGTCGATGAAACGGCGTAAGCCGCGATAGCGCCGGTTTTTCCCGTTGACTGCAATTTGCCGTCAACGACCACGTTGCGGATGATCGCATTTTCGGCATAGCCGAAAAGCCCCGCCGTGTCTTTTTCTTTGGGGCCGTAGGATGATGTTTTTACAAGGCACAGCGTGACCGTGTGACCGCACCCGTCGAACACGCCTCTGAACGGATGCTCTTTCGTTCCTATCGGTGCAAAGCCGTACCTGTATGAGTCGGTACTTGCAGTACCCGCGGAGACGTCGGCTTTGAGGACGATAGTCATACCTTTGTAATCGTTTGTGCCGTTGTTTACGTTTTGTGCTATTTCGGCAAGATCGGCAAACTTGTTTATCTCGATAACGTAGTTTTCGGCGTAATCCGAGGGCAGATCAAGCGCGTAGCCGTCATTCAGCACGGTATTGGCGGCGCTGACGTCAGACAGCAAAAACGACGCCGATACCGTCAGAACGGCTGCCGTAAGCAGCGGCGCGAAAACTTTATTCAGTATTCCGGAAAGCTTATTATTCTTCAATTTGCCCGCCTTCTTTCTCCGTTGCCGGATCGATCACCCGAATTTTATAGGTCGCCGTCAATCCGCAATACATAATCTGCACCGTGAACGTGCCGGCTTGCGTGAACGCGCCGTTTTCGTCGAGCAGGCAGCCCGTCGTGTCGAACGCGATACCGTCAAGCGCGGGATCGTCGGCGAAGAACGCTTCTGTCGGGCAGTTCGGATCGTTATATCTGAAAGTGACCGTAACTCCCCGTTTTGCCCCGTTTTCGGTTATTTCCGAGGTGACGAATCTGTCGCCGACCTCGAAAGGAAAGATGTTGTGGTAAGTGTCGTCCGCTTCGATATAGCAAAGCTCGCGCTCTCTTACGGTGACGGTGTATTTGGTTTTGATCGTGTATTTGCCCTCGCGGTAGGTGACGGTGATGACCTGCTCACCCGCTTTGTCCGCGTCGTAACCGGAAAAGGTGACGCTGTCGCTGTGCGACATGTCTTCCGAGCGAGTACCGTCTTCGTATATCACATATACGTTCGGTATCTTGGAGAACGTGCCGTTTGCGGTATCGACCGGAGTATCAAAATCCTGCCCCGTATAATACACGCGTTCTTCGTCGGTCAAAGGCGAGGATAATTCAATACTTCCCAGGTTTCCCTTGCAGGAAGACAGCGAAAGGAGGGCAGACGCCAGAATCATCGCCGCGGCAATTATCCTTATTATAATATGTGTGGTATGACCGTTCCCTTTCATCATTGAACCTCCTCTTTGCCTTTGAATTTTCATTCCATAGTTTTATACGAATGAGACCGAAAAAAGTAAACTGATTTTTGATGCTTTTATGCCGTTTCTTTCTTTTTGTTTCTTTTGTTTATAAGGAAGCAGGAAAGGACTGCTATTCCCGCGCCGCCCATTGCGGCAAGAAGAAGGTAGAGTATGAATGCGCCGCTTTCGATCGTCATATTGGCAGAATAACCGAGTCCGGATTTGGTGTCGGATTTAACGTCCCCGTGATTGAACGCGATGACGCCGCTGCCGCATTCGACATATCCGGTCTTGCCGAAGATCTTTACGCGGTCGTTGTAGCCCTGCATAAGAGACGTATGGGAAGCTTTCGGTGTTTCGATAAGTATTGCAAGCGAATCCTGAATATCATTTGCAAGTATCGGGTTGCCCGCTCTTCCGTCCCTGGTGGCGTAAAGCGCTATCCATTCACGTTTGCCGGTAAGTGACCAGTCAAAGACGTCCATAACCTTGCTTGGCGTCAAGTTGGCTTCGGCTTTATTGTCGGACATAAACGGATCGATAATGCCTTTGTAGAAGATCATCTGCGCTTTTGTCGTCATCTGGTTACGGTAGTCGTATTCGGTTTTCTCGATCGCATTGACAAGCACTCTCGGAACGTCGATATATTTCGTATCCTGCACTTCTCTCGGGGAAAGTTCCTGAATAAGTGCGATAAGAGTGGTAATGAACAATGCGATGGAAAGCACAAGCATAAAGGTGTAAAGCGCGGTCCTGACAATTGACGAAGTGATACCCGGAACGCCGTTCATTTCACATTGAGTGTTCGTATACAGATTGTCCTGTGCTATTTTCAATTCCGCTGAAGCAGAAGAATATGCTTCTTCCACCAATAGATTAGATTCTTCCAAATTCGTAAAGGCGTTTTCCGCAGTATTAAATACCGTTTGAGCTTTACTAAGAGCTTCTCGATAAGGGGCTAATACCGCCTGTGCTTCGTTAAATGCAAGGATACCCGATATGCCGCGGCTTAAGCCCACGCAGGAACCGACTATACCGACAAGGGCGCCGCCCATCAGAATACCGGCTGCGAAAGCGGGAAGACTAAGGTAATTGTTATCACCGCCAATCGATTTTTTGACGATTTCGCGCGATTTGCCTACCATTGCGATACCGTTGGGATCGTAAAGCGAAAGATCGACGCCGGAATAGACAGAGATCAAGGAATTGTCGCCGACAGCTTGCCAAACAGACTTTATTTCTTCAAGTGAGTTGTTGTATTCGGAATCTTTGCCCGAATAGTCATTGATAACGGATGCGACGAGCTTATCAAATCCGCAGCCGGCAAGACCGCGCTGACCGTCGCTCATAAGCGCAACTATCGGCAGCAGCATATCGATCTTGGGACGTTTGCTCTGATCTTCGTCTTCGGGATCCATTGCGAGGATATCGGTAAGACGATATTTATTTTTGTCGTCATCTTCATAATAAGTTTCATCGAAAAGTCCGCAAAGAAGCTGACCGGCAATGATGTCTTTCAAATTTTCATTTTCCTCTTCGGCAGCCTGATATTTTTCGGAATTTTCATCATTCTCTGCCAACGCTTTGCTGACTTCTTCATTTTTCTTGGTTATATAAGCATCATAGTCATCGCCGTTCGCTATTGCGCTGCGGTACGCGCGGATCATACGGCTCGTATCGACCATTGAAAATCTCAGGTCATCCGCTGCCGTTCTGTACGCATCGTATTCGCCGTTCTTAAGCGGATTGTTTTTGCCGTACGCCCTCAATGCGGTGACGAAGTCGGTACTCAGCGTTTCGGAGCAGGCAACGAGAAGAAGCTGACGGATATACGTAAGCATAATCAGATTGGACTTAAAAACGATATCGTTAATGGTTTTATTAAGAGCATCTTTGTCAAGCTTAACAAGCGCTTCGCCGAGAGGCGTTTTGCCGTCTTCTGTCAGGTAGTTGAGCATATCGTAAGCAAAGACCGCGCTGGGTTTGTTGTATAAATAATTTGCCCGGAACTCTTTGACTGCGGCAAGCGTTGTCTGCGCTTTGGCGCCTGCCCACGCTTCCATTTCCGAAAGATAATCCGCGTAAGCCTGATAGTCGTACTCGCCGTTCATATTCATCGCCTTGATATCGGTGATGGCTTCGTTGGGTTTGTCTGTTGTGGCAACGGCAAGATAAAGAGTCGAATGTTCTTTGTTGTCGGCGGCAAAGGGATATAATGGTGTTTCGATGATCGTATATCCCGAATACGCATCTGATGTATCAAAAAGGTACATTTCATTTTCGGCAACAATGATAATGTCTTTGATATACTTGTTCTGCGGTTCAGTGCTTCCGCTTGTGCTGCTTCCGCCGGCTCCGCGGGCGGCAAATATGCGTACCGGGCTTAAAGCCGCCATAACGACTGCCATAAAGACCGCAAGCGTACTGTAAAGAATTTTGCGAATGCTTTTACTCATAATAGCATCTCCTTTATATGTTGCTTAATAATTACGTTTATTTTGCTTGTGACTGTTGGTTCCTGCGTTTTTTCTTTGCGACGACAAAGACGGAAGCCATTGCGGCAAGAGCAAGCACGGAAAGGATTATCGCCGTTATTCCGCCGGCATCTATAGTCGCTGCGCCCGTGTAGCCGCTCTTGTAATCTGCGGCTTTTGTGTCGGAATTGTTCGTGAAAACGAGCCTGCAGTTGCCTACCGTTTTGCGGAAAGTTTCGTACTGAGATTCAGTATATTGCTTCAGATACTCATTCTGCTTGTCGAACGCACCGCCGTCAAGCAGTCCGAGACTGCCTTCGATATTGGTCGTCATAAGGAGCTTCACGGTTTCGGTTTTGTCGCCGTTCCGGCGCGTTGCCGTGCCGTCCCTGACGGCGCTTGAAAGCCCGGTGAATTCGCTGTCGCCGTTCCAGTAAACTACGCTTGAACGGTCGCTTTCGACCAGAATTCCGATGTTGCGAAGCCCGAGATACAGCGGGTTGGCGCCGCTGTTGTCGGCGTTGCTGCCCTTGGTGGTATAGATATATACCGCCTGCGACGCGAGCGGGACGGTGCGCGAAATGTTGAAATTACTTATTCGGTTATACGTTCTGCCCTCGTATGTGTAAGTTTCTCCGAGATCGCGCGGCGAACACATAATGTCCTTGATGGCTTTGACTGAAGAGGTCGTGCGTTTGAGCGCGAAATGTACTCTGCCGGCTCCGAGTCCCGAAAGTGCGTCGGCGGAGATCATTTCCTGATATCCGTTCCTCATAAGCTCGTTCCAGGTGCCGTAGGTGTCCATACTGTCGAAAGCGATGATGTCTTCGATATATGTACCGCGTTTTGCGTCTACCAGAACTATGTTCTGACGGTAAATGTCTTCGCCTGCAAGCGCGCAGAATATGGAGCCGTCTTCGTTCTTGACGTATCTGTAGCCTCTGCCGTCAAGCTCAAGATCGACCGTTTTGTTTCGCCCGATCATTATTCTGCCGATAGGCGAACCGTTTTTGGACGTATAGAGCGTGTGCATCAGCTGGACTTTTTCATATTCGACGTAAACGTACGACTGCGATTCGGCGGAAAAGTTTGCTTTTTGGCAGCTCGTCTTCGTGCCGGACGAATCCATTGCCAGTTCCTTGAATGCGGGAAGCTCATCGCCTTTTTTATTGGTCGAAACGACTACAGTTCCGACAGCGTCGGTCTCGTAATTTGAATAGGTGACCGAAAGATATTCGGCTGCGTAATCGTACGCATACCAGCCCCAGCTGGTCCAGAATGCGTAGTCCACCCATTCCATAGTGCCGTTTCGTCCGTTGAAGACGGGATTATCGTCAACGGGGTATGCGTTTTCTTCATCAACGCCGAGCGGATAATCAAGTCCGATGATATCGTCGCCCGCCGAGATGGCTTGGATCAGCGCAGTATCTACCGCACCGTATCCGCCCGCCATACCGACAAGCTCGACCTTTGAAACGAATGTGCCGCGCTCGAACTTTTTATCGGAATTGCGGTAATAGATGAACAGCGATGAATCGTAATCCTTGTGCGGAAATCCGAGGTTGGAACCCGGGGTGAGGAGCTGACCGTCGGCATCGTAAACGTCGTGGAACGTTTCGGCGAGGTGATGTACCGAACGGTAATTGTCTTCGAGCCCGCCTTCCACTTTTTTGCCGGTCGCAAGGTATGTGAAAGCCGAGTTGTCGCCGTCAATAAGCGGAAGTGCCGTCGGCGACGACGTGATGATGACGTTCTCCAGCAGGATCGGCCCGTACTTCGGGTCTGACGTCGGTCCCGCCTGATAAAGAACACGCTCCTTCTGGTTGGTATTGTAACCCATCCAAAGGTCCGGATAATACATTTCTTTGGTCGTTCCCGCCAAGTACGCGCCGGAAACGTAAGCGTGCGAATAACGGAGCATTACCGTACCGTCTTTGATGGCGTAAATATTCGATGCTTCGTAAGCCATTCCGTTGCTGTTGATGTTTGACGGGAAGCGTCCCGATATTCTCGCGGCGTCTTCGCCGACGAACAGGTTTATCGAGTAGATGGCTTTTTTGGGATTGTTCGTCGTGGAGTAACCGATGAAGGTGCTGTCCTTTTTGAACCTCTCTTCATAAGCGGTAAGGAATCCGTGGTACGGAGTGAGGTTTACGTGGAACATAGTCACGCCGTATTTCGTCGCTTCATGTTCAAACAAATTCTGTTCCCAATATGTCATATAACTTCCGAGTTCATTGTGATATGCCACAGCCATAAAGCGTGAGCCGTAATAGAACGTGAATCCCGCAAGATATGTCTTGCTTCCGTCGAAATCCGCCGGCTTTTCGTCTTTGTAAGCGATAAAATGATGCTGCGGATAAATTATCGCGGTATCCTTCGGACCGACGCGGTTCGGGTTTGCGACAAGTTTACCTATTTCCGCCTGCGGATCAAACGCTTCGCCCGAGAAGCAGCGGACGTATTCCTCGTTCTTCTGCAGTTCCGACACGTTTGAGATCACTCTCAGCGAATCCGCAAGGATCGGATCGCCCGCATTGGCTGAAAAGCTGTAATAAAGCTGATAATAGAACGGTGTCGGATCCGAGTCGTCTTTACTCGACGTGGTCGTATTGATCGGGCAGGAGATCTTTGTGGCGCTCAATGCGTTGAAATACCTGCAGTCGCCGAAAAAGACTTCGCTTGCGTCGGTCGCATAGGAAGCACGGATATCGGTGATGGCGTATTCTGCCGAATTGGTAGTTTTGTATCCGATGTATGTATAATAGTTCTTTTTACAATACTCTTTGGAGTTCGGAGTGAGGTTTACGTTGAGCAGGTTATATCCTTCTTCAATGCTTGCGGCATTCTTTGCCGTCATTTCATCCAACGCCACACCGAGTTTCAGCGCGGCGATATATTTGCCGCTGTTGTCTTTTACGATTTTGTTTGCCGAATCTTTGGTGGTATAGAACATATATATTCCGGTTACGTCTTTTGAATCGACTTTCTGGTCGGAATTGAGGTTGAACGCCACCGTTTCTTCAAATTTGGCAAGCGGATACATATCCTCGGGCGTCGAACCGTCGCCGTACTTTATCGTAAAACCGGGATCGGTCGAGCTTTTGCACATTAAGGGAGAGCCTGCCGCGGCGTCTTTGGAATAGTACAGCGCGATCCATTGCCGCTTACTGTTTTTGTTGAAATCCGCCGGATCTCCGTTCTGGTCCCGCGCTACGTCGTAGCGGACGATATACGCTATATTGGCTTCGTCGGGGCAGTCTATCATCGTTTCCGGAATAGGCGAAAATTCCACGTCCGGCTTTACGGGTTCCTGCTTCGACACGACGAGAAGCACTATGAAAGCGATTATCAGCAGTATTGAGAGAATGAACAGAATTCCGCCGACGGCAGCCCCGATGCACGAGGATATTGCCGCAGCAGCGATATTCGCCTTCATACAGATCGCGCCGGCTAACGCTCCGATAGCCTTGAACATTCCCAAAAATCCGCCGAATTGTTCAACGGTGACAAATATCAGCGAAATCGTCATAAGAATACCGGCGCCGATCGAAGCCAGACTGCACCACTGAGAGCATCTTGAAAGATATGCGCTGTACTCTTCGGACTGTTTTTTCTCCTCAATGGATATTTTCTGCGCATTTTCGAGTGCTTTCGCCTGGATGGCTTTATTTGTTCTGTAAAGATTTTTCATATCATACAGGTCTTCGTGTCTGCCGTACCATACAGAAAGGGTACTCCCTCCGGTGCATTTCTTGATGGCATCATCAAAGTCTTTTCCGTCTTCTTCAAGCGCATCTCTGTAAGCTTTAATTCCTGCGCCGCCAAGGCTGCCCCAGTTGAAGAACGCGGTAAGACCGCAGGACGACATATTGTAACGCTGTGCGGCTGAAAGTGCGTCATACAGAGCAAGGGAGAGTACGACCTTGACTTTCAACGTCTCGCTTGTGGTTTTACCCGTATATTCGCTTATATAAATCAGATACTCGCCGAGGTTTTTCGGTTCGTTTTCCTGCGGTTCAGCGCTTTCCCAGGATCTGTATGAAGGCGGGAACTGATATGTGCCGAGGTCAGATCTGTCGGTAATTATATTGTAGTTGGTAAGCGTGGTATAAGCGCCCAATACGGCAAGGTCGTCGGTAAGGCTCTCAAGATCATCTTCTGTGACGTCGATGCCTTTACTGCGCAGTTCCGCAAGAACGGCATCCTCATCCGTATCTGCGATCGTAGTGGGATAAACGCCGCAGACCTCGCCGAAAGCGTCGATGGCGTTATTGTAATCTGCCGCAAAACTGTCTATAAACGAGACGAACAGCTCGACGTCTTTGCGATACGACGCACAGTGCGCGTACCGTTCTTCCAGCCATGCCTGGTTTTCTGCGTCGTAACCTTTTTCGCGGATGGTATTCATTGCCGTTTTCATCCACAGACTTTCGACTTCGGGGCTTTTCGCGTAGTAGAGTGGGAACACGCCGCCGTTATTCACATCAGCACAGGAAAGATTGACTATATCAACGAAGTACGCCGTACTCAGTCCTGCCGGAAGCGCACTTACGAATGCATACATAAGTCTGTCCGGTGCATTGCAGAGAAAATCGTAAAGATCGGTATAAACTACATTGACGATTTCTTTGGGCTCTCCGTTCTCGCCTGCCGTGTTTTTGATGCTTTTAAGATATCTTTCGGCTTCTTCGGTGAATTTGTTATACTGCAGACTTTTTTCCAACAGGTTGACTTCCGTATAAGTGTCATCCATAAGATGCAGCCAATAATCATCGAGCGAGTCGTCATTGATACAGAAAAGGAAGTTATGGTTCAGCACCGCGTCGAAAGCTCTCGGAAGCCAGTCTTTGTCATCTGTCATACTTCCGACATAAACAGTCCGATCTTTCTCTTCGACTACATAGCAGTCGCTGCACGCGGCTCCGAGCTGGGTGTTTATGTATGTGACTACGTCGGTATTGCCGACGAGAATGATCTTTTCATAATCATCGTAAGTTCTGTTCTTGTCCAGCAGATATTTGCCGAGCGGTATTCTTTTTGATACGGTATCGGCATCGTCGCCCGGGACGTGATATTTGTTGAGGAATTCGAGCGCGATCTTGGCTGCTTCGCTGCCTTTTTCAAGATTGTTTCTCATCGTGGCGCAGGCGTTCATCATTCCGTTTACCATATCTTTAAGACCGGACACACCATCTCTGAGGGTCTGCTGGTAGTCGAACTCTTCGTATCCGCCGTACTGATCCATAACAGCAAGCCCGGTGATCGCTTCGTTCTTATCCTGTGTCAGCTTATAGCCGATACAGGTGGAAAGTCCGGCGCCTCCCGCGTTGGTGTCGTAGGGATAGGGATAGTAACCCTTTTGCTTTACGTTCTTTTCGGCATCGGCGAGCGTTTCGCCGTAGCCGACCATAACGTCGCAGATGTACCATCCGCTGTCGACAAGTCCGGGATCGTCGTTATACAGAGCGATGGTTTCGACCATCTGTGCATTGACATTTTCAAATCTTATGTCAGCCGCAATGGTCGTCGCACTTGCGAGCAGTTCACTTTCCCAGAATATGACCGCGACAAGCAATGCCGAAATAATACTCTTAAAAAATTTCATATTGTTTTCTCCTAAAAACGATCAATGCCGTCAGACGTACTGTATTACGCCTGCAGTTTTTCGGCTTCCGCCGTGTTGACCTTGTGATACAGGATCAGGATCGGAATGAACGTTGACATCGGCAGAATGATACCGACGAATTGAAACTGCGATTGAATGAGCATATTGTAAATGCTGTGATAGATTATTGCGACCGCGATAGTCCCGAAAGTTCCGGGTAGCGCAAGCCGGCGTTTGATGTTGACGTAAAAGATGACCCAGCCGACGAACATAGTGGAAATACCGTGCATAAGTCCGGCGCCGACGCCTCTGACTATCGCCCACATAATCGTTACGTCTTCTATGTTGGTGATAAGGTAATAGGTGTTTTCGAGGATCGCAAATCCTATTCCGACGATCATCGCACATTCAAGCAGATCCTTGCGTTTGGGCTTGAATACCCTGCCGTAAATTATCACCGCCAGCGCTTTTGCAATTTCCTCGACAAGCGGATTCAGCGTGTAAGTCATACGGAACGAATCGAGTGAAAACGCTTCTTTGAGATATCCGCATAAATAACCCGAAAACAGGCAGGCGTAACAGCCTATCATCATAAAGATGATAAGCAGCCGCGAATGTCCGCGGAAAAGGACGGACAAGAGCAGAAGCGGGATCATTATACAGATAAAAAGTATAAGGATCAGCTGTGCCATTTTCTGCGCCCCCAATCTGCCGCGAAAACCGTTGCGGCGGATAATAAGATCATCGCATACATAAATATGTCAGCGATCGTGCCGTGTTCCAGGACTTTGGCGATCATTTCTCCGAGAGCCGCAAAGCAGAAGAGCAGCGAACAGAGATTGACCGGTTTCACCCCTCGAATAAACGGATCGTCCTCGTTTATAAGAAGGTATTTGAAGTTGTAATACACGCACCACGGCATTATAGAGCAGGAAATGAGCATATAGCCGATGATCTCAATGAACCTTTCCCCGGTATTGCTCCAAAGGACGATCACAACAGCCGTCAGCGCAAGAAACAGCACGGGGGAAGCGAAAGCGATAAGACGTGTTTTTTTATACCTGGCGTCTCCGCCGTCGACGATCGAATCAAACGGCCCGTAATTGGCGGCAAAGACGAACGCGGCGTAGGCGTTCAATCCGAGTCCGCTCAAGACGCTGTCGCTGTACGATCCGTCAGAGCCGACGCAGACCAAAAGGCACAACTGATACAATATCTGGGCGGTATAGCACCAGTTCGCACATACTATCATCTTGAAATAAAGCGGTTCTTTCCGTTTGAAGAGCCTTGCCGTACCGTACACCGACACGGCAATGGAAATAGCGGCAGCCGCACACAAAACCAGATCCATCGTTTTCCCTTTCCGAACATTGAGATTTACCGATTTTCGGCATTGTCATTCCGAGAGGCGAAAATATCGCAATTTATATCTATTCAAATTAGTATAACATATATATGATGTAAAATCAATGATTTTGATAAAAATTGTGGAAATCTTCCCGGGCAAAACAAGCAAAAACGGCTTGAAAACACAGGAATAAATGCCATTACCCTACATCAGGTTTATACGAACGACTTTGAAAAAAGTAAACTGTTTTTTTGAAATATCTGCAAAAAAAAAATGGATCGTAAGGTCTTCTGACCTTACGATCACATTATATGTTTCTCTATTCACGGACGCCGCTTATCGGGCGGCATTTATCCGTTCAATCGCCGTCCTTGGAATCGGAAGAAACTTTTTTCTTCTTTTTCACGAGAACAACGGTCTTCACGGCAGCGGCTGCCGCGATAACGATGATGGCGGCAATACTTCCGACCGAAATTATCGAAGACGTTGACAGTCCGCGTCCCGTTTCGATACCCACGTTGCGGAACAGTATACCCGTTGTACCCGAATCGGTGTTGGTCACGTTTTCGTTATGGAGAAGATAGATGCGGGATTTTTCGTCTTTCCCCTTGAGCGGTGAACCCGCTTTGCAGATCAAAGCGATGTTTTCCATAACACCGGAGCCGGATTCAAAGTAAATGTCCTTGCCTTCGTTGACCGCTTCGCAGTCTTTGATCCTGAGATTTGTCAGCACCTGAGCCTTTTTGTCCCATGCAAGCTCGCCGATCACGGCTATCGCGCCGCCGCGTCCGCCTGCAAGGCAGAAGCTGAAATCGCAGTTAGCTATTTCAAATCCATAGACGTAGTTAAGATAAATCGCGCCGCCGGAAAGTGCGTTGTCCGGTTTGATTTTCAGAACAGGCATCTCGTTGCTGTTGCCGACATAACATTCGCAGAAATACAGTTTGGAAATATCGACGTCAGCCACGATATATTTACTGTCTATGGCAATGGCGCCGCCCGCGTTGTCGACGGAATGGCAGTACCAGAAACCGCTTGTTGAGTCGCCGGTGATCGTCCTTGCGATACCGCCCTTGCTTTCCGCGCTGTTGTCGAGCAGCGACATATATATCGCGCCGCCGCGTCCGCCGTAAGTGTAGCAGTTCACGAAAGCGGAATGTATAAGTTCGATCTTACCCGTGCTGCCGTCGGTAGGTCTGCTTGCTTCGTAGATCGCACCGCCGCTGCCGGCTGCCGAGCAGCAATCTTCCGCAATGGAACAGTTCATAGTGAGCGAAAGCTTCCCGTTTGCGCGGATCATACCGCCGTCGGTTTCGGCATTCGTTCCCTTGACGTAAACGTAGTTGAGTTCGGCGTCGGCGCTGTTGCAGCCCAGAAGACGTGCGTGGAAGCCTTTTTTGAGGTAAATCATACCCATTCTGGGTTCATCGGTTCCGCCCGTCTCTTCGACGTACTTCTTATAATCGCCGTCCACATAGACGTTTACCTGATTCGTCAGGCTGTCGAGTCTGTTTTTCACGTTTTCTATGATCTCCGGAGTGTTGCCGTTGATGACAAGAGAAGCGTTATCTGCGTACGACTTGAAGATACATTCCGCAAGATCGGTCCCCTCATAGATCCAATCGTATCCGTTCATATCGACTGTCAGAGCCGTTCCCTCAAAGAGATAAACGGGATGCTGCGTCGTGATGTTTCCGGCGAGTGAAATGTAGGTGATACCGTCGTCGTAATGATTTTCAAGATACGCTTCCGCATAGGACTTTTTCTCAAAAAGCTTGTCGTTTATCTTGTAGCACTTTGCTTCGTCAAGCTTTGCAAGATATCCGTTGCCGGTAAAGTTCGTCGCCCATGTAGTGGGATTGGGTATCTCGGTGTAACAATCAATATCCGTATAATAGCCCTCGGTGAGCATATTATAGAAATATTCCTTATGCCCTGCCTTATCAGTCGTCGGTTCAACGCCGAGATAGCAGGCATCGGCAACAGGCTCGAGCCTTACTGCGGGGCTGAATTCCTTGAGCCAAGGGAAGATTACTTCAAATTCGTCGTCTCCGTCTTCCCACTCGTAATCATCGTATTCCTCATATTCACCGTCATACAATTCGTCATAATACGAAGTGGCGTAGAAATAGATATAATCGAAAGTGTAAAGAGATACGAAACCGGGCGTGTAGAGCGTGATCCCGTAAGTGTCGAGCAGTTCCTTGGTACCGTGCGTCAGAGACAGTCCGGCAAGCAGCTGCGTAAAGTCGTCGTCAAGCGAAACGTATTCGATGCTTTCATTCATCGACTCCGCGTTGCAGAAATCGGAAAGGATGTAGCTGTCGGTAATTACGGTATTGGTTTTTCTCTGCTCTTCGTCGGTATCGTAAGTGTACTTTGCGTCAAAGTCAAAGCTTGCGACTGCGTCGGAAACGGACGTTTTGCCCGATACCTCAACAACGCCTGCCGAGAAGCAGCGTTCGATGAAGGAGACGGCATTGTTTTCCGTTTTTGCGGCGATACCGGCTGCGTAGTCGTCGGCAGATATCTCTCCTCTGTTCACGCAGTTGATGATGTACGACGTACTGCCGCTTATCGAGCCGACAAAGCCTGCCGCGTATTTACGGGCGGTGATGCGTGCGTCGTTCATACAGTTGACAATGACGGTGCCCGATATCTTTCCGGCGATGCCGCCGACGTTTTCTTTGCCGTTCACGCCGCCTGCAATACGGATATTCTTTATCACGGCGTTATTTGTGACACCGAAAAGTCCCACGTTGTCATCATCCGGCTTGTTCAGTCTTACGAATACGGTATGACTTCCGCCGTCGATGACGCCGTTAAAGGGGTATTTTTCGTTTCCGATGGGCGAAATACGTCCCGAGAAATTGTAAGTGTCATATCCGTCGGTGTCGTAAATGTCTTTGGTTATCCTGTAATACTTCGTTCCGCCTTCCGTGACGAATTTTGTGTTCTGATCCACGGCGTGACCGAGAAGTTCAAGGTCATAAGAAGTCGCTATTTCATAAGGATGCGCTTCGGTACCGAAACCGTGTACAAGTGTCGGGACAAGGTTGTTTTCCTCGTCCATTCCCCAAACGGTGATGCCGTTTGTTCCGGAAGCCGAGTTCAGCCTGCGGATCACGCGGTCGTTATTTTCGGGATCGCAGTAGATGCCGTAAGCATATTCGGGATCAACATTTTTCTCGACGTACTTATACAGCGCGTCGCAGCCGTTCGTCGTACCCGTATCTACGCAGTAAGCGGCAAAAGTTTCCTGATAGACGCCGCATATACCGCCGCCGTTTCTGCCGATGACGGCACCGTGGTTTGCACAATGCTGAACGCTTACCTCTGTCATACCGACGATACCGCCGGCAACATTGGGATCGTCTCCCGTGGATTCGACGTACGCATAGTTTACGCTTCCGTATATTCCGGCGCCGTTTTTATCTGCGCTTCCGACGATACCGCCGACGTAATCCTTGCCGGTCACGTTTGCGCGGTTGACGGCAAATCGCACGGATGCGGATCTGTTGGTGTTTCCGTTTATTTCCGTTTTGCCGACGATGCCGCCGACATAATCGCCGGAGCCGTTTATTTCGCCGGAGTTTTCGGTTCTTTCGATCTTTGCTTCGCCGAAGCTTCTGCCGATAATACCGCCGACATAATTTCCGCCGCCGATATAAGAACTGTTTTTGCAGGCGTATACCGTTCCTTCGTACTGATAGCCGACGATGCCGCCGATATCTTTGGTACCCGTGACTTCCGCGTGGTTTTCGCCGTCACGAACGGAAGACGAGGAAGCGTACCCGATGATGCCGCCGACACTGCCCGCGCCGGATCTTATCTTTTCGTAGTTTACGCAGTTTATGAACGTCGATGCGGACGCCAAGCCGACGATGCCGCCGACGGCGGTGGCTTTGACCTGGTTGCCGATCGCGCCGTAATTTGAGCAGTTTTCAAAGGTGCAGTTCTTTGCGTACCCCGCAAAACCGCCGATGCTAATTATGACAAGACCGCTGTCCTGCGACCATACGTTGGCGCGGTTTTCGCAGTCGATGAAGGACGTATTCACGGCGTAGCCGACAAGAGCGCCCATATAAGCGCCGTGACCGTTGCCCGATTCGCCTTTGACGGTGATGTTTTTGAAGACCGCACCGTCGGTATATCCGAACAGTCCGATATATCCGCTTTCGGCAGATTTCTGCGTGACGGTAATTGCAAATCCGTTTCCGTCAAACGTACCCTTGAACGGATGAGAACTGTCGCCGATGATCGTATTCAAAGGCATAGCGATATCCGCTTCGAGAACAATGGTATAATTCGCGTACGTATTGCCGTTATTGATGTTTTCGATTATCCGATCGAGTTCTGCGGAGTTTTTGACGTATAATCTGTTGCCTGTCGCTTCCTTCGGTCCGAACACAACCCTGCCGTTTTCTTTACGCCAATAGAGCCATCCGTTCACACCGCCGTCAAAATAGAGCGACGGATTTTCGATATTGTAGTTCATCCTCTTTATGAAGACGTCGCCGAAATAGCACTGTTCGACATTGCCGGATGGCTTTTTGCCGAAGATCCTGCCGAAGTCGATCGTTGCGCTGAGCGCACATTCGCCGCAGTAGCAGTTGTAAACGTCGCCGAAGGTCTCGCCGACGATGCCGCCCGCGACCTCGTATACGGCGATGACGTCACCGTAGTTGATGCAGTTGAGTATCCTGTCATCAGTCGAGCAAGCCCTGCCGACGATGCCGCCGATGCAGGAGCCGTCACGGACAGTGCCGTAGTTGATGCAGTTGATGACAGTCGTGCCGTTGCCCACATATCCGGCGATGCCGCCCAGATATGCTATGCCGGATATATTTGCATAGTTAGTACAACCGTTTATGCAGGTGTTCTCGGAGTTTGCAACAACACCGGCAACGGTCAGACCGCCGGTCAGATAGCCGCATACGGAAAGATTGTTTATGGTCGCTCCTGCGGTATGGCTGAATACGGCGTTGTTGTTTTGATCGTTTATAACACAAATCGTGACACTGTGTGCATTGCCGTCAAAAGTACCTTTGAACGGTTTTCTGTCTTTTTCTTTATCAGCCCAGGAACCGACGGGCTTATACGCGAATACGTCGGCACCAAGCATAACGGTTTCTTTTTCAAACGTTTTTCCTCTGCATACATCAAGCTGGAAAGCGAACCAGTCGCCGGAATTGTTGATGTAGTATTTTCCGTCACCGGATTTTTTGAGAGTATGCTTATCCTCGCTGATATTGGTATAGTTTGTCAAATTCGCGGTATGATTTACCAAATAATCGATCGAAGCGGAATAATCGTGCACGAAATCACAGTTTTTCACGACCGTGTCGGAACAAATATCAAGCGAAATTCCGCCGTTTGCGTTTCCTTCGTAATTGTGATAGAAGAATGAATCGCTTATTTCAACGTCGCTTGTACTTGATTTGACGTATATGGCACCTGCGTTGTCGTAGGCGTAGTTTTCGTAAAACGCACAGTTCGATACGGAAAAACCGCTGCGGGTCACGAGCAATGCACCGCCGTCGTTTCTTTTCGATTCATTACATACAAAGGAGAAGCCGTCGAGTTTTTTTCCGTAGTTGATATAGAAGGCACCGCCCTCGTTGTAGGAGCTGCAGCCGTAGATCACGCTGGTGCCGTTGCCGTAAATATAGGTATTGTCGCCGTGTATGTAGGCGAAACCGCCCTGATTTGAAGCGTAGCAGTTATTTGCTGCGGTGTTGTTGAAGTTGAGCTCGACTCTATGGCCCGTTCCGCTGACGTATATTGCACCGCCGTAGGAGGCAGAGCAGTTGATGAACTGACAGTTGTTGAAGTTTATCTTTACGTCGTTGGAAAGATATTCGCTCACATAAACGCAGGAGCCGTTATCGGGGCACGATATATTTTTGAAAACGACGTTATCGAAGGTGACCTCGGTGACGTTTCCGGTGATCTCGAAAACGCTTGACACGGATGAACCGTTCAGATCGTACACGCAGTCGGAAATGCGGGTATTCGAGTTTATGACTACCGGGAAATTATTTGCGGGAGTGGGACGCAGTTCATAGAACATCTCTCCGCAGATGTCGTAAAGTCCCGTCACTCCGTCCTTTTCGGCGGGAACGAAGCTGCGTACTATCTTATCTCCGTCGTAGATACGGCAGGAGTAGAAACGGATCTTTTTCTGACCGTTCGGCGCGTAGGCTTTTCCGTTTTCGTTTCGTGCGAAAAGATAAAGACTGTTCGTCATCGAGAAAGGAGCCGATGTCATAGCGGCAGAGCCGTTCACCTTGCTGCCGTTGGATTTGATAACGCCTTTGTCAAGCTCGATTTTCTGACGTGAATAATCGAAAAGGAGGTTCTGCGAAATATAAGGCGACGTTCCGAAGTACGCAAAGCCTTTATAGGACATTATAGGCTCGTCGCTGAGCAAAAAGCCCTTATTGTTCTCCGACACACCGAACCAACATTCCGTCGCCCCGATGACCTCAACGTCCATAACGACGCGTGAAGACTGATTTGGTCTGTAACCGGTGTCAACGTATTTGCCCGCCGCGTCGATACGATCCAAAAAGCTCGTCTGATTCGTCAGAGCCGCCATACCGCCGTTTCCGCTGTTGGCATAGAACTTTCCTTCGCATTTATCGTAAAGACCGGAGACGTTTCCCTTCTTTGCGGGGACAAAATCACGCACGAGCTTTTCGCCTTCGTATATTTTGCAGTAATAGAAGGTTATCCTCTGATCGGGTATCCAGTAAGCACTGCCGTTTCTGTTCTGCGCGAAAAGGTAAAGGTTATTTTTCAGAGAAAACTCGGATTTTGCCATATCGCGCGTATTCTTGCTGCCGTCAACATAGGCAGCACCGTCACGCAGTTCGACCGTGTGCTGTCCGTTATATACCTTCATACCGACGGTTCCGCCGTCGTTGCCGTAGCCGATGTAAGTGCCGGTATTATATCTCGACGTGTCGTTGCAGAACGCATAAGCGCCTTTATTGTAATTGGTATCCCAGGCACCGAACCAATATTCCTGTTCGGCGTTGACGTTGAGGCTCATAATGACGCGGGTCTTGTCGGTCGGCTTGATGCCGGTGTCGATATAAGAGCCTGCATCGGCGGCAAGCCAATCGTATTCGACAACGTCACTCTTGGGGCTGTCCATAGCGGTCATAGCGCCGCTGCCGCTTTTTGCGTAGAATCTGCCCTCGCATCTGTCGTAAACGCCGGCTGTTGCGCCGCGTTCCGCGGGAACGAGGTCGCGCACAAGAGTACCGTCTTCGTATATCTTGCAGGAATAGAACGTGATGGTGCTTTGTTCATTATGCCAAACTGCGGCACCGCTGCGGTTCTGTGCAAAGAGGTAAAGAGAGTTTTTCAGCGGGAAGACTCTTTCGTTATCGTCGTTATAACCGTATTCCTCTTCGCCCTCTTCATAGTCATCGAACTTGTCGTAATCGTTGTATATGATACGTCTGTGCGTTTTGACGACTTCGTCATCGACTTTTACAAACCATTTATCAAGCTCGACGGTATGGCGTCCGTTCGGTACGACGCTGCCGTAAGTGCCGCCCTCGTTGCCGTAACCGGAATAAATGCCGGTCTTGTCGTTGCCGAAAGCAAATGCGGCTTTGTTCCAGCTTTCGTCCCAGGCACCGAACCAGTATTCGCATTTCCCGTTGACGTTGACGTCCATAACGACGCTTGTATAGTTTGTGGGCTTGTAGCCGGTGTCGATATACGCGCCTTTTTCGACCTGCAGCCATTCGTGGAAGGTGATATCGCTTTCGGAATCGACGCTCATATCGGCGCCGCCGCGTTTTTCGTAAAATTTCTTTTCGCATCTGTCGTAAACGCCGATATCGTCACCGCGTTTTGCGGGGACAAAATCACGCACGAGCGTGTTATTTTCGTAGATCTGGCAGGAATAAAAGGTTATCACGCCCTGCTTTTCGTTGCAGGAAGCGTGTCCTTTTCTGTTCTGTGCGAAGAGATAAAGAGTGTTATGCAGATCGTACAGAGACGATGCGATGTATCTCAAACCGACGGAATCCACCTTTACGTTGCCGCGGTCGTCAAGCTCGACAGTATGTCTGCCGTTTGACACGACGCTGCCGCTTGTGCCGCCCTGAAAGCCGTAGCCGGCATACAGACCGGTGCCGTCGTTGCCGAGGGCAAAGGCCCAGCTATTGTAATCGGCATCCCAGACACCGAACCAGTATTCGTATGCGCCGTTGACTTCAACGTCCATTACGACACGGGTGTTTTCGGTCGGTTTGATCCCGGTGTCGATATATGCGCCGGCTTCGACGTAAAGACGCCCGTATTCGGTTATACCATCCGCTGACGCGGCAAAAGCGCCGAGCGGCAGTATGCTTAAAAGCATTATCAAAGATAAAAGTATGCTTATAACTCTTTTCTTCATTTTTTATCTCCTTTGGACTCGTATTTTTTGCTGTCGTAGGTTTATACGAATGACTTTGAAAAAAGGCAACTGTTTTTACTGTTTTTTTCAAAAAAATCTATCCTCATTTGCAGTATAGCACAAACGAACGGCAAATGTCAAATGGCAAATGGCAAAAAACATCGTTTTTTAAACAATCTGAGACGTGCATCGTTTTGCCGATGCACGCCGTTTTTTGTTATTAAACTTCTTCTTTTTTTGCCTGTTTTTTCCTTTCTGCAAGAGTGCCGATGGCGGCGCCGCCGCCGAGACCTATGGCAAGCATTCCGGTAAGCAGTACCCACGCGGACGGAGTCGATACCATAGTGGCAAGTGACTGTATGAAGCTTTCGCCGCCGCTTACCGCGCCTGCCGCTTCAAGGTCAAAGGAATAATGGATATAAAGCGGATTCTTTTTGTATTTTGAAGCGTCTTCTATCATTTTGAGGTTTTCCATACTCCGGAAGCAGGTGTTGAAAGAATTGTTGAAATCGTACTTGTTGTTCAGTTCAAAGCCCTTGACAGTTACGGTGCCTTCCTTTGTCATATTGGAATCGAAGCATATACTGTCCGCAAGTATCGGTATACCCACGAAAGGATCCTTGGATGTATAGAGGCAGACCCATTCTCTTCCGCCGTAAAGCTCCCAGTTATAGAGGTCCTGAACTTTGCCTAAATTCTGCGGAAGCTTCTTTGAATCTGCTATCTCGTTGCCTTTGTCATCGGTAGCGGGGTAAAGCGATTCGGTCACGTCAAGGAGCGGATTCGAAACGCCGTAATAATAGACGTATTTGGAATCTTCAAAAACTCCGTCTTCGTCCGTTACGGATATCGTTTTGTGATCGCAGAGGATCGCCGGTATCTCGTCGTAGGAATCGGTGATGAGCTTGGCATCCTCCGACTGTAAATACATAACCACCGAAAAAATCAGCACCGCCAACGAAATTACAAACATAGCACCCGAAACGACACCGGCAGAAATGTTTGTTGCGCTTCGTTGCGGAATATTATCCATAAATTCTTGAGGAGGAACAGCTTCGTCCCAACCATATTTAAAATAGCTGGACTTTTGGACTTTATTAGGATCTACGACTACAAAGTATTCAGTTCCCGCCTCATAGTTTACAACATTCTTATACAATTGCTGCTGCGGTAAAGTTGACAATCTGATATTCTCTCCGACTTTATCCGCAGTATACAAGTAAGAGCTTTTACCCAAAGCTTTTGTGTATAATTTAAACACAGTACCATAATTCCGCGATACGGCATATGATATATATTTTGCCAGGCAGCCCAGAGAAACAGCCGCAGCGGAACCGGAGCCGATACACATATACATATAAGCGTTCTTTGCTTTTTTTGCAGTTTCGATATATTCCGCCTGTTTTACAACCCAGGAAGAATTTCCGTGAGCGTTTTCGTCCCTGGCACTGCCGGTCATTGCGACCATACCGTCAACGAAGATGTTGCTGTCAACGCCGTAATATACCGAAATGCCCTCATTGGCGTATTTTGCAACTTCTTTATCTTCGTCAGTATCTTTTTTTGTTTTAAGTTCATTGATGCGTGTCTGATATTCCGTTTTATCGGAAGCGGCGATGGAAATAAGGTCGACAAGTCCGAGGTCGAGCATTACTTCCGCGCCCATATCCTTTGCCGCGATCACAAAGTATTCAAGGTTCTTAAGAAGAAGATCATCAGGGTCGCCCTTTGTTCCGTTGTATCTTTTGGGATAATAATTCGTTTTGTTGAAAAGGTCAAGCAGCGTGATATGGTTGGAGTCCTTGGTATTGGTTCCGGGGATGCCGAGTGCATAAAACGATATGCTGCCGAAAAGTTTCGTATATTCCTTGCCTTTATAGAACAATTCATACTCGTTCTTTACATGACTTTCAAGATAATTCTGAAGCACCTGTTCGGCATCGCCGTTATCGCCGTAGTCCGATTTGATAAGCATATCGTCGAATTCCGCCAATGCTTTTTCACCGTTTGCAGCGGCTTCTTCATACTGTGTCTTATACTTTTTGTAAATCTTCAATGCTTTGCTGTACTCGCTTTTATCGTTGATGCTTTCGAGAAGCCTTTGCGCGTCGTTGGCGTAATCCTCGAGCTTGCCCAAAGAGCCGCCCGCCACCTTCTGAGCATAGTTCTTGTTGCCTATGTAATCAAGGAAGGTCTTGTCATTTTCATCGACCGAGCAGGCAATGGCAAGCGCTTTGCGGATGACGTCCACCGCGTCCGTATTTCCGGTAAGGATTATGTTTGCAATTATGTCTTCGGTGAGCTTATCCGAAAGGAAGAGATCTCCGAGAAACATAACGTCTCCGTTGTTTGTCGCTTTGAAGCTTTCGCTGTCGTCAAAGAAGCAGTTGAGAAGCTGATATGCGCTGATCGCGCTTTCTTTTCCCGCTTCATACATTTCACGGAAGGTCGGTATCGCTCCGGCAAGCCAAATCTTTGCTTGAATCGCGGCAATGGCACGTAAATTTTTAAGAAGCTGTTTGTATTCATCAAACGAGAAGGTATCACCCATTTGGAGTGCTTTTATGTCGGTGATCGCTTCCGCGGGATCAGCCGTGAGAAGCGCGACAAGATAAAGCTCCGTTGAGGCATTGTCGTCCGGGTTTTTGTTTTTGTAGAGCGGATTCGCATAGACCATATAATCGCCGTTGTTCTGATAATGCGAAAGCTGATCTTTCCGTACAAGGAAAAGCTCTTTTACGTACTGTTTTGCGTTGTTTGCCGAGTTTTCACCTGCGGCAAGAACCTGGAACGGCGTGATGACCGCCATCAGGATCGCAAGGAAGAAAGCAATGAATTTTTTCATTTTGTCTGATCTCCTTTTGTTGTATAGTATATTTTGATTCTGCAATTATACTCTGTTATTCGCTCTGCGCTGTAACGTCCTCTTTGCGCTTCTTTACAAGAATAAGCACGATGCCGGAAACGATCCCGCCGAGCAGAATGACAACTGCCGGAACTACAAGCGAATTTTTGGAAACGACCGACGCGAGCCCGAGCGCCGCATCGCCCGATTCGGTACCCGTGACAAGTCCGTTCATATAATACTCCTCGTATTTCGCATAACGGATGTTGGAATTATTGGTATAGACGAGCCAGGTATAGCCGTGATCCTTCTTGTATTGCTTGGCTCCGGTCGTGCCCTCTTTTTGGTTTACCTGCGCAAGATTGTAATCGACCAGTGCGGCGTTGAGGTAAGCGTATTCATCTTCGTCTTCACCCATAACGTCCATAACGTCCAATATCTCGTTTGTCGGTCTCCAGTTGTCCGGCTTCACGTTCACGTCCCGGACACCGTTCCAATAATACTTTTTGGTGCGGCTGTTGTTCAGCGGGCTGAAGCAGACACCGACGTTTGTGATCGCCGTGCGTTCGCCCCATATCTCGGTACTGCCGTAAAAGCCCTTGGAAGTATAAATGTACAACGGTTCCGTCCGGAATTCGGCATTCAACGTAAGGCTTGTATCGTTTACACGTTCATAGATGTAATCGAAATCCGTGGTCTCTTTGCCGTGATCCTCGTGGAGTATCATAATATCCTGCAATGCCTGCGACGGATCGTCGGTACGCATAACGCCGATATACGTCGCGTTCATAGAAGTGCCGTTGAGTATGTCGATATTGATGATCTGACCGAAGCCGAGCTGTCCGAGTTCAAGTTCTATATCCTGCGGCGACTTTCCCTGCTCAAGAGTGACGGTCGCAATATCGAAAACGTATTTTTCCACATAGCCGTAAAGGGCTATCGTCTGATCCATATACTCGTTGGCATAGAAGACGTTTTTGTTTATGTCCTCCGCAAACCAGCGCGGATTTTCTTTGAGCGCGGGATCGGAACACTCAAGGTTTTCAAGCACCTGCACTCTTCCCGCTTTGGGACCGCGCCGCGTGGCGCAGTACATCACATAGCCTTCGGCGTACTTCTTTTTCTTATCGGTACCGCTTTCTTCGTCGGAAGCGGGGACGGTGGGCGCGACGGAGTCGCCTTTTTTGTAATGTATCATCTTGTCTTCCGCGGATCTTTCGATCACATATTTGTACTGATTCGGCAATGACAGGGTTTGAGGCAACTCTTCGTCGCCGTTCTGATAATCGATAATCATCATCGCCACCGCGTCGTCCGACGTATCTTGATACGTTACCGTAAGATAATAGCATTTGTCGGAATAATCGTTTATGGGATCGTCCTTCATTTTATAGAACGTCGTATCGTCGAATACGTTGTATCTCTCGCTTTCCTCCGTGAACAACGGAGATGAAAGGTTGATTATTTCTTCGCCGTAAGCCATACCGAGATAGCGTGCCGTATCGTAGGATGTATCCTTTTCGACACAGCCGACGATCTCGACCTTTGCGACGTATGCTCCGCGTTTCGGTATGTTGCGGACGGCGGTCGTTCCGTCGGATGCTTTATAGGCGTTTCTGTAATACAAATAAAGTATGCAGTCTTTTCCGTTTGCTTCGTCACGCGAAAGTCCGATATTAGTACCGCGGGTCTGCAGATCGCCGTATTCGTCGTAGGTATCGTGGAAATGATCCTCGAGTGCGTGTACGGACTTCCATCCTCCTCCGTCAATGACGGTGACGGCGTCGCCCGTGGCAAGCGAGAACAGATTTGTATTATACTGTGCGTATCTGCCGCACGGAATACCATCGGCAGTCGTGCCGTAAATAACGTCCGAAAGCCGTATCGGCGCAGCGCCCGGACGCGGTCCCGCGGTATAGAGCGCTCTCGGCTTCATCGTATAAGGATAATTGTTAAGGAAGTCGCATTTGTAGTCAGACCATTCGGAATTCCAGAACCACGTTCTTGCCGACGGTTCTTCGTCGGGTCTTCCGATGTAAGCGTTTGTCACGCTCGGTCTTCTGATCGTCACCGTGGAGAACGTTGCAAGGTAGTTATTCTGCTGGAACACCTGAGCTACTTCAAACGAGACGCCCGCTCTGTCTATATGTCCCAAAAGCGTTCCGTTCCCTTTAGGCTCGCCGGTGAAGACGCCGATATCGGTTATCGCGCGCTTCGGATCCCTGGTGATGGTATATGCAAGGTACATATAACCGGGTCTGTCGTTATATTTCAATGCTCCGGCTGCAAGGTCGATCTTCAGCAGACGGTAGCCGAGGTCGGCAGCGTAGCTTTCAAGACGCATCCAATCGTCGCAGTTTTTCTTCTCCGTGCCGGAGAAGAAGGCGATGCCCGCAAGGTATTCCTCGTCGGAATTGCGGACTGCTTCCCAGTCGATGTCGTCTCCCTTTGCTTCCGGACGGGGGATATCGGAGGTTTCTTCGGAGGAACCCGAGTTTTCTTTTGCCGCTGACTCCTCCGCGGCTCTTGACGCTTCGGATTCGAGTTCCTCCGTGTCGGTCGAATACGCTTTTTTGTCGGTAAGATAGCCGAGGAAAACGTGACTGCCGTCCATATCGTGATCGCTGACGATATCAGTCAGAAAATCGAACGCACCGCCGGAGAACCAGCTTGCACACAGATAGTCGGCGTATTCCCCTTTTATCTCGGTAAGGGAGCCGAAAACGCGGAGACTGTCCGCAAGTATCGGATCGCCTACGTTGACGCTCTTTGAGCAGTAGGGCTGGAAGAGATATTCCGTATTGTATATCAGTTTTTCGTTCTGTGAATTTATTGCCGACGTACGCAGCGGGCTTTGAGGCTTTGCGTACAGGCACGCATAGGGGTTGGAGCCGTCGCCCCAATAGACAACGCCGTCGGTGCAGGCATATTTGAATCTTATATCCGTGACCGCCTTGGACGGTATATTGGTGGTGGAGTACCCGATGAACGTGTAGTATTTTCCGCCCGGTGTAAGGTTGTACGGAAGAACGTAATAGCCTTTTAAGTTAAGAAGGTAATCGCGTGCCATCTGCTCGGTCGATGCGATGCTGAGGCGCAGATTGCTGACGTACTTGCCTCTTTTTGCGGTCTCTATACCGTTCAGCGAGTTTTCGGTATAGCAGAAAAGGTAAAGCACGTTTTCGGGATCGGTTATGGTGTTATAGGAATTGATATTGTACGCAGCGCCTTCGCCGAATTTGGTTACGGGAGAAGCGTCTTCGGGGACGGCGATATTGCCGAGCTGTGAAACGAACGCGGTTTCTCCTTTTGCCATAAGCGGCGAGCCGGCACGTTCGTCCCTGGAATAATAAAGCGCGATCCAGCGTTTAAGCCCGGTATGCTCCATATCGTTCATATCCGCAGATTTCCCGGTGGAAATGTCGATGACCGGATCGTAACGTACCGCGGTGACGACCTGCTCGTTGGCGTTGAGATCGCAGTCAAGCATAATCGAAGGTATGGTGGTATACTCTATCTCGTCCCTGTCCTTGATCTTGTAGGTCGCCGAAACGATCAGAAGGACTATCGTTGCAACGAGGGTAATAAGAGTGAAAATGAAGCCTATCGCGCCGAAGCAGGCGGCTACCGTTGCGGCGGTGCCCACCGTGGAAGCCGACGCCGCACCGACGAGACAGCCAAGCCCGACTTTGACCATCGTGGCGATCGTCATTGTGCTTCCTATCGCCCACATCGCAAAGGCTGCTCCCGCCCACAGAACGCCCGCAACTGCGCCGGCGATGCCGACGATCATAAGAGACTTTGAGATCTTGTCAATCACGCCCTGCTGTCTTGCTATGGAATCGAAAGAAAACTCAACATTTTTCGTAAGTGTATCTTCGCGTATGGTATCGCTCGTAAAAGCAAGTCCGTTGTCGTTATCCAGCATATCTCTGTTTGAGTTGAACCATATCGTACATTCATTTTCCGCATATCCGGCTTCGGCGTACGCTTCATGGATGGAAGTGACGTTTTCTGCGTATTGCGCTTCAAAAAATCCGGTATTGCTCGGAGATATGCCGCCGTTGAGTATCATCACGGACATACCGTTCGTTTTGAGGTTATAAAGCTGTGTCGCGGAAAGATTCTTTGCAAGAGATACCGTCAGCGCTCTCTGCGTGGTCAGGTCGGCGGCATCCGCAATGAGTTCAAAGTAATCGCCGAGAGTTCTGCACGGCGTTTTGTCCGGCATCTTCAGCCAGCTCTTTTGGTCGATATAGTAGGACGAAAGGATACGGTACGCACCGAAATAATACGCAAGGTCGGACGTGGACTTGGTATCGTCCTCCATACGTTCGTAATATTCCGATTCAAGTCTTTCGGTATATTCTTTCAGCAGTTCTTCTTCGGTCTTTTCGCCTTTTTTCAGCTCTTCGTCGATCTCGGCGCGCTGAAGACGGTATTCACCGATAAACTGCATTATCAGCGTCGCGATAAAATCAAGGTCGGAATTGTTGCCGTATTCGCTGACCATCGCTTTTGCGGCGGACGCCTTGAAAGGATCGTTCGACGACGTGTTCAATTCATCGACAAGCGATTTCATCCAGGGGGAAACCACATCGGGGAGCGGTTCGAGAGTTTTGGGGATCATTCCGTCAAGGACGAATTCGGAAAAGACGCGCGCAAAGTTGGACGCCGTTATGCTTTCGGGAAGCGAGTCGATAAAGCAGGCGAGAGGCGCCGCTTTTTTGCTTTTGAGCAAAAGGTCCTCGGCGGTTTCGTATTTTTCGTCTTCATAAGATTTTTTAACGGAAGTTCTTGCAAGATAACCGATATGCACTGCCTCAAGTGCGGAATTCACGGAGGTGCGGAAGTCGTTTACTTCGGAAATACGTTCCGTTTCGATTTTTGACAATTCGTCTGCGGAAAGTGAAGACAGTTTTGCAAATGCCGCATCTATGGTGCGTGTCAGCCATTCGGGATCGGAAACGCGGTCCGTTTCGCTTTTCGCGCCGTCGTTGTCATAGTTTCCGGCACATCCGCAGGCAAGAAGACTGTTGATAAAGGAAAGTGTACTCGTGTCGCATACCATCAGCAGGTCTCTGTAATCGTCATCGCTTCTTTGGGGATCGAGCAGATAATCGCCGAGAGAAGTGCCCGTTCTGCCGTTGGTCGTATCGGGAACGCAAAGGATATTCAGCGTATTATAGGCATAATTCGCCATAGGATCGCCGGATGAGACGAGTTTTTTCATAAGTACGCAGGAATCCCTGAAGCCGTACACTACCGAGTCGATGGATGAGCCGTGCTTTTTCATAAATTCACGGTAATTATGGAATTCATAGCCTCCGCCCATTTCCATCGTATTGACGGCGGTGATCGCCTCGTCACGGTTTTCGGTAAGCAGATAGCCGAGCAGAACGTAGCTGTCCTCGGTGCCTTCGTTGAGGTTGCGGTCCAGCAGCTTATAATCTTTGTATTCGGTTTTTTTGAAGAACGACGCTGCTTCTTCACGGTTTTTGCCCGTAGCGATCTTAATATCGGCAACATACCAGACCTTACCGTCCGGTGTTGCGATTCCGTCGTTCAGTCCGGTCTCCTCAAGCAGTTCGCCGATGAGCGCATTCGTAAAACCGGCAAGCTTTATTCCGGTTTCCGCGCAGGCATACGTCTGAAACGGTGTCGAAGAAGCCATTATCACCGCCATAAGCAGCGCAACGACTACCTTTAACGAAAATGCAAAGCCTTTTTTCATTTTGCTGTCTCCTTCATATAATAGATAAACTGAATTTTTATATACACATTCAAACTAATATAGCATATTTGATATGTAAAATCAAGTCTTTTGAAATATTTTGGAAATGATGGCCTTTTATCGGTTCTTTCCATTAGGTTTATACGAATGACTTTGAAAAAAGTAAACGGTTTTTCTGAAAATATCTGCAAAAAAAATCAAACGCACCTCCGATAATTACGAAAGTACGCTTAAGTTCATTGATTTTTCGCTTCAGAAGACCGAAGCCGGTTTTGCTTTGCCTTGCGTTTGAGTAAGACGCAGAGTATGACGATAAGGGTGCATATCGCTTCGAGCGCGGAGCATCCGACTGCGTAAACGATCAGACGGAAATACAGCGGTGTCTTTCGGGCGCACGGTTTCTTTACGCCGATCCCGGCAGACGCATATAAGATCTTTTGCATAAAACGGAAAAAACTGTCGATAATAGTCGTGATAAATGCAAAAGGAAAGGTAAAAAATATATGAAAGCCACAGGAATAGTCCGCCGTATCGACGACCTCGGCAGGATAGTGATACCGAAGGAGCTGCGCCGCACAATGCACATCCGCGAAGGTGACCCGCTTGAAATTTTCACGTCGTCGGACGGTGAACTCATATTCAAAAAATACTCTCCTCTCGGAGATATGGCGCATTTTTCGGCAAAATACGCCGAATCGCTCGCCAAAGCGGCGGGCATATCCGTTGCCGTATGTGACCGTGACACCGTGCTTGCGGCATCGGGAGCGGGTATGAAAGAGCTGATAGAAAAGCCCATTTCTTCCCCTGTTTCGACGTTTCTCGAAAAACGGCAGTCTTACGCCGCCGACGGCACCGACACGCTGACGCTGACCGAAAACGGCGGAAAAGTCTCGTATCTTTCGCCGATAATCACGTCCGGCGACGTCGTGGGCGGAATTATGATGATGCAGAAAAACGGAATGACCGCCTCCGACTCAGAACGCAAGATGATAAACGCCGGAGCGCTCTTCCTTTCGGGGCAGATGGAGATCTAAGCCGAAAATCAATACTTTTTCAAAACTTGTTCTTGATGTTCGTCAATGGTAAGTTTCGAAAAAAAAAGAAATTCCGCGTTTGCGGAGTGTTCTAAAGGACACTCCGCAACGAAATAAATCCCTTACGGGATTTGTGAAATATCCTTCGGATGTGAAATACGCCTGCGGCGTGTGAAATGCCTGCGGGCGTGAGTGGATTTATTTCATTTCACATTGCGAAGCAATATTTCACAATGGCGTAAGCCATTATTTCACATTTGCCGTACGGCAAATATTTCACTATTCGGAAATTATATATAATTTCCCTGCTTGCTATGGCATGAGACAAAGATACCCGCTGAAAAAGAAAAACTTTTCAGCGGGTTGTTTCTTTTAGCTCGACAAGCCGGGATTTATCTATCTCCCTGGATGCTGATTACTGCATTCGAAATTTCAGCTTTATCCAATTGAATAATCACATATCGTTGATATGGCTGACATGCGTCCCCGACACCCGGCCTGGGTTCTTTCATCTTCAATTCCACGGTAAGACCGCCGGATTCGATTGAAAGGTTTGAAATGCTAATCGGTCTGATGTATATAGCGGTAAAAGTGTAGACAAGGAGCATCTTGCCGGTATAGTCGACACTCAAACCAGCTTCCTCGGGGAATACTTTTTCGTGTTCTTCCTGATTTTGGATCAAAAAATACCGCGATTCCGGATATTGCGGGTCATCGAGAGAAGTATCGCCGTAATATGCCCCGCGCGTATGATTGGCATCAAGAAAGTCCTGCAGGAAAAGCTTCCCTGCGTTATCATTCAAAACGGTAGCATTGTTCTCAATTTTCGAACAACCAGGTATCAAGAGCACCATTGCAAGGAAAAGTATGACAGATGCAATCTTTTTCATTTCTATTACCTCCGCAAATTCTGATTTGTCAATATCTCTTATATCTGATATTACTGCACAAAATCAAAATACTTCCTTATCCGCCTGTGGCATTCGGAAATCTTTTTTGTCAGTGTTTTTTCTTTGCCGTCTTCTTTGACGGGGACTGTGTCTTTTCCTTTTCCTGGCGGTACTTGATGGGGCTTACGCCGTGATACAGCTTGAACGCCTTGGAAAACGACTGAAGCGTCTGGAATTTGAGCATCTTTGCGACTTCGGTGATGGTCATTCCCGAATCGAGCATTTCTTTTCCCTTTTCAAAGCGTCTCTGATTGTAATAATCGGAAAGCGAAACGCCCATAACCTTTTTGAAGCGGCTCGAAACATAGGAATAACTGTAACCGACGCTTTTGCTGAGGTCGGTGAGCTTGTTGATGTTCAGCACGTTGTTGTCGATATAGTTGACAAGTCGGTAAACGAGCTGATACGGCTCCCTTGTACCGGCGCCGAGTATATACGCGATGCTCTTTGGCGGAGTAAGGCTGCGGTACGTCACGAGGAGTATCTGATAGATATAATAACGTATCATCTCCCACGAAACGGCGTCCTTGAGTATAAGCTCGCCGAACACGGACGTGAACAGATCGGGCAGCTTTGACACATCCACCGCAACGGGTGTATCGAGGTTGTCGAACGCTTCCTTGAGCATTTTCATAGTGGGGTTCGAGGTGACGGAAGCAAAATCGAAGCCGAGGTAGAAATAGCGCAGCTGCTCCTTCTGATCCACATAGATGCTGTGCAGATCTCCCGGACGGTTCATAAAGAACTGACCGGGTTTGATGCCGAATCTTTCGTCATCGCGTCCTATTTCGGCAGTGCCGGAAACGATATAGGTGATCTCGTAACAATACTGTTTATGAGGTTCAAGAACAAACCCGGGAGTGCAGCATATATCACCGACCTGCCAAAGCAGCACGGAGCCGAGTTTTACGGGTTCTTCAAAATAAAGATTGTCAAAATGGAAATTTACTCCCTTGATAAGTGCCAAGTCTGTTTAACCTCCGTTTCCTGAAATCTTCGGGGAAACGATTTCTCCCCACCGTTAAATATAGCACACACAAAATACTTTTGCAAGTAATTCATAAAATCTCGCTATAATACAACAAAAAAAGAGAGAATACTGACAAATATCCCGCAAACAAACGGCTGAATCAAGGTTTTTTGCCCTCAATTCAGCCGCTTTTATTTCTGTTTTATTACGTTTCAAGCCCCGAGAACTGCGTCATATACAGATCGTAATACACGCCCTTCTGCAGAATAAGCTCGTCGTGATTTCCCGATTCCACAATATGACCGTCGGAAAGAACGATTATCTTGTCGGCGTCTCTTATCGTGGAAAGACGGTGCGCGATGACAAGGCTCGTTCTGTTTTCCATCAGCTTTATCATCGCCTGCTGTATCTGCATTTCCGTTCTGGTATCGACGGACGAAGTCGCTTCGTCGAGTATGAGTATCTTGGGATCCGCAAGCACCGCACGCGCTATTGCGATAAGCTGTCTCTGCCCCTGGCTGAGGTTTGCGCCGGAGCCGGTCAGCATCGTGTTGTAGCCGTCCGGCAGACGTTCGATGAAAACGTCGGCGTTGGCAGTACGGGCGGCGGCTCTGACTTCCTCGTCGGTCGCGCTCATATTGCCGTAACGGATGTTGTTTGCCACCGTGTCGGTGAAAAGAACGGTATCCTGAAGCACTATGCCTATCGAGTCGCGCAGGCTCTTTTTGGATATTTCGGTTATATCGCGTCCGTCAAGGCTTATCTTACCGGAGTTGATATCGTAAAATCTCGTAAGCAGGTTGACGATGGTCGTCTTGCCCGATCCCGTTCTGCCGACTATGGCTATCGTCTGACCGCGTTTGACGTGGAGATCGAACTTTTTGAGTACCGGCTCGCCCTCCTTGTAGGAGAATTCGATCTCGTCAAAGTCGATATCGCCCTTTACTTCGTTTACGTCGATATCGGGCTTGACTTCGTCGTTCTCCTTGGGGGAATCCATAATCTCAAACACGCGCTCAGCACCCGCGATGGCGGTGACGAAGTTGGTGTACTGGTTGGCTATCTCGTTTATCGGGAACGAGAGGTTGCGCGAATACTGGATGAACGTGAGTATCGTACCTATCTGAATGACGTTGTTCGCGGCAAACAGACCGCCGGCGACGGCGACTGCAAGGAAGCCGATATTGCCGATCATATTCATAAGCGGGCCCATTATCGAGCCGAATATGCTTGCTTTGATACCCGTTTTTTTGAGGTCAGCCGAAATGCGGTTGAATTCCTCCTGCGATTCGTCCTCGCGTCCGTATGCCATTACCGTGGCGTAGCCCGTGACCATTTCCTCGACGTGCGAGTTGAGAGAGCCGAGGACTCTCTGCTGACGGACGAAATAGCGTCTCATAACCTTTGAAAGCATAGTCGAAACGGCAATGGTCATAGGGATTATGATGAACGCCACGAGCGTCATCTGCCACGAATAGTAAAGCATTATGGCAAACGTGCCGACGAGCGTCACTACGCCCGAGAACAGCGACGAAAGAGATGCCGATATGCTGTTGGAGATGTTATCGACGTCGTTCGTCATTCGGGACATAAGGTCGCCGTGCTTGTGGGTGTCGATGAATTTTATGGGAAGGTAGGACATATTGCCGAAAAGATCGCGGCGCATCGTATATACGGTCGTCTGCGAGAGCTTTGCGGAGATCCGTCCCGTGATATAGTTTATCGTGGATGAAACAAGGTAGATGAGCGCAAGGATGAACACCGTGTTCAGCATACGTTTCTCGTTGAAAACGTACACGCGGAGTTCTTCCTCGACGGTCTCGATAAGGACTACCTTTTTGCCGTCGATGAGATCGCCGACAGCGGGTGCGGACGTTACCTCTTCCGCCGGTACCCTCTCGTTCATTGCGTTGATCGCTTCGCCGAGGTACACGGGGCCGAGCAGTCCGAGGATGGCGCTTATTACGGTGGCGACGAAAAGCGTGATGACGAGGTACTTGCTTCTGCCGATGTAATCGACGAGCTTTCTGACCGTGCCCTTCATATCCTTGGGCTTTTCCTTGAGCATCGTTCCGCGTCTTCCGCCGGTAGGCTTCCCTTCGATCTGCTGATTCTTGAGGAATTCCATATCCTTCTTTTCGGATTCGGACTGTCTGCGTTTATTCATTGAAATCGCCTCCGTTTCCGAGCTGAGAATCGTAGATATCTCTGTATGCCGCGGAGGTCTTCATAAGCTCCTCGTGAGTGCCGCAGGCGGTGATGACGCCGTTTTCGAGTACGGCGATGCGGTCTGCCTGCATTACGGAAGCGATACGCTGGGCTATCATAATTATTGTGGTATCGTCAAGCGATTCCTTGAGAGCCTTGCGGAGCCTTGTTTCGGTACCTATATCGAGTGCCGAGGTGGAGTCGTCGAAAATGATGACTTCGGGTTTTCTGATAAGAGCGCGGGCGATGGAAACGCGCTGTTTCTGTCCGACGGAAAGGGACGTGCCCTTCTGCTCTATCATAGTATTGTAGCCGTCGCGGAATTCGCCGATGAATTCCTCTACCTGGGCGATCCTTGCGGCTTCCTTTACCTCTTTGTCGGTGGCGTCGGGCTTGCCCCAACGGATGTTATCGGCTATCGTGCCGGCAAAAAGTTCTGTCTTCTGAAGCACGAACGAGACCTTGCTTCTGAGTTCTTCGACGCTGTAATCCTTTATATTGACGCCGTCAAAGAGAATTTCTCCGCCGGTCGCTTCATAGAATCTTGGTATAAGGCGAACGAGTGACGACTTGCCCGATCCCGTCGAGCCGAGGATCGCCAGATATTCGCCGGGTTTGACTGTGAGGTTGATATCGTTCAGCACCGGAATGCCGCCTGTACCGGGATAGCTGAAAGATACGTTTCTGAATTCGATCCTGCCTTCGGTCGATCCGGAGCTGACGGGAGAAGGCGGATCCTTGATGACGGGATCGCAGTACAGCACTTCGCATATACGCTGCGACATCGCCACCGATTTGATTATCTGCTGAAGCATCATTCCTACCATAAGCAATGACGAAAGTATCATCGTTATGTAGTTTACGCCGGACATAATGCTGCCGACCTTGAATTCGGCTGCCTGAACCTGATAACCGCCGATGACTATTACGGCTATGACCGTGCCGTTCAGCACTACCATTGCAAACGGCATTGCAAACGCAAGGAGCTTGAGTACCTTGTAGTTCACGTTGCGAAGGTTGGTATTGGTCGTGTCGAAACGCTCGATCTCGTGATCCTCACGCACGAACGCTTTTATTACTCTTGCGCCGTTGACGTTTTCCTGCACGACGGAGTTCACGCCGTCGAGACATTGCTGCGTCTTTTTGAAAAGCGGTGACGCCTTGAAGAAGACGAACAACATCGCAATTCCTTCTATCGGAAGCACTATCATAATGATGATGGCGTATTTCCAGCTTATGCTGAGCGCCATAAGTATGCCGCCGATGAAGGTGAGCGGCGAACGTACCGCCATACGCAGTACCATTCCCACCATATTCTGAACGTTTGTGATATCGTTCGTTATACGGGTGATAAGGGAACCTGTAGTGAATTTATCCGTCTGTTCGAGGGACAGCGACATCACCCGTTTGTAAACGTCGTTTCTGAGGTCGCAGCCGAACGACTGTGACGCGACAGAGCCGAAATACGCCGACGAAATGCCGGCGGCGCCTCCGATGAACGCTATGAGCAGCATTCTTAAGCCGATAGACCAGATAACGTCCATATTGCTGACGGCAACGCCGTCATTGATGATCGTCTCGAGGAGCTTGGGCTGCATAAGGTCTGCCCAGACCTCCACTATCATAGTGAGGGGCGTGAGCAGGGCATACACCCAATAAGGTTTCAGGTACTTGATGAGTTTCATTTATTAAGCTTGTTCTTCTCCGCAAAGGTTGTCTTTGATTCGTGTAAGCAGTGCGCTCAGGGTTTCTTTTTCTTCGTCGGTAAAGCCTTCCAGCGCTTTCTTTTCAAACTCGTTCACGCTGTTTCTGAGTTTTTCGTCGTGTCTTTTGCCCTTCTGGGTAAGATAGACGTTGACCTGGCGTCTGTCGTTGTCATCGACACGGCGTTCGACGTAGCCTTCGCTTTCCATAGCTCTGAGAGTTATGGAGATCGTGGGCGGTTTGAGGTGCGTAAGCTGCGAAAGTCTGAGCTGGCTCACGCCGTCTTCCATAGTGAGATAATAGACGATGGAACGGCAGCTCTGCTGCATATCCTTATCTACTCCGCTCATCTCATCCTGGAACAGCTTATTTACGTCGAAAATAAGCATTGTGGGTGTGGGTTTGCGATCTTTGATTCGTTTTGCCATTTTTTCCTCTCCTTGATGTTACTCTGCCGTACCCCCCCCTTTATTTTTCAGGGTTGTCGGCTTTTTATTTGCAAAGAAACTTATTGCCTCATAAGCAACGCCATATTATACATATTTGAAATGAATTTGTCAATAAATGATTAAAAAAATTATGAAAAAAGATACATTTTCTCAACATTTTGAGCGAATTTCCGATATTTTTCTCGTCGGATGTCCCAACTGCGGAAAGACGACTCTGTTCAATTCCCTCACGGGGAGCGAGCTGAAAACGGGGAACTATTCCGGCGTGACGGTAGAAGCAAAAAGCGGAAAATTGAGGAACTCGTCACTCACCGTCACCGATCTGCCCGGCATACATTCCCTGTCTCCGTCGTCCGATGACGAAAGGGCTGCCGTAGACGCGCTGTGCGGAAGCAATGACTGCGTCATCGTCAACGTCGCCGACGCGAACGATCTTTCGCGTTCGATGCGTCTGACGACGGAGCTGCTGTCGCTCGGCAAGCCGACGGTGATGGCGGTCAATATGAACGACGAGCTTGACCGCCGTCACGGAAGGATAGACTTTGAGCGTCTGTCGGAGCTGCTCGGCATCCCCGCTTTCCCGATAGAGGCGCTGAAGAAAAAGGGGCTTGAAAGGCTGATAAACGAAATATCCGCTCCCTCCGTGCCGAAAAAGCCGTATCTTTCAGCCGACGAGATAACGAACGAAGTGTGGATACCTCCTCAGAAGGTGCAGAGCCTTGCCGATTCGATACTTATGGGCAAATACACTGCTCTGCCGTGCTTCGTGCTGATAATGGCGCTGATATTCTACGTTGTTTTCGGGGATATCGGTCGGTTTCTTTCGGGATTCGTGCGTCACGCCGTGGGGACGCTTTCGCTTTCCGCGTCGTCGCTCTGCCGTTCGCTCGGATTCCCGGAATTTCTGACAGTTCTGTTTGCCGAAGGGCTGCTTGCCGGTGTCGGCGAGGCTCTGGCGTTTCTGCCGCCGGTTATACTGCTTTTCGTCTTTATGTCGCTGCTGGAGGACACGGGATATATCGCGCGCATCGCCTATATCACCGACAGACTTTTCGGCTTTTTCGGGCTTTCGGGCAAGGTGATGGTGCCGGTCATAACGGGCTTCGGCTGCACCTTCCCCGCGATAATGGCTTGCCGCGCTCTCGGCACAAAAAAAGAAAAGGCTCTCGCCTCGGTCTTTATTCCTTTTTTGTCCTGCTCGGCGAAAATACCCGTCTATTCGGCGCTTTGCCTTGCGTTTTTCCCGCGTCACGCTTTTGCGGTGATAACGCTGCTCTACCTTGCGGGGATATTCACGGGGCTTTGCTTCGTGCTGATCTTCAAAGGGAAAGAGCGTAATTTTTCGGCATTGGAGATACCTCCCTACCGTCTGCCGTCGGTATATTCGGTACTGCGGCTCATAAAACGCAAATGCCGCGAACTGATGGGCAGAGTTTTTTCGTCGGTGCTGCTCTCGTCTGCGGCGGTGTGGTTCCTTTCGACGCACGGCACATCGTTTTCGCTCTGCGAGCCGGAAAATTCTCTGCTTGCCCTGCTCGGGAATATGCTGTCACCTCTGTTTGCGCCTCTCGGCTTCGGCTCGTGGCAGGCGTCCGCCGCGGTGATATCCGGCTTTTCGGCAAAAGAAGCGATAGTTTCAACGCTTTACCTTACGTCGGGCGGCATTTCGGAGGTGTTCACACCGGCTTCCGCGATGTCGTTTATGGTGTTTACCCTGCTCGGCATCCCCTGCGTTTCGTCGCTGAAGTGCATAAAGGAAGAAAACGGAACGTCTTTTGCCGTCACGACGGTGCTGCGCCACTTCGCCGTCGCCTATGCCGCAGCGGCGATTGTGTATCGCTGCGCGTAGTCGCTTACGCGAAGTGAAATATTTGCCTTACGGCAAATGTGAAATAATCTGCTTCGCAGATTGTGAAATATCGCTGCGCGATGTGAAATGTTGCTTCGCAACGTTGAGGTGATTATTTTCGCGTAAAACGCGAAAATAATTTCCTTAATTTGTAATTTGTTATTTGTAATTTGACATTTTTTCTTGACATAAATTGTCGGATATGTTAAAATTTACTTAAGGCAGTCGTAATACACGGTAGGCGGTTAGCCCTCTATCCTCACAGGGCATCTTTTCGCCCTCGGAAAGGGGGCGGTGCGATGATGACAATTACAGAAGTAATTTTGTTACTTTCTTTGATAGTTGATATCATAACACTTGTTATATACATAACGAAAAAGAAATGAACCGCCATTCTTCCAAAATTCGGTTCATTTCTTGAACATTAATTTGGACTAACCGTCTATCAACGGCTACCTTTTTTCTATATCCATTATACGTTGCAAAAAATGTTTTGTCAAGATTTTTTTATTATTTTCACGACACGACGTGAAAATAATCTCCTTACTTCTTCACTATTACTTCTTACTTCTTACTTCAAGGGGGGACGCCGTTACAAACAAATAGCAAATTCCCGGTGATTTTCTGAAAACTGAAAACCGAAAACCGAAAACTTCCTCCCCGATACTATTGACGAAACGGGCAAAATGTGATAAAATTTCACAAAGCGGATACGCCATCAATACTGCACGCCGCAGCCCATCGTCTTTTTGGCATAGTCCCTGTCGATGACGTGGGTGAGAAGCTCCGGCTGGGTGACGCGGAAATATTCGGCTATCTGCGCTTCGGTCTGTATTTCATCGGGCAGATAAACACCGCAGTGCGCCTTATAAACGTCGCCGTGGTAGTCGCTCCCGCACGAAAGGCGAAGACTGTACTTTTCGGCGTAAGCCCTGACGTCCGCTTCGCGGCTGTCCATATAGACGGGGTGGCAGTTTATCTCAACGCCGTCGATATACGCGGGATCAGCCGGAACGCAGCCGCCTCTGTACGGGTGAGCGTGGATAAGGACGGCGTTCTGCGAATGTGCGTAGGCGTAAAGCTCTTCGAGCGGATAATCAAAAAGCATACCGTCCGTTTCAAGCACGCTTTCGGGCTTCACTCCGTAAATGAGGAAGTCACGCGGCCCCGGAAGCGTCACTTCGATGCCGAAAAAGGCTTTTAACCCCACTCTTTCGGCTTCGGCAGAGGTCAGATAGTATTCCTCGGCGTATCGTTTGAGCCATTCGTCGTAAGGCTTCGATGCGTGGTACGGCGCATAATGGTTCGTAAGCACGAAGCCGTCAACGCCGTCTACCTTGAGGTGATGACAAAGTTCGGTGTACGTCAGATGGCTGCACTTGGATATGCCCTTTGTATGAACGTGAAAATCGTATAATTTCATTTTTATCGCCTCGCATAATGGTTTCACGCTGATTGTAGCACCTTTTTTGAAATATGCAATAGAAAAACACAAAATATATAAATTTACGGAGGTAAAAAATGCTTCTTTACATCATACGTCACGCCGATCCCGACTACGCCCACAACACCATAACCGAATTCGGTTGGGAGGAAGCGAGAGCGCTTGCCGCGTATCTCAAGGACAAGAAGATAGACAAAATATACACGTCGCCGCTCGGCAGGGCGATAGACACCGCGACGCCCACCTGCGAAGCAAAGGGGATGGACTACACCATTCTGCCGTGGACGGCGGAGTCGATGGACTATATGGCGCCGAACAACCGCCCCGGCAATATGTCGTACCGCTGCTCTTTCACCGGCGGCATCGAGGACTACACCGATTTTTCCAACGTGTCACGCGGCGACACCGTAAAAAATATGATAAAAAGCTCGGACGAATTCCTTGCGTCCCTCGGATATGAGCGCGAAGGCTTTATGTACCGCGTAAAAGAGCCGAACCACAGCATAATCGCCGTGTTCTGTCACGGCGGCTTCGGCTCCGCCTGGATAAGCCACCTTCTTATGCGTCCCGCGGAATTCGGCTTTACCGATATCTCGCTCCCGACAACGAGCATTTCGACGTTCAGTTTCGGCAATACTCCGCGCTATCCCGAACACGGCAACCGCATCATCCCGATGTGCCAGGGTATCGGCGCGACGTTCCACATCGACCTTGCGGGACTCAGACACAACAACAGATAAGGTGAAAACAAAAGATTTCCGCTGCGGATGCCGCGGAAATCTTTTGGTTGAGAGAACAGAGAAGAGAGAAAAGAGAAGAATTGAGGTGATTATTTTCGCACCGTGTGCGAAAATAATATCATTGAATTTGAAATCAGTTTATCTCTATCATTCTGCTTTCGGGGACAGACGGTGCGCGTTTGGGAAGGTCGAGCGTCAGAACGCCGTCGGCGTATTTCGCGCTGATCTCGTCCGATTTGATCTCGGAAAGGTCAAAGCTGCGTCTGTACGCGCCGTAAGAACGTTCGCAGCAGATATAATTGCCCTTTTTGTCGCTTTCCTCGTGCTTGGAATGACGAACGGCGCTTATCTCCATAATCCCGTTCTTTACATCCACTTTGATGTCTTCCTTATTGAATCCGGGAAGATCGGCTTCCAGCACGTACTTGTCGCCTTCGTCGCGGATATCGGTGCTGAATTCGCGTCCTTCCGTGAAACGTCTGCCGTAGGGTGAGTCGAAGAACGCTTTTTCGAGTTCGTCAAATTCGCGGAACGGGTCGAAGAGTGAAAGTGAATTGTTTTTTCTTGTCAACATAATAAATACCTCCGTTTGACATTTATTTGAGTGCTGTTTTTGGCACTCTTTTTGTTTACGTGCATAGTATAGCACGCATTTTCGTATATTGTGTGAACACAATGTAAATAATTAGCACTTAAATGCATTGAGTGCTAATATTTTTTGATGTTTTTAAGCACTCACTCATTTAGACACTTTTGGAAGACAAATGCGTCCGCACCTTGACAATTCCGCCTTTTGATGTTATTATATAAAAAAACAAAGGAGTGTTTTTTATGGATTGGTACGCAGACTACACGATAAAAGCATACGATGATATCCCTATGTGGGAAAACCCGTCCGAGGAAAGAAAAAACCTGCTTCTCGGTCTGCCCGTTTACGGGATAAGCGCCGACGCCGCGCTTGAAGACGCATATTTCACGGAGTATTATAACTCGCCCGTGACTTCTTCATACCTCACCGACGGTAAAAAATGCGAAAAAGCTCATTTTTCCGATCCCGCTTTCTTCCACTTCACCAGAGGTGTCGGAAGAACGATCGTTTTTCGTCTCCCCGCCCTTTCCGCGATCGACTGCGTGAAGATCGGGATTTTGCGCCAGGACGACGTTGCGATCCAGCTTCCGCGCAAGGTGGACGTCCGCGTTTCGGCTGACGGCAAAACGTGGCAGAGGATCATTAAGGAACGCGACCTCGGAAGCGAAAAATCGCCTGAAAGATTCGAGGTGTCGAAAGATCTTGACGTTCCGTACAAGGCGCTTTACATTATGATAGACGTTGAGGTCTGCTCGCATTGCTGGATAGATGAAATAGAGGCGTTCGGAAGTGAAAAAATCCCCGCAAACGCCGTGTCTCCCGCTCAGTCGGCTGACGACAACGACGGCGACGGCATAAAGAGAGTTGACAAGTACCCCGAATATTCCGATTTTCTCGGAGTGAAAAATCTGCTGCTTGCGTATAACTGTCTGCCGCCCGAAAGAGTCGGCGACAACCACGCGGGTCTTGCGTCGGTCGAGCAGTATCTTCCCTACCTTGCGTATTACAACAGGGACGGAAAAGCCGAAGACAAGTTCTTCGATTCGTTCCTTTATCTGCCGTACTCGGCATACACCTATTCCAAGTTATACAAATGCGCTTCCGGCTGGAAATATTACATCGACAACACGTTTGACGACGAATACAACCTCGGCGCTCTGACGAAAGCAGTCGCCGTTACCGGCGAAAAGCTCGGCATCAAGGATCACTCCGTCAAGGTCTTCCTTACGATACTGCATACCAACGTCGCTTACGGCGATCACCCCGACAAGTTCGGCGACATCGACGGCGACGGAGTTGACGAGGATATGACGTCGCTCGACGACAGAATAAAAGCGATAAAGTGGTGCATCGACACGCAGATCGCTCTTTTCAAAGAGAAAAACTATCCGAACCTCACGCTCGAGGGCTTCTATTGGTTCGAGGAAGTCATCAATTACAGCGACAAGTTCGAGCTTGCCACGCTCCGCTTTGCGCGTGACTACCTCCACTCGCTCGGGCTCAAGATATTCTGGATCCCCTATTTCCAGGCAAGAGGATTCCAGGATTGGAAAGAAAACGGCTTCGACATCGCGTGTATGCAGCCGAATTTCGCGTTCCGCGCAGGCATCCCCACGGAAAGACTGTACCAGAACGCCGAGATAACGAAAATGCTCGGAATGTGCGTGGAAATGGAGATCGGCGGTCTTGACGCGGAACACGTCGAGAGATTCAGAAAGTATATGGACTGCGGAGAAGAGACCGGCTATATGAAATCGGTCAAGATGTACTATCAGGGCGGCATCCCGGGCGAATTCTATAAGTCGTACAAATCCGACGATCCTCTGCTCCGCTCCACCTACGACGATGTGTACCTCTTTGCAAAGGAAAAGTACGTTTCGAGGAAGAAGAGGTAGGGTTTTCAGTTTTCAGTTTTCAGTTTTCAGAAAATTGAATTTGCAGCTTAAACAGCGAAAAAGGGTTTCCGCAAAAGAGACTTGTTCTTAAGGACAGTTTTATGAAATAACCGCCACAGAATGTGGTGAGTAAGTGCGCACTTGATAAAAATGAAACAGGCTGACGGTTAAATCAGCCTGTTTTTCTATTCA
>JAZUKE010000118.1:0-6326 GCA_045643125.1 Eubacteriales bacterium
ACGGCACTTTTCAGCCATTACATCCGACTTCTTTCAGACTCCACCTCACGATGGACGCCCTTGTCTTCGTCTAACAGTTCCTACTGCCAAGTCTGTAGCGGACTTTCACCGCCAAATGAATATGCGTGCCGAGCACACTAACAGAAACAGACTGATATCACCTGAAATATCAGCCTGTTTTTCATTTTCAGCAGGTATTATCTCTGCATTGTGAATTTGTGATGCCGCCCTGACGGGCAAGTGATGCCGTGCTTCGCACATCATTCGGCAAAGCCGAACATCACGCCGTAAGGCACATCACGTTCCGCGCAAACGGAACACATCGTTTTTTACTCTCCGAGGGCTTCAAAAGCGTCAAGCGTTTCCTGCATCGCGCTGTTGAATACTCCCTCTTTGCCCTGGCAGAAGGATTCCACCTGGTTATTGTGCTTGGAGTAAAGCGTATTGTAATACTGGATGCAGTCGTTCCAGTTGAATACGACGGAAATATCCACAAGACGGTTTCTTGAAATAAGGTCAAGCATATCGGGCGACTCGTTGTCGTCGAGACGCTTCATTTTGAGCGTTCTTACATAATATTCCGGCGTGATCTCTTCGTGGTTGAGATAAGCCATCGCCTCAAGGCAGAACGTGACCTGCTTCAGTTCGTCTTTTTCGATGTAGTTGGAAATCCCTATCACGCCGAAGCCGTAAGGATCGACGGTGGACGCATAATGCTCCTGCTCTTCGTTGTATTTCGGGTACGGAAGTATGCCGTAATGGAAATTGAGGTCTCTCATTTCGGGGCTGCTTGCCTTTTCGATCGCGCCCATCATAAACAGCGCACGCTCGTCATAGAAGCTGTTGTATATCTTTGCGTTGCCGTCTTTGTCGTTCCATTCGTAATACGCTTCGCGGAGCGCGACACGCTGGGTATCGGTCACGATATCGTAGACCTTGAGGAAGGCGTTTACGTTGGCTTCGTCAAGCATAGCGAACTCGGGGATATCGTCGGCATTTTTCCTGACCTGCGGTTTTCCGCTGCCCATTATCAGCATATAAGTATCGAACGCCACGCCGACAAGTCCCCAGGTATCGTCTTCTCCGTCGGGGTGCATCCTGTCGTCGCCGCCGTCGTGAGCGACGGCTTTGACCATTTCGTACATTTTGTCAAGCGTCCATTCTCCGTCATAGACAAGATCGTAAGGAGTTTTTGCAAACGCGGGATCGGCTTTGTATTTTTCGACCATATCCTTGTTGAAATAGATACATTTGATGTATTCGTCGTCGGTGACGAGCAGGTCTCCGGTGATCATATACTGTCTGTTGCCGATGGACATATCTTTCTGTGCGACGGGATCCCACCATTCTTCGTTAAGGCTCAGATACGAATCCTCGATGTCGTAGATATCCACGAGATATCCGGCAACTGCGGCGGGAGCTATGCGGTATGCGCCGGCGCTGATGACCTGATAGTCGATCGTTCCGCCGAGATAGTCGTCTTCTATCCTCGTGAAGACCGAAAGTCCGCTCTGGTCGATGTTTACGGCTTCGATCCTGAAACCGTATTCGGCTTCGAGCTTGTAGTTTCTGTTCAGCACGGCGATGTTCACGGCGTCTTCGTTGAATTCGTCGTTGAAGCCGGGCGCGGTTTTGCCGGTGAACTGCGTGAAGGCGTAGCCGTCACCGTCGCCGCAGGCAAGGACTTTGAGGGTGTAGCCGTTGACTCCGGCATCGGTCGGGTCAAGGTGCGGTACAAGAGGTTTGTCTTCCGCCGATTCTTCGCCGACCGACGCGGTCTGACTTTCATCACCGACGGGAGGTTTACTTGCGGGGCTTTCCGTGGTTTCTCCGCACGACGCGAGGACGAGCGTAAGAACCATAATTGCAGTAAGAATAATTGCTGACAGTTTTTTCATAATGCGCTCCTTCGCTTATGGGGAATTGTAAAACACAGTTTTTCAATTTCCGATAATATTTTTATTTGTTTATTTGAGATAATCGGTAAGGTATGCCGAGGTGTTCTTCACCATTTCGTCGAACAGCGCTCTGCCGTCCTTGAGGTCGAGAGTGACGAGCGGATCGCGCATAAATGCGTCAAACGCTTTTTCAAGGTCGCGTTCAAGCCCGGCTTCGACCACACATTCCTGGATAGCCACCTGCGGGGCGACGAGGGTAAGCACGTTTTCGGGTATGTTGCCCGCGGTCACGGGGCAGACACGTCCCGCGGTGAAATGCGCGTTCGTTTCGACTACCGCGTTCATCGGAAGATTGGGTATCTGTCCGCAGTTCGGGAGGTTTACGTTGGTGACGATATCGCCGAGTCCGATTATCGCCCTCATCTGCAGCGCGCCTTCCTCGCCCGTGGCGTTGAGCTTGAATTCGTAACCTTTCAGATAATTCTCGCTCTTTTGCAGTCTGTATTTAAGGTCGTCCTTGCGCCATTGTACGGAAGTAAGACCGAAGCCCCAGCTTTCGACCGTTTCGGGATCTTTGAGATACCACTTTCCGGGGCAGAATTCGGCAAGATGTCTGTCTCCGGCGGCAGCGATCGCGCCGTAGCGCTTGAACAGATCCATTTTTACCATTTCGTGCCCGATGAACGACTTGTTCATCCAGTTTTCGTCCGCTTTCTTGACGGATTTGTGCGTGGCGCAGAACTCTCTGTACAGCGGGAAAATGTCAACGTCCTTATACTGCGCCTTCGTCAGCCAGGTAAAATGGTTGATTCCGACCACGTTGACGCTTATATCCTTGTGGGCGACGTCGCCGTACCCGTATTCCTTGAGTATTTCCGCCAAGAACATCTGGGTGCCGAAGACCTCGTGACAGCAGCCGAAGGCTTTGATCTGCGGGAACACCTTATACAGCGTGCGGACGCAGACCGTCATCGGGTTGGTGTAGTTTATCACCCATGCGTTCGGGCAGTATTTGCGTATGGCGTTTGCGAATTCCTCAAACATCGGTATCGTCCGCAGCGCGCGGATTATGCCGCCGGGACCTACCGTATCGCCTACCGACTGGTATATGCCGTATTTTTCGGGAGCGTGTACGTCGGATTCCATTTCGTCAAACGTACCGGGAAGAATGGAAATAATTACGAAATCGGCGTCTTTCAGCGCTTCTTCCATCGTGTCGGTGGCTTTGTAGGTGAAATTGTCACATTCGGGATGCTGAACGGATATCTGATTGCCGATAAATTCGTTGTTGAGAGCCGCCTGCTTGTCGATATCGTAAAGATACACTTTTCCGCTCATATCCTTACTCTGTGCAAGGTCAGCCATAAGTCCCCACGCCCACCCGCGCGATCCTCCGCCGAGATAGGCGATTTTCATTTCATAAGCTTTGCTTCCGATCACTTTCATATAAATTCTCCAAAAAAATTGATTTTTCTATTGATTTTTTGTATCTTTTGATTATACTGTAATTATACTAAAAATATTTGTGTATTCCTTAATTATATTACGCTATTCAGGAAATATACAATTTTATTAAGGCATATTATGATAAAGCATTATCAATACGAACACGACAACGAATTTTTTTATCAAAAACTGCACCGCACGCGGAGCGTAAATATGGCGCAGTCGCACCTGCATCAGAATTATGAGATATACTATCTGCTGAGCGGGGAGAGGCAATATTTCATAGGGAACAGCTCATACTGCATAAAGCCGCACGACATCGTCCTTATCCCGAAAGAGGTTCCGCACAAGACCACGTCCGCCCTGCGGGCAGAACACGAAAGGATACTTGTGAGCGTGCCGGATTCGTGGCTCACGACGGACGAGAAGAACGTATTTGCCAAAAACTGCATCCACATACCGCAGCCGCTCGCCGAAAACTGCGAAAGCATACTCGGCAGAATAGAGTACGAATACAATCTGAACGACAGATACAGCGAAGAAATGATCGTCGGCGCCGTTCACGAGCTTATGGTGTTCCTTTCGAGGATAATCGAAAATTCCGCCGACTCGCTGATAGCCGAAACGAACGGCTCGATGGCGGAACGTGCGGCGCAGTATATATGCGAGCATTACGGCGAGCCGCTCACGCTCGAAGACCTGGCAACGGAGTTTTCGCTTTCGAGAGAGTATTTTTCGTCAAAGTTCAAGCAGACGACGGGATTCGGGTTCAGCGAATATCTCAATCAGGTACGGGTGGCAAACGCTTCCCGGATGCTTCGCTCCGGATCGGTGTCGGTGACCGACGTGGCGTACAGATGCGGATTCAACGACAGCAACTATTTTGCCACGGTGTTCAAGCGCATAAGAGGCGTAAGCCCCAAAAAATATCAGCTTATGCAAAGCAAAAACGAAAAGTAAACAGACAGGAGACACAAAATGTACATCAAACCGTTTTACAGTTCCGCCAAAAGCTCCGATCCCTGCTGCTGCGGCAAAAGCACGCAGATCGTCTTCCCCGATACGTTATCGGAAGAAAGAAAAGAATACCTTTCTTCTGCGATGCGCGATACCGAGCTGAAAGGCAAAGCGACCGAAGCCGAAAAGGTCATTTTTGAATTAAGGAAGCCGAACGAAAAAGACGCGGGCGTTTCCGACAGTCTTATCGGATCGAGAAAGGACGAGTACGTCGTCGTATTCGGCAAGGAAACGCGCATCATCGCCGAAACGCCCGATGCTCTCGTTTACGGCGCAAACGCTTTCCGCCAGGCGGTCGAGTTCGGCGAAAGCAGCGGAGTCATATATAACCATTCCGAGTACAAATTCAGAGGCTACCGTACATATCTTCCCGGCAAAACGGGTATGGAGGCTTTCAAAAAAGCGGTCGATCTGATGGCGTACTATCAGTACAACACGATGATACTCGAAGTCGGCGGCGCTATGGAGTACAAAAAGCACCCCGAGATCAACAAAGCGTGGCTTGAATCGGTGGAAAAATTCCGCAAGGAATCGGGACTTACCAAAAAAGTGCAGAATATGTATTCGTGGGCGAAAAACTCCATACACGCCGAAAACGGCGACGGCGAGGTGCTGACGCAGGACACCGTCCGCGAGATAGTGGCTTACTGCAGGACAAGAGGCATAAAGGTCATACCGGAGGTGCCGACGCTTTCTCATTCGGACTATCTGCTTCTTCCCCACCCCGAATTTGCGGAACGCCCCTACGACAGCTATCCCGACGCATACTGTCCCTGCCATCCCGACATATACCCTTACGTTTTCGACGTGCTTGACGAGGTCGCCGACGTTTTCAAGCCGGAGTATTTCAACATAGGTCACGACGAATGTTACAATATCGCCGTTGATACCTGCCCGAGATGCGCGGGCAAGGTCGCGTCAGACCTTTACACGCAGGATATCGTAAAAATATCCTTCCATCTTGAAAATAAAGGCATAAAGTCGATGATGTGGGGCGACAAGCTGCTGCCCGCGTATATCAACCATATGCCTCAGGGCGGTTCGGAGCTTTGGTGGCACAACAGGGAAAACGGCGATCCGATAAGGATATCCCCGTATCTTGCGGACTGCGCCTACAAGATACCGCGTCAGATAACGATGCTTCATTGGTATTGGGCGCACGACGAAAGATATGACGACCGCTACACCGACAACGGCTTCGATATGGTGTTCGGCAATTCGTCGCTTGCCGATACAGAGCATTGGGACAGACGCAAAAATCACTGTATCGGCGCGATCGCCTCAAACTGGGGCTCGTTCGGTGCGAAATATATGCAGCGAAATCTGCAGAATTTTGACCTCATCTACAATTCGCGCGCACTCAGCGGTCACGACTACACCGACAGCGGCGACGAAAGATCAAGAATGATAGACGACTGTATGGACGAATGTTACCGTCAAGCCCACAGATTTTCGGAAAAAGACGTCATTACCGTAACTCATACGACCTCCCATAACATTCCGTACGTCTGCTTCTACGTCGGAATATATATGGACGACGAAAAGTATCTGCTCGGCAATTATGAACTGACTTTCGACGACGGCTTCGTCGCATCTCTCCCCGTAAGGTACGGCGAAAACATTTCAAACTGCTCGACCGAAAACAGAACTACACGCGTCGTCGGCGACGACTATTCGGACAAGAAAGCCAAGTACCGCGCTTCGAGCGCATACAGAGAAGTGAACGGCAGCGCGGTCCCTTTCCTGAAAGACGGAACGATCTATTACAAGACCGCATACGAAAATCCTCACAAAGGACATAAGATAGTCAAATGGGAATATAAAAAGCTCATTGATGCCGACGTCGTAACGCTTGAATTGAAATAGAAATCGAGTAGGATGTCACCCATTAGTTGAGTGACCGACCTCTCACACCACCGTGCGTACCGTTCGGTACACGGCGGTTCAATCATAATTAGTGCAGAG
>JAZUKE010000119.1:0-30562 GCA_045643125.1 Eubacteriales bacterium
TGAAACTGAACAGTGGCGTCGGCGAGGTTGAACAGTTTGAATATAGGCGGTAAAATGTTGTTACACGCGAAAGCGTGAATACAACATAAGGAGGTCATGACCATGACCAATTACCGCGAGATTCTGAGACTGCATAGTCTCATTTTTCTTACATTACTTCGTGACAATTCGTGAGGCGTTGTGACGTGTTTGTTACGGAATATAATTCGTGGGCAACAACCCGATGGTCGGTATGACCGTCGCCTGCGCTGTTGCAGTTCAGGAAGCTTTCGAGAAGTAATATTTCGTAGATATTGCACATAAATGTGCAGTATGTATTGTTCAAACAACACAAAAAGAGGCGTTTTCGTAATGATCACGCCTCTTGTTTTTTGTCATACAACAATATAATTCATCACTCTTGACAAAATGCAAACAATACTATATAATGATGATACAAAGTACGAAAAATTATAATAAAGGAGAGAGTTTATGATTCCCGACAATTCATTTGAAAAGGAAATACTGATCGACTTAGGAAACCAAATCCGCAAAAAAAGGATAGAAATGAATCTGTCTCAAAACGATTTTGCAATAAAATGCGGCGTTTCTTCTTCAACTATAGTACGCATTGAAAGCGGGACCGATGCCAGAATATCAAATCTGATCCGTGTACTTGACGGATTCGGAGCATTGGAAAACATCAATCTTTTGATACCCAAAGTGCCGGATCGCAAAGAGATGTATACCGTCAGAGGCAACATCAAAGAGCGTGCCTCCAAGAAAAAGCGGTCACACTGATCCCGGACTTGGGGATGGGGCGGTAATTGCAAGAGAAAAGGAACAGCATAAACAATAAATTCGGACTTCGCAATGAACCTAAAAAATGAACGATATGACGATGCGTTTTTTTGTGTAATTTATTGCGGCAAATGTTCAAAACAAAAAGTTTTTTTGAAAAAAATTGTCTTTACAAACGGAACTTATTGTGATATACTGCACGGGATGTAAATTGTCGGAATATCCGACAAAGCAGGAATATCGTTCAATAAAATCCGATTGCGAAGGAATCAAAATAATCCTTGCCGCAACCGCCAAAACTCTCAACTCTAAATAAAGCGGAGAACACTATGCAGAATATAATTTTCGGGCTTATATCGTTTCTGATCGCGGCGTTCGCGTTCGGATTCGGTGCTTTCAAGCTCTTCAAAAAGAAAAATCCATTGTATCTGCAGATCCTCGTCTGTGCGGCGGGATGCTTTGCGATACAGCAGCTCTCCTATGTAGTCAATATATGGTGCAACGTGACGGAAACGGTCAGCATCGGAATGTCCGGCATTTTCGGCTGCAACTCCTTCCTGCTTTCCGCCAACTTCGGTACGCTGGACAAGATAGTGGACGACGGCAAAGGCTCGGGTAAAGCACGTTCGGTTTCCGTGATCGCTCCCGTAATTATGGCGATCATCGCCGTGACGGCGTTCCTCAGCTGGAAAGACAGGGATATGTTCTGCGCCGTTATGTGGATTGTGATGCTCATTCCGGCGCTGCCCGCATCCTATTTCAATCTCAAGCACATTCTGCTTCCGATGGACCCGTTTGAATTCTTGCGGGCAACAAAGCCGTGCAACATCGCTTCTCTTGTGTTCTACTCAGTAACGGCGGCGTATGTGATATTCTCGGCATCTGCGGGAAGCATCGTCAGCGGTATTCTCTCAGTTGCAATGTCGCTGTCGGTTCTCGGTCTGTCGCTGTGCGCGATAAAGGGGGCGAAAGAATGGGGAATCTGAATTTAATTCTGTTTATTTCCTTCGCGGCTCCCTTGCTTATGACCTTGTTCGTCTGCAAAGGCAAGGCAAGAACGCTGCTCACCTTCCTGTTCCTCGGCACGGTGGTGTGCCTGTTCTGCGGTGAGTTCAGCGCATACATTATGAATTTGCTGCCGTTCGACAGGCAGTATTACACCTCCAACTTCACCCCGCTTTTTGAGGAAGTGTTCAAGGCGCTGCCGATCCTCATTTATGCGTTTATGTTCAAACCGAAGAAGCGTACCCTGCTCGAATGTTCCATCCTTATCGGTGTCGGCTTCGCGGTGCTTGAAAACGCATTCATCCTCGGCGGTGCGGCGTCCTACGTTTCGGTGACGAACGCCCTCATCAGAGGCTTCGGTGCCGGAATGATGCACGGTGTCTGCACCCTCGCCGTCGGGTACGGCAGAGAGTTCGTACACACAAGGCGCAAGCTTTTCTACACCGGTACGACTGCTCTTCTGGCTGTGGCGATGATATACCACTCGGTATATAACACCCTCGTTCAGTCCGAGCATCAGCTTGTCGGCTTCCTGCTCCCGGTCGTCACCTTCATACCGGTACTGATACTGCTCGGTAAAACCGAAGAAAAGAAAAAATAATAAGTAAAAATCACCCGGTTTGACGAATCAAATCGGGTGATGATTTTTTAGTTTGCTTCGTTATTTTTTGCGGCAGATATACAAAAGGTGATTTGTGTTTCCGAGCAGTTCGCGCTTTTCGGAAAACGTAAGATACCACTTTGCGAATGCGCCGAAATCCTCATCCGCAATGGAAAAGTCAGAACGTTTTTCGATCGGTTCGAGCAAACCGTCCACGCCGGTCGTCGTGATCCATTCGACGGGTTTGTCCTCAAAAAGCCCTTCAAATTCCGTCACGTCGTAGCCGGTAAAGAGCTGCTCCTTGAAATGCTTTACCCGATAATCGTCCGTGAAATTCTCTTTCTGCCCGAACGACCAGTTGCCGTAAAAATAGTTGGCGTACATAATCGCAAAAACAGAAATAAAGGCAAACATCATCACGCCGCCCGGCTTGGTGACGCGGATCGCTTCGTCGATCGCACGGTTTATTTCGTCCGCATCATACAGATGATACATCGGCCCGAGAAGCAGCGTTATATCAAACGTATCATCATCAAAGCGGCTGAGGTCGGCGGCGTCGCCCTGACAGGAGCGGATATTGCCGATGCCTTTGCTGTTTTCTTTCAGAACGGCAAGGTTGCTTTCAACAAGCTCCACGGCGGTCACGTCCATTCCCTCTTTTGCAAGAGCGACGGAATATCTGCCGGTCCCCGCACCTACTTCAAGGATCTTTGAATCTTGGGACGCATAGCGATGGATATAGTTCATCGTTGTGAAATACTCGAGCTGTCCTTGCCGCGATTGCGAAAGGCGTCCGTCTTCGTCGATCTGGCTGTAAAAGCTGTTTATGATCTCTTCTCTTGTACTCATAATTCATTCCTCCCGTCCGTAAATGTTATGTGACCATTTGGACGCTTAAATTATAACAACCGTGCGTCCGTTTGTCAAGCATTAAAGCAAAGAAATATCGGCTTCCGCTTCGCAGTACAGACAGCGGCAGACCGGCTTTTCGTCGTCGGAGACGGTGAACAGCGGCTCAAGCTCCTGCTCGATCTGTGAAATGCAGCGCGGATTCGTGCATTTGCATTTGCCGTGAACGGTTTTGGTATATCCTTTTTCTCCCTCTTCCAATTCTCCGTCAAGTCCGAGAAGCTTGAGTATCAGCGCCATTCGCATAATCTTGCCGTTTTTGACCTGCTTGAAATAGCAGGCTCTTTTGTCGTTATCGACCTGCACGCTTATTTCGTTGACACGCGGCAGCGGATGAAGGATTATCATATCCTTTTTTGCGGAAATAAGTTTTTCGTTTGTAAGGATATAACTGTTTTTCAGTCTTTCGTATTCGGCGGCATCCGAAAAACGCTCCTGCTGTATACGCGTCATATACAGAACGTCAAGGTCCGGCATCACTTTTTCAAGGTCGGGCGTTTCGGTGAATTCTATATCGTCCTTTAAGAGCGTCTGCTTTGCGTATTCGGGCAGTTTCAGTTCATCGGGAGATATCAGCACGAAACGGACGCCGTCATACCGTTTAAGAGCGGTTATCAGAGAATGTACCGTCCTGCCGTATTTGAGGTCGCCGCATATACCCACGGTAAGGTTTTCAAAGCTTCCCTTTTCGCGGTGTATCGTGAGCAGGTCCGCAAGCGTCTGCGTCGGATGATGATGACCGCCGTCGCCCGCGTTGATTATCGGGACGTCGGAATACTTTGCCGCAACGACCGGAGCGCCCTCTTTCGGGTGGCGCATAACGATGATATCCGCGTAACAGTTGACGACGCGAATGGTGTCGGCAACGCTTTCGCCCTTTGAAGCAGAGGAGCTTTGCGGTTCGGAAAAGCCTATCACGTTGCCGCCAAGCTCGTACATCGCCGCTTCAAAGCTGAGACGTGTCCTTGTAGATGGCTCGTAAAACAGCGTGGCGAGCTTTTTGCCGGAACATTTACGGGCGTATTCTTCCGGGTGTTCGATGATCTTATCCGCAGTAAGCAAAAGATCGTCGATCTCTTTTATCGAAAGATCGGATATTTCAAGTAAATTTCTCATTTTCTATTCCTTTGCGCCGTTTATCGTCAGATAGTTTTTGATCCTTTCGACGTTCTCGCGGTTTTCAGGATCGTTTTCGAGGTATTCGATGATATCGTAAACGTCCACTACCGAATAGACCGGGAAGCCGAATTCATCGCTGATCTCCGACATTGCGGACTTTTCCGTTTTTCCTTTTTCCTTGCGGTCTACCATAACGAACACGGCTTTGACGTTTATGCCCTCAAGCGACGAAAGCACCGACATACTTTCCCTTATCGCGGTACCCGCGGTGATAACGTCCTCGACGATCACAACGTCGTCCCCCGGAAGCGGCTTATAGCCGACAAAAACGCCGCCTTCACCGTGGTCTTTTTCTTCCTTGCGGTTGAAAAAGAACGGAACGTCCAGACCGTGTTCCGAAAGAGCCACGGAAACCGATACGGCGATGGGGATGCCTTTGTAGGCGGGACCGTAAAGAACGGCTTTTTTGCTGCCGATTTTTTCAAAATACGCTTTGGCGTAAAATTCGCCGAGTTTTCTTATCTGTTCGCCGGTCTTAATGTCGCCGGCATTGATGAAATACGGTATTTTTCTCCCGCTTTTTGCGGTGAAATCACCGAATTTAAGAACACCCGCACTTTCGAGAAATTTTATGAATTCATACTTATATTCTTCCATTTTCATTACCCCACAAATTCCGTCACACATTTTTCATACGCCGCGACCGGATCATCGGCTTCGGTGATCGGTCTGCCCACGACGATATAATCGCTGCCTATCCTTTTCGCTTCGGCGGGTGTCATAACGCGCTTCTGGTCGCCTTTGTCGCCGTCGGCAAAACGGACGCCCGGAGTTATCGTCAGAAAATCTCTGCCGCATACGCTATGCACCTTTTCGGCTTCAAGCGGTGAACATACGACGCCGTCAAGCCCCGATATTTTCGCGTTGTTTGCATAGTGCATAACCACTTCGTCCATCGGTTCATTGATGAGCAGATCGTTTTTCAGATGCTCGCTGTCGGTCGAGGTGAGCTGTGTCACCGCTATCAGTATCGGTCTCGTGCCGTCCGGACGTGTCAGTCCTTCGATCGCCGAGCGCATCATCGGTATAGTCCCGGAAGCGTGCAGATTGGTCATATCCACGTCGAGACGCGACAGGACAGCCATTGATTTTTTGACGGTATTCGGTATATCGTGAAGCTTGAGATCGAGGAAAATTTTGTGCCCGCGCTTTTTTATTTCACGGACGATATCGGGGCCTTCCGCGTAAAACAGTTCCATCCCGATCTTTACAAAAGGCTTTATTTCCTTGAATTTGTCAAGAAATTCAAACGTTTTTTCCCTGCTTGCAAAATCGCAGGCAATAATTACATCCTTACCCATTATGTGCGCCTCCTATGATTTCTTCAAGTGATTCAATGCCGTATTTTTCCATTACCTCCGGCAGAGAGTCGATTATTTTTTTGCAGGCAAACGGCTCGACAAGATTGGCGGTCCCCACCTCGACCGCAGTCGCGCCAGCAAGCATCATTTCGATAACGTCTTCGGCTGTCGTGATGCCGCCGAGACCTACGATAGGGATCTTTACCGCCTCGTATACCTGATAGACCATTCTGACAGCCACCGGCATAACGGCGCTCCCAGAAAAGCCGCCCATTTTGTTTGAAAGCACAGGCTTTCTCTTTTTCAAGTCGATCTTCATACCAAGCAGCGTATTTATAAGGCTCACGCCGTCGGCACCGGCAGACTCTACGGCTCTGGCGATCTCGGTTATATCGGTGACGTTGGGCGACAGTTTGACTATGATCGGCTTTTTTGTTACTCTTTTTACTCTGTCTACGACTTGGACGGCGTTTTTCGGATCGGTACCGAACGCAAGCCCGCCGCCTTTCACATTGGGGCAGGAGATGTTGATCTCGAACCATCCTATCTGTTCCTCGCTGTCGAGTATCGCGCACGCTTCGGCGTATTCGTCGGTTGAAAAGCCGCTGACGTTTGCCATTATCGGCTTTCTGAAGCACGCTTTCAGTTTCGGTATCTCTTCGGTCAGCACCTTTCGCGCACCCGGATTCTGAAGTCCCACGCAGTTGAGCATCCCCGAAACCGTTTCGGCTATCCTCGGTGTGGGATTCCCGAATCTTTCGTCAAGCGTCGTCCCTTTGAAAGACAGCGAGCCGAGTATGTTTATATCATACAGCTCCGCAAATTCGTATCCGTACCCGAAAGTGCCGCTTGCCGGGATAACGGGGTTGTCAAGCTCCACGGAACAGAGTTTTACCTTTGTGTTCACCATATTATTTCCTCCCTGCAAAGCATCGGTCCGTCCTTGCAGATGCGTTTTGCGCCGTACTTCGTTTTGCAGCTGCATCCCATACACGCGCCGAAACCGCATCCCATACGTTCTTCAAAGCTGAACTGTCCCGAAGTTTTCGCTTCCCTTTCGATGGCTCTGAACATAGGCTCCGGTCCGCAGGTGTAAAAGTAGTCGTAATCGACGTTCTTCATCGCATCGGTCACGAAGCCTTTGATCCCAAAACTGCCGTCAACGGTGGTGACTATGGTATCCGCACCGAGAGACGCGAACTTCTCTTCATAGAATATCTCTTCCGCTTTGTTGAAGCCGAGTATCACGGTAGGCTTTTTGCCGAGAGAGATGAGTTTTCTGCACAGATTATACAGTGGCGGTATGCCGACGCCGCCTCCGATAAGCAGAGGACGACTGCCGCATTTTTCCGTGTCATATCCGTTGCCCAGCCCCGTCAGAAGGTCGAGCTTTGCTCCTACCGGCAGCTCCGAAAGTATCTCCGTACCGGAGCCGACGACCTTATAGATCAGCGTGATAGTTTCGCCGTCGTAATCGCACACCGAGATCGGTCTTCTTAAAAATTTGCCTTCGATTTTTATGTTGACGAACTGCCCCGGTGCGGAGAACGCGGAGGTATCGCCCTTCAATATCATACGGTAAACGGAAGGAGAAACGGAAGTGTTTTCAATTATTTCGTATAAGCCCTGTTTCATCATATCGGAAGATCCTTTTTACGCGTCGATCGTCGAGATGGTAAGCGTCGTTTCCTCAAGCACGTCAAGCAATACCCTTACGGTGTCAAGCGCGGTGAATATGGTCACGTTGTTTTCGGTGGCGATACGGCGGATGCTGTGACCGTCCGAGAGCGTGTCGGAAGAACTGATGTCGCGGGTATTGATGACATAGGCGATATGTCCCTGGCGCAGTGCATCGGGGATCTCGTCGTTGTCTTCGCCGATTTTTTTGAGAATACGTGTTTTGATGCCGTTTTCTTTCAGAAACGCCGCGGTGCCTGCCGTGGCTTCGATATTGAAGCCGAGGTTGTAGAAACGGCGTATCAGCGGCAGCGCCTCGTCCTTGTCGCAGTCGGCGATGGTGGCAAAGACCGTGCCGTAATTCTGCACCTTCATTCCCGATGCCTGCAGTGCTTTGTAAAGCGCACGGTTGAGCTTGTCGTCATATCCGATCGCTTCGCCGGTGGATTTCATTTCGGGTGAAAGATATGCGTCGAGTCCTTTTATTTTATTGAACGAGAACACCGGCACCTTGACGTAGAAGCGCTTTTTTTCTTCGGGATAAATGTCGAATATCCCCTGTTCTTTCAGACTCTTTCCGAGTATGACCTCCGTCGCTATATCGGCAAGACTGTACCCGGTCGCTTTTGACAGGAACGGTACGGTACGGGACGAACGCGGATTGACTTCGATGATGAACACGTTATCGTCCTTATCAACGATAAACTGAATGTTGTAAAGACCGATTATGCCTATTCCGAGACCGAGCTTTTTGGCGTATTGCAGAATGACGCCCTTTACCTTGTCGGAGATGCTGAACGTCGGATATACGCTGATGCTGTCTCCCGAATGTATGCCCGTTCTTTCGACAAGCTCCATAATTCCGGGAACAAAGACGTTTCTGCCGTCGCAGATCGCATCGACCTCGACTTCCTTGCCGGAAATGTATTTATCAACAAGCACCGGCTTGTCCTCGTCGATCTCGACTGCGGTTTTCAGATATTGTCTGAGCTGCGCTTCATCGGCGACGATCTGCATAGCTCTGCCGCCGAGTACGAACGACGGACGTACAAGTACGGGGTACCCGATCTCTTCCGCGGCTTTCACGCCGGCGTCTATATTGGTGACAGCTTTTCCCTTGGGCTGAGGGATATTGAGCGATTTCAGCACTTTTTCAAAGCTGTCGCGGTTTTCGGCGCGTTCTATCGCCATGCAGTCCGTTCCGATGATCTTTACACCGCGTTCCATAAGCGGCTCGGCAAGGTTTATCGCCGTCTGACCGCCGAGAGACGCGATAACGCCTTCCGGATTCTCGTAGTCGATGATATTCATTACGTCTTCGGTCGTGAGCGGCTCAAAATAAAGTTTATCCGAGCAGGTATAGTCGGTTGAAACGGTTTCGGGGTTGTTGTTGATGATGATGGCTTCATAGCCGGAATTTTTGATCGTCGTTACGGCGTGCACGGTGGAATAGTCAAATTCCACGCCCTGACCTATACGGATGGGACCTGCGCCGAGTACGATTATCTTCTTTTTATCGGTGATGACCGAATCGTTCTTTCCGCGGTAAGACGAATAGAAATACGGTATATAAGCGCCCGTATGGCAGGTATCGACCATTCTGTATACCGGCTTTACGCCTTTTTCTTTTCTGAAAAGATACACGTCTTTTTCGTCCGTGTTCCAGAGATACGCGATGTATTTATCGGAAAAGCCCATTTCCTTTGCTTTTCTGAGTATCGGCAGGCTCCATTCGTTTTCTTTTACGATTTTTTCAAGCCTTACGATCCTTTCGAGGGCTTCAATGAAAAACGAGGTGATACGGGTGATCTCGTGAAGAGTTTCGACCGTCGTGCCGCGTCTCAACAGTTCAGCCATTGCGAATATATTGTCGTCCCTGAAAACGCGGATATATTCCAGAAGCTCCTCGTCCGTCTTTTTGTCGAACTTGGCAAGACGGAAGTGGCAGGCTCCGGTCTCGAGAGAACGGACGCTTTTCAGCAGACACTCCTCAAGTGTCGAGCCGATGCCCATAACCTCGCCCGTCGCTTTCATCTGCGTGCCGAGCGTATTGGCTGCCTGGCTGAATTTGTCGAACGGGAATCGCGGAAGTTTTGCGACGACGTAATCGAGTTTCGGCTCAAAGGAAGCGTTCGTATTGGCGATCTGAATGTCTTTCAGTTCCATTCCGACGGCGATTTTCGCCGTTACTCTTGCAATCGGATATCCGCTCGCTTTGGACGCAAGCGCGGAAGAACGCGAAACGCGCGGGTTTACCTCGATGAGGAAATATTTGCTCGAATCGGGATCGAGCGCGAACTGTACGTTGCAGCCGCCCTCTATTTTCAGCTCTTTTATTATCTTTATCGCGCTGTCGTTCAGCATCTTAAGGTCGTGATCGTTAAGAGTCATAATCGGGGCAACGACAAGCGAGTCTCCCGTATGGACACCGACGGGATCGATGTTTTCCATACCGCATATCGTTATTGCTTTGTCGGAGGAATCGCGCATCACCTCAAATTCGATCTCCTTGTATCCCTTGACGCTTTTTTCGATAAGCACCTGATGAACGGGAGAGAGCTTAAAAGCGTTCAGCCCTATCTCAACAAGCTCCGCCTCGTCGTTGGCAAAACCGCCGCCGGTGCCGCCGAGAGTGAACGCGGGACGCAGAACTACCGGGTAACCGATCTTTTGCGCGGCGATCTTTGCTTCGTCGATGCTGTACGTTATCTCGGAGGGAATGGTAGGCTCGCCGATGGATTCACAAAGCACTTTGAAAAGCTCTCTGTCTTCCGCACGTTCGATGCTGCGGCTGCTCGTCCCGAGCAATTCCACTCCCCACTCTTTCAGAACTCCTTTCTTTTCAAGCTGCATTGCAAGATTCAGCCCCGTCTGACCGCCGATGCCGGGAACGATCGCGTCGGGACGCTCGTAGCGAAGTATCTTTGCGATATATTCAAGAGTCAAAGGCTCCATATAAACCTTATCCGCTATCGCCGTGTCCGTCATAATCGTTGCGGGGTTGGAATTGCACAAAACGACCTCGTAGCCTTCTTCTTTGAGCGCAAGGCACGCCTGCGTTCCGGCGTAGTCGAATTCGGCAGCCTGACCGATGACGATCGGCCCCGAGCCTATTATCAATACCTTTTTGATATCCGTTCTTTTTGCCATATTCATTACCTCCGAAAATATTTATTTACGATAAATTATTTTTCCGTTAAGCACAGTCAACAGACATTCGCCGCAAAGCGTCATCCCCGAAAACGGTGTGGACTTCCCCATCGAGAGGAAGAAGCCGTCGTTTACGGTCATCTCTTTATTCAGATCCCAAACGGAAAACGAAGATTCCGACGGGATGCGGAACCTGCTTCTCGGATTGACCGAGATCAGGTCGATGAGCTTTTCAAGCGATATGATGCCTTCTTTTACGATTCTCGTATAAAGCACCGGGAACGCCGTTTCGATTCCCGTGATGCCGAATGCGCTGTCCTTCAAGCCTTTGTTCTTTTCATAAAATGCGTGCGGCGCGTGATCCGTTGCGATCATATCAATCGTTCCGTCGCATATCCCCTCTATGAGGGCTTTTCTGTCTTCTTTCGTGCGAAGCGGCGGATTCATTTTGAATCTGCCGTCTTCCCGCAAATCGGATTCATCCAGCACAAGATAGTGCGGAGCCGTTTCGCAGGTGATATCGACGCCGTCTTTCTTCGCTTCCCGTATCAGGTCTACGCTTTCCCTGCACGAAATATGGCAGACGTGATAGGCGCAGCCTGTTTCCTTTGCAAGTTTTATATCACGCTCTATCGGTCTCCATTCGCTTTCGCCGGATATTCCGTCGTGATGATGTTCCTTTGCGTAAGCGCCGTCGTGGATGTAACCGTTTTTCTTCAAGGAGTTGTCTTCACAGTGGGCGACGATCATTTTTCCGAGCGATTTTGCTTTCAGCATCGCTTCTTTCATTACCTCTTCCGACTGAACGCCGCGCCCGTCGTCGGAAAAAGCGACGCAGCTTTGAGACAGCGCTTCCATATCCGAAAGCGTGCTGCCCTTTTCGCCTGCCGTTATCGAAGCGTAAGGGTAAATATTGATCGCGCTGTCGGATGCGATGATATCCGTCTGTTTCTTCATATTCTCCGCATTGTCGGGGACTGGATCGAGGTTCGGCATCGTGCAGACCGACGTATAACCGCCGTGGGCAGATGCGAGTGATCCGCTTTTTATCGTCTCTTTATATGAAAACCCCGGCTCACGAAAATGCACGTGCACATCGCAAAAGCCGGGAAAAACGGTATATTCACCATCGGGGAGAAAATCAAAAGAAAATGCCGAAGCGTCCGCGAAAGAATCAGAAAAGATCGGTGCATTGTCGAATCCCGCGTAAATGATTTTTGATTTCATTCGTTTCACCTCCGTAAAAAATAAAGCCCCGTCACAGAGCGACAGGGCATAAAAGCATAAGGGCACGGCAAAACCGTACGGTCAATATTTCAGCCTTAACAATCTCTCTGTATTGTTTTAAAGACATATTTTCAAGTTTCCGTTATGATATCACTTTATCGTCCGTATGTCAATACGTTTTTTCGGAAATTTCAAATATTTTCACAAATAAAATCAAAAGACAAACATATCACCTGAAAACAAAAGAACAGACGGACTTGATTTGTCAGTCTGTTCTTTCTTTTTGCAAAGTGCCTGATATTCGTATCACAATTTCTTTTGACTTGACGTGATGTCGGTATTCATCCCCTCGTTGATGCCGAGGCTCATAAATTTTTTCAGATTGCTCGAGCCTTCGTATGTCCGTAAGGCATCGAGGTTTGTCTGCGTTGAAAGACCTGCGGCATTCAGCCCGTCAACGTCATCATCGGAAAGCATAACCTTTTCCGGCGACGCTTCGCGTATGAGCTTTTCGAGATCGGGGTTCTTCTCGAACCTTTGATAATCAAACAGCTTTTTAAGTTTTTTCTCCATCAGCATACTTCCTTTCATCCGGTTTATACGAACGAGTCCGAAAAAAGTAAACAGTTTTTTGAAAATAAATTATAATTTTTTCGATTTTACCAAATATTCCTTCAAAATGTTCAGCGCTTTCGCTTTCAGCACCTTGACGTATGTATATGATATACCGAGCTTGTCGGAAATCTCCCGGAAAGATTTTCCGTAATAATAGTGCAAAATAATGATGCTGCGTTCACGTTCGGCAAGCGTTTTGAGCGCATCGGCAAGAGCCTGCAGCGTTTCGGCGTTGCAAAGCTCGTCTTCGATCGAAGTACCGTCCTCCTGCGTTTCGGGGATCTCGTCAAAGGTCTTAAAGGTGCGGTAATGATCCTTGAGCGTGTTCTGGGTTATGCTGTATATCCAGGTGGAAAGTGAGGCTTTCGTTTCGTCGAATGAGTCGATATTCTCATATACCTTGAGAAAAACGTCCGACACGATATCTTCGGTCGCATTTCTGTCGTTGATTCTGAAAAGCACATAGCCGAATATCTTGTCGTAATATTCGCGGTAGATCTCTTCTTTCCGGATACTGGTCATAAGCACGGCGCTCCTTTCGCATTTTTTGTTATTATATCACAACCGCTTTGGCAATTTCAAGCATAAAATGAATAATTCAAGAAAAAACTTTCAAATTTTTTCAAAGCATAAAATTAAACCGACTTATTCAATTTTCGCTTGACAAAATGAGAAAAAAACTATATTATAATTATGATTGTGTAAAAATGCCTAATTTTGATTTCAGGGTGAATTTTGTGAATATCAGAAAAATTTTCGTGCCGGAGTGCATATTCAACAACATATACGAAATAAGCGCCGATTCATTACTCGTATCGGGAAAACGCGGGCTTGTTTTCGACATCGACAACACGGTCGCCCCGTACGAGGTCGCAAAGCCTACCGACGAAGTAAAGGCGTATTTTTCCTCGCTTATCGCAAAGGGCTTCCAGATCGCTTTCGTTTCCAACAACAAGAATGCGAGAACGGATATTTTCAACGAGGAGCTTGGATTTTTCTGCGTCACGAACGCTTCAAAGCCGTCGCCGAAGGGCGTACTCAAATGTATCGAGTATATGAAGCTCAAGAAAAGCGAAATGCTCCTTATCGGCGATCAGATATTCACTGACTGCGTTGCGGCTCACAGAGCCGGCATCGAATGTTACCTTGTCAAACCGATCAAAGACAAGAAAACGCTCTTTTTCCGCTGCAAGCGTTTCCTTGAAAAGCCGTTTATCCGCATCTACAGCAAAAGAAAGAACGTAAAGGAATAACTTATGAAATTCAACGAAATAATAATTAAAACCAACACCTTCGGTTCCGAATTCCTTGCCGGTGAACTCATCGTGAACGGGATAACATCGTTTTCGATAGACGATCCCAAGGATTTTCTTGAAATAGTCGAGGAAAAGTCGGTGCCGTTCGACTACTACGAAAGCGACCTTATCCCCGAAAATACCGACGTCGTGACCGTCACGGTCTATCTCACCCAAAACGAACAGGGAGAAGCGCGAAAAGCGTTCCTGCTTGAATCCGTCAAAAAAATGAAAGCAGACGAAAACTGCGGCGACATTACGGTCGAATATTCCGAAAGCGACGACAAGGACTGGGAAAACAACTGGAAGGAGTTTTTCCACCCGACCGCCATCGGCGAAAAGTTTATGATAAAACCGTCGTGGGAGGACTGCGAAGCCGGTGACAGAAAAGTGCTGGAGATCGACCCGGAATCGTCGTTCGGCTCGGGACGTCACGAAACGACCAAGCTCTGCCTTGAGATCCTCGAACGTCAGACGCTCGAAAACGCCTGCGTTCTCGATATGGGCTGCGGAAGCGGCATACTCGGCATCGGCGCGTGTCTGCTCGGAGCGTCGAAGTGCGTCGGCGTTGACATAGAAGAAAACGCGGTAGAAATAACCAAGAAGAACGCCGTCATCAACCACATCCCCGACGGCGCGCTTGAAGCGTATCTCGGAAACATACTCGAAGACGAAAAGCTCGTTGAAACGATAAGCAGATACAGATACGATATCATAGTTTCCAACATCGTTGCGGACGTGCTTGTGCTGATGCTTCCGATCTTCAAAAAGATGATGAAAGAAAACGCAGTCCTTATACTCAGCGGCATCATCGCACCGCGCTGCGACCAGGTGACAAACGCGCTTGCAGACAACGGATTCAGGGTGCTTGAAATAAAACAGGAAAACGATTGGGTAGGAATAGAAGCGGAGATAATCTGAATGAACGAAACCGAAAAATTGATGCGTTCTCTTGAAGAACAGATCGTGTATCATTCAAAAAAATACTACGACGAGGATTCGCCCGAGATCAGCGACTACGAATACGATATGATGTTCGATCAGCTGAAGAAGCTCGAGGAACAGTACCCCGACTACGCTTCCCCGTCGTCGCCAACAAAGCGCGTCGGCGGTCACGTTGCGGAAAGGTTTGAAAAAGTCAGCCATCCCGTGCGGCTCGGCAGCCTTACCGACGTGTTCGATTACGACGGCGTAAAGGCGTTCAAAACGTCTATGAACGAACAGTATACGGACGATGATTTCGTCGTCGAATATAAAATAGACGGGCTTTCGGTCGCTCTCGAATACGTTGACGGCGTTTTCGTCCGCGGTGCGACGCGAGGCGACGGGCTTGTGGGCGAAGACGTTACCGAAAACCTCAAAACGGTGCGCTCGATCCCGCTCGTACTTAACGAAAAACTGCCGCACCTCATCGTCAGAGGCGAAGTATATATGCCGCGCAGCGCCTTTGAACGTCTCAACAGAAAGCGCGAGAATATGGGGCAGCCGCTGTTCGCCAATCCGCGGAACGCCGCCGCAGGCTCGCTCCGTCAGCTCGACTCGAAAATATGCGCCGAAAGGCATCTTGAAATTTTCGTTTTCAACGTCCAGCTCTGCGATACGCCTCTGCCGGAGAAGCACTCCGAATGTCTTGATTATATGCGCCGTCTCGGCTTCACCGTGTCGCCGGACTTTGCGGTGTGCCGCAGTTCCGACGAAATAATAACCAAGATAGAAGATATCGGCGAAAAACGCCCGTCTCTCCCGTTCGGCATCGACGGCGCGGTGATCAAACTGAACGATCTTTCGCACCGTGAGGAGCTTGGTTTCGTCGGCGCGGTCCCCAGATGGGCTGTCGCGTACAAGTACCCGCCCGAAAGCGTCTATACGAAGCTGACCGATATCGTGATACAGGTAGGGCGCACCGGCGTACTGACGCCGAAAGCCATTCTTGAGCCGGTGAGTATCGCAGGCTCCACGGTCTCGGCTTCCACGCTCCATAACATCAATTATATCACCCAGAAGGATATCCGTATCGGCGATACCGTACTGCTCCGCAAGGCAGGCGACATCATCCCGGAGATCGTTTCCGTGGATATCACGAAGCGCCCGGCTGATTCGGTGCCTTACAGTATGCCGGAATTTTGTCCGTCCTGCGGGAGCAAGGTCGTCCGCGAAGACGGCGACGCCGCGGTAGTGTGCATAAATTCGTCGTGTCCGGCGCAGCTTCACCGCAGTATCGCGCATTTTGCGTCAAAGGAATGTATGGATATCCGCACTCTCGGCGAAAGCGTTATCGAAACGCTGATAAACGAAGGGCTGCTTACTTCTGCCGCAGATATATATACGCTTGACAAAGAAAAAGTCTCCTCGATACCGGGACTCGGAAGCATTTCGGCTTCCAACATCTTGAAGTCCGCGGAGGAATCGAAAAAGCAGCCGCTTTCCAGAGTGATCTGCTCTCTCGGCATCCCGCAGGTAGGCGAAAAGGCGGCAAAAACGCTTGCAAAGCATTACAAAACGATGGCTTCCCTTATGTCGGCTTCGGCGGAAGACCTTGCGTCGCTCGGCGACATAGGCCCCGTTACCGCTGAAAACGTCGCAAGCTATTTCGCGTCGGAGCAGAACGTGCGTCTTGTCGAACGTCTTGCCGGAAGCGGTGTCAATATGACCGAGCCGGACGACAGGATCGGCAGCGTGTTTGAAGGTATGACCGTCGTTATAACGGGTAAGCTTTCTTCCCTCGGACGCGACGAAGCGGAAGAACTCGTTTTCAGAAACGGCGGAAAAGCCGCGTCGAGCGTTTCGTCCAAGACTTCCCTGCTTGTATGCGGCGAAAACGCGGGCAGCAAGTTTGCGAAGGCGCATTCACTCGGAATAAAAATAATAAGCGAAGAAGAATTTTTGAATCTTGTCGGAGGTAATACAAATGACTAAAAAAATGTTGAAAAAGTATGCCGAGCTTATCGTAAAGGTCGGCGCAAACGTGCAGAAAGGTCAGGAAGTTTTCATAGACGGCTCTGCCGATCAGTATGAATTCATTACGATGCTGACCGAAGAAGCGTACAAAGCAGGCTCGAGCGAAGTCACGGTGAACTGGAATTATCAGCCCATAACGAAGCTCCATTACAAAAAAATGTCGCTCAAAAAGCTCTGCGAATTCCCTGCCTGGAAAGAAGAAAAATGGAAATATCAGGTCGAACGTCTGCCGGCAAGGATACATATACTTTCCGACGATCCCGACGGACTCAACGGAATAAATTTTGAAAAGCTCGCAAAGACCAACAAAGCCGTGCTTCCCAAGATAAAACCGTACCGCGAAGCGATGGATAACAAGTACCAGTGGACTATCGCCGCCGTACCGTCGGCAAAATGGGCAAAAAAGGTCTTCCCCGGCGAACGCACTTCCGTTGCGATGGCAAAGCTGTGGAACGCGATTTTTGCCACCTGCTACATTGACGAGACGAACGACGCGATAAAAGCATGGGGCGACAGGAACAAGGCTTTCAGATCGAAGAGAGAATTCCTCACCTCAATGCACTTTGACTATCTGCACTACACGTCCTCCAACGGCACCGATTTCAAGGTATGGCTTATGCCGTCGTCCAAATGGGGCGGAGGCAGCGATACCACGCTCGGCGGAGTTGAATTCAACCCGAATATGCCGACCGAAGAAGTATTCACCGCTCCCAAAAAAGGCGGAGCCGAAGGCCGCATAGTTTCGACCAAGCCGCTTTCCTACAACGGCGCGCTCATTGAAAATTTCGAATTCACCTTCAAGGACGGCAAAGCCGTAAGCTGGAAAGCCGAAAAGAACGGCGAACTGCTCGGCAAAATGCTTTCTATGGACGAAGGCGCACCGTATCTCGGCGAAGTCGCACTCGTTCCCAAGGACTCCGGCGTAAACAATACCGGCATCCTCTTTTACGAAACGCTTTTCGATGAGAACGCTTCGTGCCACCTTGCGTTCGGCAGAGGATATCCCGACACGGTGGAAGGTTTTGAAAACAAAACCAAAGAAGAACTCGCTTCCGAAGGTCTCAACGATTCCCTTATCCACGTTGACTTTATGGTAGGCGCCGACGATATGTCGATCGACGGATATAAAGACGGAAAAGCGTTCCCCATCTTCCGCAACGGCACTTGGGCGTTTTAAGATCACGAAAAATATACAGACTCTGCCTGTGCTAACCGGCAGAGCCTGTTTATTTCTTTCGGAAATGCTTGACATATTGCAAAAAACTGTTATAATAGATTATGTATATAAATATGCTTATAATAGATAAGTTTCTTTTGGAGGAATGATATCAGATGAGCATTATCGAAGGTATTATATACGGCGTCGTGCAGGGGATAACGGAGTTTCTTCCGGTTTCGTCGTCAGGGCATCTTGCACTGTTTCAGAACTTTTTCGGCGCCGTTGATATGGAATCAAATTATTTCACTTTCACCGTTCTGCTGCATCTCGGCACTCTTGCCGCGGTGATAGCGGTGTTTCATAAAGACGTATGGGAAATGATAAAAGGCTTTTTCACTCTCTTGTCAAAGATATGCGGAAAACGTCTTTCGGAAGGTCTGACATACGGAGAAAGGATATTCATTCTCGTTTTTGTTGCCACGCTCCCGCTTCTATTTGCCGCTTTTATCGCCGATACAGTCGAAAGCTTCTCGTCGTTAAGTTGGCTCGTGGGGCTAATGCTTGTCATAAACGGTTTCCTGCTTTATGTGTCCGATAAGCTGACGAACGAAAAGATCGTTCTTCGCAAAGCGACACCGAGAAATGCGTTTTTTGTCGGTTTGGTGCAGCTTTTCGGCGTATTTCCGGGCATCTCGCGTTCCGGCTCGACAATCATCGGCAGCCTTTTCCTCGGTTTCAGAAGACAGGATGCCGTAAAGCTTTCGTTCCTTATGTCCATTCCCGCGATAGCGGGCGCAAATATACTCAAGCTGCCCGAACTCAAAAACAATCCCATCCCCGAAGGTAGCATTCCCGCCGTCATAGCCGGAGTAGCTGCCGCCGTACTTTCGGGGCTTTTGGCGATAAGACTTCTTGAATACATAGCAAAGAACAAAAAGATTTCGGTGTTTTCGCTGTACTGCGTCATTATAGGCTCGTCCGCGATAATAAGCGATATCATCATATAAATTCAGAAAAGGAATAAAAATGGGGAATACTAAAAATACGACCAATAAAAAAACTCCGACCAAGACCGTGACGAAATCTTCCGCCAAAAAATCGACGGCAAAGCAGGTCACTCTCGCGGAAAGCGTGCAGAAAGAAAAAAAGCCGATGAATTATATGCCGTATCTTCTCGGCGTTATCGCTCTGCTTCTGCTGCTTCTTATGACGATGTCGGATACAGGGCTTCTCGGCAAAACGCTGCGTCCCGTGTTCGGCGGTCTTTTCGGCTACGGCGCTTACGCGATACCGGTATATCTCATACTTATCGCCATATTCTGGAAGCGCGACCGTGAAAAAGGCTCCGTTTCGGGAAGATGTTTTCTTTGCGTCGTGAATTTCATTTTCGTGCTTACGATACTGCATATACATACCGCATCGGAGCCGCTTATGAAATTCAGCACGGAGCTTGTGAAGGATCTGTTCGTAAACGGTAAAAAAGGCGTCGGCTCGGGAGTAGTCGGCGGTCTTATTGGGACAAGCATTTACTGTCTTCTCCATACCGTTCTCACGCTCATAATCAGCTATGTTTCCTTTGTCTGCACGTTCATTTTCCTTATCGGCACAACGCCGGTACGCATATTCAAAGCCATTGTTTCGGCGTTCGGCAACGCTTCCGCCACAAGACGTGAAAGAGAGCCGGTAAAGACCGAAAACGAGGTCAAAAAAGTAAAAGAAAAGAAACAGACCGTACCGGAAGAAGCCGAGAAGCCGTCGAAGCCCAAAAAGCCGGAAGTCGTTTACAACGTGGAGAAAAACGATCCGATGAGCGATATCGACATTCCGCAGTCTGCCGGAAGCGACATCAGAAAGCCGAAAGAGCAGAAAGAATACGTCACGTCGTCCATACCCGTTGAAACGTATTATTCCAACAAGGGCAATAACGAAACGGAAACAAAAACCGATACCGAAAAAGACACGGCGTTCAAAAAGAAAAAGGAAGCAGCTTCTTCTCCCGCAGACGATTACGAATCGGTATTCAAAGAAGCCGACGGAGACGCTCCCATCATCGGTGAAGACAAATCCGATGCTGCCGCAGTTTTTGAAACTGCCGCCGAAACGGACGTGGAAAAGTCGCCGTCAGTCGCAGACGTGACGGAAGAAACGACCGATGATATCATCGAAAGCACCGAAGAAGTTGCCGCCGAGCCTGCCGAACCGCCTTATGTGTTCCCGCCCATCACCCTGCTTTCCGAAGGCAGCAGCAATTATCTGCGCGGAAGCACGCAGAATACCGAAATGACCGGCAAAAAGCTGATAGATACTCTCCACACCTACGGCGTAAATGCAACGCTCGTTTCCACGAGCCGCGGCCCTGCCGTAACGAGATACGAGATCCAGCCCGACGAAGGCGTAAGAGTCAGCCGTGTCGAAGGACTTTCAAACGATATCCGTATGCGTCTTGCCGCCACCAGCGTGCGTGTTGAAACGAACATTCCCGGCAAAGCCGCGATAGGCATTGAGATACCTAACGATACTCCGTCGATAGTCAAGCTCCGCGACCTTATTGACAACGATTATTACCGCAATCATCCGTCCAAGCTCCTCGTCTGCCTCGGCGTGGACGTAGGCGGCAAGCCCATTTACTTCGATATCCCCGATATGCCGCATCTTCTTATCGCAGGCGCAACGGGTACCGGCAAATCGGTCTGCATCAACTCGATAATCGTATCGCTCCTCTACCGCGCAAAGCCGGACGAAGTAAAGTTCATATTCATAGACCCCAAGAAGATCGAGCTTTCCTGCTACAACGGAATACCTCATATGCTCATTCCCGTAGTCAACGAGCCGCGCACCGCGGCAGGCGCGCTCAACTGGGCTGTCACCGAAATGGAACGCCGTTACACCCTTATGGAGCAGATAGGAAATGCGCGTAAGCTCGAAGAATACAACACGATGATCGAGGGAGATCCCGAAAGAGAAAAACTGCCCAACATCGTTATTATCATAGACGAGCTTGCCGACCTTATGATAACCGCCAAGGACGCGGTGGAAGACTCGATCTGCCGTCTTGCACAGAAAGCAAGAGCTGCCGGAATATACCTTATTCTCGGTACGCAGCGTCCGTCTGCCGACGTTATCACGGGACTTATCAAGGCGAACATTCCGTCGCGTATCGCGTTCACCGTTTCACAGTCGATAGATTCGCGTATCATTCTTGATGAAAACGGTGCGGAATCCCTGCTCGGCAACGGCGATATGATATTTGCTCCCGTAAAGGAAAGAAAGAAAATGCGTGTTCAGGGCGCGTTCGTTGACGGCAAATCCGAAGTCGCTTCGGTGTGCGCTTTCGTCAAGGGCGCCGCTCAGGTCTCTTACAGCGAAGACGTTATCCGTCTCATCGAAGAAAACGCCAAGCTCTGCGGTGAAAAGCCCGGCAAGAAGACCGCCGACGCCGCTTCTTCCGGCGATTCCGCGGAAGATCCGCTGTTCCTCGACGCACTTGCCATTGCGATAGAATTTGAAACGATGGCGACTTCCCTGCTGCAGCGAAAACTCTCGGTCGGATATTCGAGAGCGCAGAAAATGATAGATATGATGGAAGACCGCGGATATGTCGGCAAATTCGACCCCGCTACCAAGAAACGCAAGGTCAACATCACCCGTGAGGAATACGACGAGCTTTGTCTCAACAAGGAGAATCACGATGCGTAGGATTTCGCTTCTGATGATATGCGCCCTTCTATTGATTTGCCTTTCGGGATGCGGGCATTCGGCGGAAAGGATAACCGACTACCGTGCCGTTCCCATCCAGAAAGCGATAGACGGCGTTGACGGGTGCGATACCGCGATGTACCGTTCGGCTTTCGCGGACGACTACGACAAGGCGGTCTCTGCGTCGTACGAGCTTACCGAGGGTATGGCGTTTGACGTTTTTCTGAAAGACTATATCCTTCTGCCTGCCGACGACGCGCACAAGCTCAATCTCGGCAAGCATTACTCCATAGAATTCATCGTTGAAAACGTCGAAGAATATACACTTGACACGATCACGGAGGATATGGCGGAATATTTTATTGATTATTCCGACTATTTCGTTTTCGACTACGAATTTGATACGTCGTCAATCGAAAAAATAGCCGTTATCTACGGAAAACTCAACACATACGGCTACGACAGTATATGGGACGACACAAAAAGCGAATCCCACAGCGCAAAATATATGACCGTCTGCATCAACGGAGTCTGGTATCTGCATCCCTGCTATTACTTCACCACGTTCAACTGAAAGAATGATTGCGTATGGATAAAAAATGCAGAATAAAATTTGACGCAAAAACCATATTGACTGTTATATCCATCCTTTTTATTCTCGTCGATATGATTTTCATTTTCGACAACTCATCGCAGACAGCCGACGAATCCAACAACAAATCCGCCAAGGTGATCGTGATACTTATGCGTATTTTCCGCCCCGATTACAAAAGCCTTTCTGAGTCCGAACAGATCGAAGCCATCTCAAGCGCTCAGAACATTGTACGCACAGCCGCACATTTTATCGAATACGTCCCTATCGGATTTTTCGGCGTTCTCATCGTGCTTCTTCACACCGGGGAACGCAAAAAGAAGATGCTGTATTCGGTTTGCGTACTCGGAGGCGGTATCGCTTACGCGCTTTCGGATGAGATACATCAGTCGTTCACGGACGGAAGAGCGTTTCAGCTTGAAGACATCTGCATAGATTCACTCGGATGTCTGACCGGCATATTGGCGATATTTCTGATATTCCGGATATGCACCGCAATAAAAAGCAGAAAGAAAAAGGCATAAAAAGCGTAAAAAAACGGTCAAAGGATTTGAGCTTCCTTTGACCGTTATGTTATTTTGTTCAGCCTTTTTTATCGAGCAGCGAATAGATATAAGGATTAAGTATCTTATCGCTTAAGATCTTCGTATTTCTGATGAAGTCCTTGTTTACTTTATAAGCGACGCCCGAACGGCTGCCGTTTTTGCCGTCCTGGAGCGAACAGTAGTATTCGCCGTTGCCGAGACACTCGAAGCCGTAAGGAGTGGTGTATTCAAAGGATTCCACGACTTCGGTAAGTTCGGGATTGATGCAGAAAAGAGTGTCCTGCGGATCGGTCTTCTGGGATTTGGCGTAGGTGGTTATCCAGAAGCAGCCGGTATCTTCTTCGTAATCGAGGTTCTGTATGCCGAAGATGGTGTTTCCGGTCTTTATGCTGTGTATCTTTTCGACCTTGTTGTCTTCGCCGAGCTGAAGGATAAACTGTTTGTCGTATTCGGCTCCCGATTCGACCGCGACCGCCACGAACATTCTGATATCATTCGTACCGGGTGCTTTGCCGAAGGCGATACCGTCAATACCGCGGAAACCGCCCATATTTTCTTTTTTATACTGTTTACATTCGGGGATCTCGATCTTTTCAAGCAATTTGAGATCGAATGCGTCGTAAACGTAGACGTAGAACGCAGACCAGTCACCCCAATAAGTCCACGGGGAGGGATCAGCCATAAAGCTGATGTAAATTTTGCCGTCGTGGTAATCCATACCGCCGAGATGACCGTGGTCATAGCAGTGGGTCTGGCAGATAACGGTACCGTTTATGTTGGTCTTTACGACGCTGTTGGTGAAAGACCAATACATAAATTCGTGCTTGTCATCCGAGGTAAAGCCCTGCATATGCCAATCCTGATTGAGACATTGTACAAATTCCATAATTATTACTCCTTATATTTGATATAACCGTTCAGGTCGGGAAAACCGTATAATTCCTCGTAATCGCTTCCGAGATAGCAGGCAAACGTCGTGACCGTGGTGTAACCGAGTCTGTCGTAAAACTCAAGGTCTCTTTCCGCCACCTCTTTGTCGAGTACGAATTTTTTGGGCGGCTTCGTCCAAGACGAATACAGCGAGTTATCGAGCCAATATTCAAGCGCCTTTGCTTTTCCTCTGCCGAAAAACTCAATGAGCCGTTTTGCGTCGTTCGCCGACGAAGCGTTCACCTCGTTTTCCATAGGGATATGGAAATTGCGTTCAAACGGTGCGTATTCAAGGAAAATCCCGTCATCGGGTGCGACCTTTTGGGGGACGACGGTCGTATCGACGTAGGCAAGGTACGATTCCGTTGCAAGAGGATCAACTCTTCTGAGCCCGCGAAGCACGGCGTTGTAAATACGCATAGCCTGGTCGGACGACGAAAAACGCTCGCAGTCCTTGCAATGACAGCACTTGTCCTTTACGTCATCGAGCCACAGATTGTATCTGTGATCGGACGGCGGCAGCGTTTTTGCGATGAAAGCCGCTTTTTCGGATATTATTTCAAGGGCGTCTTCGTTGGAAGAACAGCAGTTGTAGTCGGCGTTCCGGTTTCCGTCTTCGTCAAGGCGGAAATACTCCGGGTGCGTGTCGAACAGTTCACGCGGGAGCAGCATAGACATTGCGTGCATTTCGTATTCAAAAGCGATGCCGTTTTTTATAAGTCTGTCCTTTACCGCGTTTCCGCTGCCGGGAAGCCCGTGAAGCGCGATATCGAGCACACGGTTATGCGAACCCTGACCGCCTACCGGGTGGATGCCGAAAAGATTTATATCGGACGAAAGCACCGTCTTTTCCCATCTTTCCGTAATTTCGTCGGGATGGACTATAACGCCTTTTTCATTTATCATATTTATCACCGCGTCCATTATATCATTGTACTCATTCGTTGTCAATCGGTTTTAATATTTTTATAATTATCTTGACAAAGAAGCGAAAACTCGGTATAATTCAATCAGAAATAAATACGGGAGGAAGAATCTATGCGATATACAAAAAGAATTCTGCTCATTCTGCTCGTCATTTCCCTGCTTTTGCCCTGCGTTTCGTGCGGAAGCGAAAACGGAACGACATCGTCGGACGTTTCCGTCACTGTTTCGGAAGACGTATCATCGGAAGCAGCAAGCGAGGAGGCATCGGAAGAAGTGAAAGATCCGAATTTCATTATTGCAAAAGACGGCGAAGTATGCGTTGACATACTCATTGCCGACAAAGCATCCACCAAAGAATACACTGCAGCCAAAGATCTTGCGAAATATCTCGGCAAGATAATCGGCAAAAAGCCCGAAGTCATCCGCGAACGCAAAGCGGAAGAAGGCAAAAAATACATACTCGTCGGCGAATCCGAGCTTACAAAGTCACTCGGCTTCGTAAAACCCGCAGGCTACCCCGGAGACGAAGAAGTCATAGTCAAGCAGACCGGCGATTACCTCGTATTTATGGGCAACGACGACGGCAATTTCAACGGCACGCAGTTTGCGGTAAATATGTATCTCGAAACACTCGGCTGCGGCTGGTACGGTGTTGAAGAACTGTGGCAGGTCATTCCCACTCTTTCGGACATCAACGCGACCGACGTTGACATTCACCACATACCGCGTTTCGGCTCGCGTATTACGAGAGTCGCAGATACCACGGTCGGCAACAAATGGTATATCGGCGGCGAAAGATCACTCACCGGTCACTGGCTGTTCCAGATCGCTCCCGCATCGATGTACAAGGAGCATCCCGAATGGTACGCGCTTACCAACGGAAGCCGCGATCCCGCAGGATACGATTATTTCCAGTTCTGCTATTCAAATGACGAATTTGCTGATTACGTTGCCGCAAAGCTCGACGACTATTTCAACGCACACCCTGACATAATTTCAATGACCATCGCCGCAAATGACGGTTGGGACGAACATTTCTGCGAATGCGACAAATGCAAGTCACTCGGCAACACCTCCGACTGTATGGTGAATTTTGCAAATAAAGTCGCCAAAAAAGTCGCTCTTACTCACCCGGACAGATCGCTCCAGATCTATTCCTATCATAAGACGTACGAACCTCCCGTCAACAGCATTCCGCTTGAGCCGAACGTGGAGCTTATGCTCTGCCGTGAAGCGAGCCTTACCCGTCCGCTTGACACGGACTATTTCAAGGAAGGCAGAGACGGAATCACCCGCAACACCTACACGAGAAGCTGGCGCGAAAACGCTGTTGAATGGATCGAAAAAACAAGCTGCAAGAACGTTTCCGTCTGGTGCTGGTACTGCATTTCCGCAGGCAGAGACGAATGGCAGTACATCCCCTGGGTACAGGGCAACGTCGCCACAAGAGATATTGAACTCTGGGAAAGCATCGGCGTTCGTTATGTCTTCTACGACCAGGGACCTCTTGCCGGATATCTCGAAGACGACTCCTCGTTCTCGCTCCGCTGGCCGCTTTGGTACGTCGCTTCAAAGGCAATGTGGACGGATGAAATGACCGGTGAAGAAATACTCCTTGACGCCTGCAATAAGCTCTACGGCAAAGCTTCCGACGCGATGTTCAACTATTACAAAGCCCTTGCCGACTGCAGCGAAAAATGCACGGCTTACAGTATGACCTGGGTACCTCCCACGGTAAAGGAAGTCTATTACAAATATAAAGCCGACCTTGTCGCCGCCGTTGACGCAATTAAAGCCGTTATGGACGAATGTACCGACGTCGAAAAGGAACGTATAAACAATCAGCTCGGATATTGGGAAAAGCTTTACGCCAAGATAAAATAATAAAACGATATTTTCCCGTTCTTTGCTTAATTGCAATATAAGCAAAAAAATTCAAGCGTACTTTCAAAACGGAAGTACGCTTTGTTTTTTATGTGAATTTGGGAAAACCGATTCAATGCCGGAAATCGGTTTATTCAGTCAAGTGCCGAAACACCGATGAATCCCGGTGCCACATCGACGTAATACCCGATCTCTCTGCCGTTTTCGTCGGTGAAGATCACCGCTGTTCCGCCGTCGTTCTTTGCCTTCACCGTGACGTGATTGCCGTCAACGGTTATTTCGGCGATGTTTTCGTCTTCGATGGTATAAGTCCATTCCCCGTCTTCAAGGTCAAATTCGTACGGATCAACGCTGTTTGACGATACCGTAATGATTATGCTTACGATAAGCGCGCACACCGTAATACAGGCAGCGACGATACGGCAGTTCTTCCTGCGGATAAGAACGACGATGAAGAACGCGGCAAGCGCAAAACAGAAGATCGCGCTGAGGATATGACGCGGAAAATTGCGGAACGCCATATCGGCGTACATAACGCCCGAATACGCAAGGAACGCCGTTGCGACAGAAAGGATGAGAGAACCGACAAGGTTATCCTTTTTTACGAAATACGCTATCGCTCCTCCGGGAATGGTGAGAAGCGTTACGACGAACCAATAACGGTAATACCTGAATATGCCGAAGCCGTCGAAATAAAACGGCACCTGAAGCAGATAAATGAGCGGCTGACTTATCAGAAAGAATACAAAGCATTTCAATGCGGCATCAAATGGAGAACGCGAGTTGACTGCCAGAAACACGCCGAAAAGTATCCACCATTCGAGATAGGTGCCGATATCGCTTACCGATGTGTCTTTGAATACGGGGATTATCAGCACAAGAGCGGTATACACCGCCGAAAGCAGCGCAAATATTATGACCTTTTTCCATGTCAGCTCAAAAGAGCCGAAATATTTTCTGATTTTGTTCATAAGCAAATTACCTCTTTTACGTTATTATACCATAAGGTCATCCGTTTTGCAACCTATATTTGAAATGTACTATTGACAATCATAAAGTATATGATATACTTAAAGCAACACAAAAACTAAGGATAATGTGAAATGTATAATGCTGATAATTATTCGTTCCCGTCAATAGTCCTTGACAAATCAGGAAAAATAATCGCAAAAAACAAAGCCGCTTATCTTTCGTGCCCGTTCTTCCGCAAGGGATCGGGTATCAGAAGCCACATAACTCCCCTTGAACTCGGAGCGATGTTCAAGCTGAAAGCAGGAGAAAGCATACTTGTAAAACTGAAAAACGAAGTCGGTGCAATCATATTTTTCGACGGTGAATCGTATCTTCTGCGGACGAATACGCTCGCCGTCAATGCGATGTCGGATATTTCACATTTGTGCGATTTCAGCGAGGAGACACTTAAATATTTTGAAGTACCGTCGCTTTTGGAAAATCCGCTGCTTATACGTCATTCGCTTTTCATACAGAAATCCCTGATGCAGTATATAAAGTTCAAGGCTGCGCCTTTTTCCGTGCCGTATCAGATGGTCGATGTCAGCCTCATCCTCCGCAATCTCGTAAAGGCATGTGAAGAAAAACTGAAAGGCACCCGTCTTTCCGTGACCGCCGAAAACATCGCGCCGTCCTGCTTTACCGTTTCTTCGGCCTCACACACCGAATACAGTCTGCTTATGTCGTTTGCGCTGCTGTTCTCGCTTTCGGACGCTTCGCATATCATCGTAAATCTGTTTTCGTCCTTCAACCGTGTCTGCCTTTCGATAAAGGCTTACGCCGATAAAGTAAACGACAAGCTGTATTCCGTTATGGATATACTCAACACCGGGACCGAAAGCGGTGAAAAGAACGATATAATGTTCTATGCGTCGTACATAAACGCCGCGACCGCTCTTCACGGCGGAAACGTGAATATGGAATACACACCGGTTTCGGGCGAGATAAATATACGCATATCATATCCGCTGACGAAAGACGATTCGCTCGCGTTTGAATGTGACGAAAAGACAGTTTCCGCCTATTCTTCACTCCTCGGCAGTATATTCTATCCGCTTATCGACGGATTGGAATTCAAAGGTGAAACGAAATGACGGCGGAAAAGCTGAATGTCGTCGTAAAAGACGGCGGGAATACGGGCGACGCCGAACGTCTTGCCGAAAAGCTCTCCGTTCCCGTTTCGGAAAACGAAGCAGACGGGCTGAACGTGGTGTTTTCGCGGTGCGGCGTTTCACTTTCCGGTTACGGACTGACGTATTCGGGCGATTTCAGCAGTCTTTTGCGCCGTGTCGGAAACGGAAAACTGAGCCACGAGATGTTGGTACACGCCGCAAAGACAAAAACCGAAAACCCGTCGGCGTTCGATGCCGCGGCAGGTATGGGAGAAGATTCATTTCTGCTCGCAGCCTACGGCTATGACGTTACCTTGTTTGAAAAAGATCCGGTGATAGCCTGTCTGCTGCGCGATGCGCTGGACCGTGCGGCAAACAACGCGGAAACGCGCGATATCGTCGGAAGGATGCACCTTGTCGAAGGCAGCAGCATTGAGCTTTTGCCGTCATACGCCTCAAATCCCGATCTCGTTTATCTTGATCCAATGTTTCCGGAACGTCACAAATCGGGGCTTATAAACAAAAAGCTCCAGCTTATACAAAAACTCGAACAGCCCTGCGTCAACGAAGCCGAACTGCTTGACGCGGCTATAAACGTAAAACCGAAGAAAATCATCATCAAACGCCCGCTCAAAGGGGCTTTCCTTGCGGGAAGAAAGCCGAATTATTCAAACGAAGGCAAAGCCATCCGATACGACTGCTTCGTTTTTCCCGAAAACTTTTGAAAATCAGGTGTCAAAATGTCACAGTACCTTAAAGGAATGTACCACGGTCTGCCGATCTGCATCGGTTATCTGTCGGTTTCATTCGGATTCGGATTGCTTGCGGTAAAATCGGGACTGAATATATGGGAAGCCACGCTTATCTCGCTGACAAACCTGACATCCGCCGGTCAGATCGCCGGTGTCGGGATAATCGCCGCATCCGGCACCGTCGTCGAGATGATACTTACTCAGCTTATAATCAACATCCGTTATTCGCTTATGGCGATTTCGCTGACGCAGAAACTCGACGACTCGTTCACCACGTTTCAAAGGATGATCGTATCGTTCGGCATCACCGATGAAGTGTACGCGCTTGCCGCTTCATATCCGCTCGACCTTAACAAGAAGTATATGAAAGGTCTCATCATTACGCCGATAATCGGATGGGTAGGCGGGACGCTGCTCGGCGCTTCCGCAGGTGCGGCGCTGCCCGCTTTCATCACCGATTCGCTCGGTATATTGCTTTACGGTATGTTCATAGCAATAATTATACCGCCGTGCAAAAAGCAGAAGAGCCTTATTTGCGTCGTGACCATTGCCGCCGTGATAAGCGTGCTGCTCAAATACTTTGCGCCGTTCATTTCCGGCGGTTTTTCGGTGATAATCAGCGCGGTCTCGTCCGCCGTGATATCTGCGCTCCTCTTCCCGTTAAAGGAGGACGCAAAATGAGTATCTACGTCTATATCGCCGTAATGGCGCTCGTTACGTATCTTGTCAGAATGGTGCCGTTCACGCTTTTCCGCAAGCAGATAAAGTCCCGCTTTATCGGCAGCATTCTCGGTTATCTTCCCTACGCGGTGCTTTCCGCAATGACTTTCCCTTCGATTTTCTATTCGACCGGCAGCACCGCGTCCGCTTCCGTCGGAACGGTGATCGCCCTTGTTCTCGCATATCTCGGTCTGCCGATGATAGTCGTTTCCGCAGCGGCTTCCGCCGGAGCTATGATATGCACATTCATAATGTAATATTTTTATCAGGAGGTCTGTTATATGCCTTGCACAACCATACTTGCAGGAAAAAAAGCCACAAATGACGGCTCAACGATCATTTCGAGAAACGATGACGGCGGATTTGAAGCCAAGCAGATATTGGTCACTCTGCCCGAAAAACAGCCGCGCAAATACAAGACAGTCATCTCGCATCTGACTGTCGAGCTTCCCGACGATCCGCTGCGCTACACGTCCTGCCCGAACGTGACGAAGAAGAACGGCGTCTGGCCCGCCTGCGGCATCAACGCGGCAAACG
>JAZUKE010000120.1:0-3213 GCA_045643125.1 Eubacteriales bacterium
AATTCCTGTGCTTCTCTGTCCTAACCACGGGGCTTCCACAGCCCCCTCCGAAACGGCTTCGCTATATTACCACATCATTTCCCGTTTGTCAATACTTTTTTTCAGTTTTTTATATTTTTATTTTTTTATGTCGTTTTTTGCTTTTTAACTTATGATTGACACTTATTATTAAAGAAAAATAAACAAATGTCTTGATTTTGCAATTACAAGGTATTATAATGCATATTGGTCAATTTTGACACAGTATTTCCCGTGTCAGTCTGTTCTCACGCTCATCTGTTTGTCACACGGGGAAAAACGAATCCCGACTGCCTTTTCTCTCACGAAGCACAGCCGTGTATTTATGATTTGATTTATGACAGAACTCAAAAAATTTTCACCCGCGATAATCTCGTTTTTCGGTGAAAAAGGTCTCGCGTCAGATGAATTCCTGCTTACAGCCGCAAGCGATATGGGCAAAGACGGAAATTACAAGAACGTCTACATTGTGCTTACCGAAAAGCTGCTTGCGGTCGCCGAAGGCGCCGTTACCTTCTCCGGCAAGGCAAATTCGTCCGACAGAGTCGAAACCTTCACCGTTTCCGATTACAAGCAATTCCTTCTTGAAAAATGCAGTGATTTCAAAGTGGAGCTTTTCATTTCGGGCGGGCGCTGCGTCTGTAAGAACGACGGCGACGACTGCGAAGTGCTGCGCTTTACTTCAAGCTGCCGTCACGACGTCAATGTAGTCTGCGACTGCGTGAACTCTCTGAAAAAAGACGGAAAGATCGACGAAACGAAGATAAAAAACGAAAGCGAAGACAAGCATTTCTGCCCGAAATGCCATAACCGCTATCCCGATCCCGAACGTAAGATATGCCCCAAATGTATGAAAAAAGGCAAGCTCATCAAAAGGCTCGCCAAAATGTTCATAAGATATAAGTTTTACATCGCGCTCATATTCCTTACGTTCATACTCGTTTCCGCTCTCGGCGTCATCACGCCTTACGTCTCGAACAAGATGTTCATAAGCGACGTTCTTACCGAAGGCGGCAGTATGTACGGTCAGATAGGCAAGATAATACTGCTCATCATCGGTGTAAGGCTCATTTCCCTTGCGATATCCGTTTTCAACGGTATCATATCCGCAAAGGTATCTGCCGAAGTGGTTTACGACCTTAAAAAGTCGATATTCAATACCATCGGCAATCTTTCGATGCGTTTCTTCACCAATCGTCAGACCGGCGGACTTATGACGCAGATAAACTCAGACGCTACCACCATTTATTGGTTCTTCTGCGACGGTTTCCCGTATCTCGTCACAAATATCGTGCAGCTCACCGCGGTCATCGTAATTATGCTTACGATGGATCCGATGCTCACGCTCTACACGTTTGCGTTCGTTCCCGTTTTCTTCTTTGCGTTCAAGATAACTTTCAGCATTTTTGAAAAACTCCACGCAAGAAGCTACTCGAAACGCCGTTCATTCAACTCTCTGATATCCGACGTTCTCAACGGTATGCGTGTTGTCAAGTCGTTTTCGAGAGAAGACGTCGAAATAAAACGCTTCCGCGACAGATCGCAGGCTCAGATCAGCTCGCAGGAAGAGATCAGCGTCACTTCGACCTGGGTGTTCCGCCTTATCGGTTTCATTATGAAACTCGGCGTCTACGTCGTCTGGGCTGTCGGCGGATATGCGATACTCAAAAACACCGGACGTATGGACTACGGCAAGCTCGCCACCTTCGTTGCTTACGTTACGATGATATACGATCCGCTCGATTTCTTCGCCGACGTTTCCAACTGGTGGTCCGAATGTCTCAATTCACTCCAGCGTCTGTTTGAGATCAGCGACACGATCCCCGAAGTCAAGGAATCCGACTCCGCGATAACCCCCGAAGAAGTCAGGGGCGATGTTGAATTCAAAGACGTGGTGTTCTCTTATGAAGAAAACCGCACGGTCATCGATCACGTTTCGTTCAACGTGCCTGCCGGCTCGACTCTCGGTATCGTCGGTCAGACCGGTGCCGGTAAATCCACACTTGCAAACCTGCTTACCAGATTGTACGATCCGTCCGAAGGTGAGATAACCATCGACGGCATCAACATAAAAGACCTCTCATTTGAAACTCTCCGTTCTTCCATAGCCATCGTATCGCAGGAAACGTATCTCTTCCGCGGAACGATAATGGAAAACATAAGATACGCACGTCCCGACGCCACCGATGAAGAAGTGCTTGCCGCCGCAAAGATCGCGTCTGCACATCAGTTCATCATCAAATATCCCGATGCCTACGAAACGATGGTGGGATTCGGTCACAAGGAGCTTTCCGGAGGCGAGAAGCAGCGTATTTCGATAGCGCGTGCCGTTCTTCGCAACCCGTCGATCCTAATACTCGACGAAGCGACCGCGGCAATGGACACGCAGACGGAACGTCAGATACAGGATGCCCTCGATAATCTGACAAAAGACAGAACAACGATAATAATCGCGCACAGGCTTTCGACTCTTCGTGATGCCGACAAGCTGATTGTGCTTGACAACGGCAAGATGCCGGAGGAAGGCACCGCAGAAGAACTCCTGCGTAAAAAAGGCAAGTATTACGAGCTTTACAAAATGCAGGCGGAAGCACTGAAAACGATAGGAATCGAGGAATGACAAATGAGTAAAAACGATTTTCTTGACATTGTAAAAGTTATATATTTCACTCCCGAAAACGCAAAATTCTATAGAAGCAAAAACGGTTTTCCCTGCCTCAACGCTTTTATCCCACAGATAAAAAAGGATGACCTTGAAGAAAACGTGTCGAACGAGCCGGTCTGGCAGGATCTCGGCAGAGTTTTCTTCCACCGTGCATTCCCTTTCGACGCCGCAGACACGTTCATTTCCGTCACCGACAAGGACGGCAATGAATACGGCATCATAAAAGCGCTTTCCGATTTTGAAGGCAGCGGAAGCGATATCATAGGCGAAGAGCTTAAACGCAAATACTTCACGCCGAAGATAAAACGCATACATTCCGTCAAGGAAAGATTCGGCTACTCCTACTGGGAAACCGAAACCGAATTCGGAAAAGCGTCGTTTTCAATGCACGACACGTTCAGAAGCATTGCAAAGGTATCCGAAACGAGGCTTATCCTTACGGACGTTGACGGAAACCGTTACGAAATTCCCGATACGATGGCTCTCGACAGAAAGAGCTACCGCAAAATAGAGCTTTATCTCTGAGGTGA
>JAZUKE010000121.1:0-8533 GCA_045643125.1 Eubacteriales bacterium
GTACCAGCTCGTCGTAATAGGCTTTGGTATCGTTGTTGAGTTTGTCCGCATTGACGCTTTCGGAGAGTTCGTTTTTGAGTGAAGCGATCTTGTTCTTGAGGTTTTCGAGGTCTGATCTGAATGACTTATATTTTGGAAGCATTTTTTGTACCCCTTTTCTTTGTTTTTTCTCTTTTCACACTCAATACCCCGAAAGCAGGCAATATATTACATAAAGCAACAAATTTTTTTGACGAATCACAGAAAACTTGCGATAAGCAGATAACTCTTTTTATCGAGGTCCGACAGACATTCGATCTCGTAGCGGTTATCGTTGGAATCTCTGATTATGACGCGCTCGCCGTCGTATATCTTCATATCGTTATGACGGTTCCTCACTCTGAACGTCACGCTGCCGTGGTCGGTTTCGGCGGTGATCTTGAGCATACCCGTCTTGTCGTTGCATTCGCTTATGCTCTTTATCACGGGGATCAGATAATAGTCGTTGAAGCACGCTTTGACGGCGCCCGCCGATTCGGGAGAAAGGTCGTCGTAAGAGCGTATCATCGCTATTTCTTTTTCGTCCTTATCTATAAGGGATATATATGAATCCCTGCGGGAGATCGGGAAAAGACGTCTTACCTCCACGTCGTCGAAAACTCTGCCGTCGGGAAGCGTCAGACGGACGTAATAAACGTCGGTAAGTTCGATTTTTGCTTTATTGTCAAGAAACGCAGCAGGCATATCTTCACCTCATTCAAAATTTTCTTCCGCTTTTGCGGCGGTGAGTTTTTCGGACATAGACTGTATCTGGACGAGCTTATAATACTTACCTTTGGCTTCAAGCAGTTCGGCAGGCGTACCGCATTCGATTATCTCGCCGTTGTCGATGACGACTATCTTGTTTGCCTTGTCCAGCGTGGAAAGTCTGTGTGCTATCATTATAGTCGTTCTGCCGGAGATAAGGCGCTCGATCGCTTCCTGGATAAGATGCTCGGTCTCGGAGTCAACGGACGCGGTGGCTTCGTCGAAAACGAGGATGTTGGGATCGCGCAGTATCGCACGCGCTATCGAAACACGCTGTCTTTCACCGCCCGAAAGACCGATCCCGCGTTCGCCGAGTACGGCGTCGTAGCCGTCCGGGTGACGGACGATGAATTCGTGTACGTTTGCGACTTCAGCCGCCTGAAGCACCTTTTCGACCGGGCAGTTGTCGATGCCGTAAGCGATGTTGTTGAACACCGTGTCGTGGAACATAAGCGGCTCCTGCTGTACGAAGCCTATCTGACCGCGGTAAAATTCCATATCAATGTCGCGTATATCTACGTCGTCAACGAGTATCTTGCCGTCGTATGTGTCGTAATAGCGAAGCAGCAGGTTTATGAGCGTGGACTTGCCGGAGCCGGTCGTGCCGACGATGCCGACGATGTCGCCCGGCTCGATGACGAGGTTAATGTTTTTGAGCGTCTTCTTCGTTCTGTCGAACGAGAAGCTGACGTTGCGGAATTCTATCTTTCCTTTGAAATCCGGGATTATATGCCCTTTTCCGAAATCGTGTTCGGGTTCCGCGTCGAGGATATCGAGTATTCTTTCGGCAGATGCGAGCGCGCTCTGGAACGAGTCGTTAAGGTTGGCAAAGAAGCTGACCGGCTCGTAGAACATAGACGCATAAGAAATGAACGAGACGAGAAGACCGACGGTCAGACCGTTTGAAATATGCGTCGTCTGCGCGTCGATGACCATTCTGCCGCCGAACCACCAAATAACGACCGAGCCGAGACCGATGAACGTACCGACTATCGCGGGGAAGGCGTTGAGTATCTTTGCGGCGGACGAATCGGTGCGGTACCATTCGTCATTTTTATTTTTGAATCTTGACGTGGCGTTCTTTTCATTGGTGAACGATTTTACGACGCGGATGCCGGGTATCGTATCGGTAAGCACCGAGGTGACGGACGTCCAGCGTCTCCATATACGCAGATAGAACGGGCGTATCTTTTTGCTGAATATCCTTGCGCCGATGACGACGAGAGGCACCGGGAACAGCGAAAGCAGCGTGAGCTTGGGATTCATCACGAGCATTATCACGATAATGCCTATCATCTTGAAGAACTGCACGACGACTTCCTGCGTGATACGGAGCATAAACGCCTGTATCGTGGAGCTGTCGCCGCTTATGCGGTTGATGACGGCGCCCGTGGAGGTCTTGTCGTAAAATCTCATAGGAAGGTACTGCGCTTTTTCGTACACGTCGTTTCTGAGCGACGCAACTATTCTGTCGCCCGCTTTACGGAGTATGAAGCCGCGTATGCCGCCGATAAGGTGGCTTATGACCTGTATGCAGATAAGGGCGACGGAAACCGTCGCAAGAGCGCGGATATCGTTGTTGGGGAGTATCTTATCAACAAGCGTTTTGGTAAGATACGGCGGGAGCAGCGCAAGCGCCGTGGTCGCCACCGAAAGTATGACGGAGATGAGAAGCTGTCTCCATTCGGGGACGATATATTTGCCGAGTTTGGTGATGACCGTCTTCTTGTCGGCGCAGTGGATGCACTCCACTCCGGGAGAAGACAGCGCGCGTCCGCATTTGGGGCAGATGCGCAGCGCCTTTTCGTAGATGCCTTGCATACAGTCGAGGGCTTCTTCCACGTCCTCGCCGCGTGACATTTTTTCGATAAACGACGCAGCGCCTTCGCAGAGCGTGTTCACGGCAAAGGTATAACGAAAGATATTATGTATGCTTTCGTCCTTCATTTCGAGCCGCAGTATCGCGTTGCCGTACATACGCTTGTTTTTGGCGCTTGACACGTCGGTATGTGTGATCTTTTGCGTCAGTCTTTTGCCGTCGTATACGGCAGCTTCGATATCGCTCACGAGGAGGGACGTTCTTTTGTATTCCGACTCCATCGAAATGTCGCTGAATATCGCAAACAACCAAGGGTGTCCTTCTGTTTCCAATGCTTTTATTTCCGCTTCCTCTTTTTCGGAAAGCAGGATATTGCTGAGTATTGCATCCATAATGATCTTACCCGTTCCTTTGTTTTTGTTCCCTTGTATTTTACGATATATTCATAATATTTCAACCCTTAAAAGCCACAAAAAAACACACATAAATACGGAATATTTGTACGAATAATCAAGAACATTTGTTTACATAATGCGGCGTCGAATTTTATTGACTTTTTTACGGCGTTATGATATACTTAATATATGTGTAATCTACACGACTTCTGAAAGGAGCAACAATGAAAAAACTGATTTCAATTATGATATGCGCTTCAATGCTTCTCCTCGCGTCCTGCGGAAGTGCGGGCAGCGATACGTCTGCGGAAAAGTCAGAAGAAAATTCGTCTCTTTCGACTTCCGAAGTATCTTCGACCGAAGAAAGTTCTGAAGAAGAAGTATCGGAGGAAGTTTCCGAAGACCGCACCATTGACAGAACGCAGTCGAAAAAGCTCGTTTCCGAAGGCTGCTCCTACACCGCAGCCGGCACGCCTCATTCGACTTACGCCGACGACGGCACGCATCTTACCGACGGCAAATTCGGCGGAGACGTCGGATATGGCTGGAACACGACACGCGGACAGTTCGTGCTTGACCTCGGCGAAAAGATATCGGGACTTGCCGATTTCAACATAATGCTCACCGCCGACAACTGGGGCATCGTCGGCCCCGACACCGCGGTATACAGCGTGTCGGACGACAAGAAAACCTGGACTGAAATAGGCACCGTCACCGGCGACGGAATGATAAAGGAACCTGCCTGGGATGTCTGGAACACCTACACTTTCCCGCTTTATCTTGAAGAAAGCGTATCCGGTCGTTATGTAAAGATAGTGCTGACCGGCAGCAATATGAACTTTGCCTGGGCGCACGAGATAGGTGTTTGGACTTACGAGAAGCTCGAAGAACGTGAAACTCACGATTTCAAGGGCACGGAAGCGATATCCAACCTCACGTTCAAAAACGTCACCGAGGATTCAATGGGCGACCGCGACGCTCCCGGGTACTGCGTGTATTCCAAAAAAGGCTTCAACAAAGGCGAATTCGTCTTTGAACTTTCAAAAGTCGACGTAAACACATTCGGGACAAAGGGCGGTCACGTCAGCGCTTATGTTTTCCTCGGAATAAACGTCTACAACGATGTCGGATATTGGAAAAACTGCTGCGACGCGGGATTCACCTACGACAACGAGACCTCGGGCTGGCATCTTTTCTGGGCTACCGCGACGGACGAAAACGGTGAACGCGGCTGGAACGCCGATTCCAAGTCGCTCAACCCCAAGCACGACTACAAGCTCGTCCTCGACTCGTCCGAAAAAGACGGATACGCCGTGCTTACGGCGATCGACCTTTACGACAACAGCGTTGCCGATACGATGGAATTCAAACTCTGGGGCTCAAAGAAGAACGGAAAGAACACGTCGTATCTCACCGATATCGCCATCGACTGGGCAGGCGACGGCACCTTCGTTGACACCAAAGGCAACCCCACCACGGATTGGGTGGAGATAACGAAAGCGAATATGGGACAGGGCATACATCTCAATAACGTAAGAATTTACGACTGTGCCCTTTACACCTCCGACGGACTGCGTAACGTCTGGGCAAAGGATATCACCGATCATCGCGGGATATGGTCGGATTCGACACACCCGATAAAAGAAGAAACCACGAAGATCCATCACATAATCGAAGACTACGAATATATAATCGACCTTGATCTCGGCTGAAGCAGGTGAAAGTATGAAATTCGATAAAAACAACAAACCCGAAGAACTCATATCCGAAAACGAAGCCAACGAAATCAACGAAAAGCAAAAGAACGACGAAAAACCGACGTTCAGAAGCAGGCTTGAGAATTTCTGGTATTTCTACAAATGGCACACGATAATCGGCGGTGTGGTGCTTTTCGGGATAATCATTTCCCTTTTTCAGATCTTCAAGACGAACACGCCCGACGCATATATGATGTACGTCGGACCTTCAACGCTGTTCGTGAAAAACAAGGAAGAAATGGCGCGCCGCGCCGAAGATTTCCTCGACGACTACAACAACGACGGCGACAAGTACCTTTATCTGCTTGAAATAACGGTAGCCGTCGGCGACGACATTCCCTACACCGCGTATCAGACGAACGTTGACGCGAGAAAGCGCTTCACCACGGAAATAACCGCGGGCGAATCGGTGATATATCTGCTTGAGGAATCGTATTATCTCGAGCTTGCCAAGCTCGACGTACTGACTCCGCTTGCCGAGATCGTCGATCTTGACCTCATCCCCGACAACACCTACGACGAATACGCCGTGCGCGTATCGGAGCTTGATTTCTTCAAGCAGGACGGTTTCTCGTCCGTTCCCGACGACACGCTGCTTTGCCTGCGTCACTCGCCGGATCAGGATTCGCTCAAATACGGCAGAACAATGGAATTCTGGAATTCCAACAAAAAGCTGTTCCTCTCTATGTTCTCATACCGTCCCGACGACGGTACGGAGAAAGCCGAAAAAGTCTACGATACCACGAAGAAGGACGCTTCTGTCACTTATTTCGGTACGAAACGGATATACGAATCCACGGCGAACAAGCTGTCTTCCGCCGTCGGAAACTACCTTACCGACTATAACAAGGACGGAAACGTAAAACTCGGTATCGACTACCGCATTCTTGAAACGCCGAAAAACGGAAGCGCATACGACGTAAACAAGGACGACGCCGCGTACTTTGAAAAGACTATCTCCAAAGGAAATTCGCCGATCTGCATACTCGAAACGTCGTTTTATGAAAAACTCCTTGAAAAAGGAATGGTTACTCCCCTTGACGACATCCTCGGTGAAGGCTGGAGCGAATACCTCGATTCTTCCGACGGGTACGGCGTGAAGGTGTCCGACCTCGATTTCTTCAACGATATCAAGGATTTTGACGTCTTCGACAAATCGCTCACGGTGTGCATTATCGGCAAAGGCGAATTCGTCGGAAGCGATTATTACGGCAACTGCCTTGATTTTTACAAAAAAATACTGACTTACAAAACAAAAGCCGCAAAATAATCGTCAAAAATGCAAAAAACGCAAAATTTAATGTTGCATTTTGAATTACTTTGTGATATTATTACAAAGTATCAGTATATATAAAAAAACTCGGAGGACATATCAATTATGGCGCAGTATTCAAAAAAGAAGCTGAAAACCACTTTTATCTTCACCATCGCTCTCTGCCTTGTAGTTGCAGGACTTTGCGTGTGGGTTTTCCTCAGCTCCTATCTTAACAAATCCAAAATTTTCCACGATCAGGACCTTGCACAGGCAATAGCCGAAAAGCTCGACACCAACGCCAGATCACTTTCGGTCGAAAAGCTTGACCAGTTCGTATATGCAAGATATACTTACAGCGTAATGGATCTCAACACCGGTACGGCTACCTGCTACCCCGTTCTCGTACTCGGCAACGAAAATTTCTATGAAGCTATGACCAAAGAAATCGAAGAGACCGAAGAAGCAGAAGAAACTTCCGAAGAAACATCCGTCGATCCGGGATATACCGATGACGACTACATCGTCGTTTATGCGATCCCGTCCGACCTTGCCGATTTCAAGAACTTCCGCAACCTCAAATATCTCTCCACCGTAAGCACGAGCGATTTCAATACCCTTTATAACGAGCTTTATTATGCAAGCCTTTACGCCGCATATTATCCTCAGCAGTTCCCGTCCATCGACTCCGACGCCGTCATTAACGCGGTATCTCTCAAAGGAATCGACGATCTGACCGCTCTCAAGGATCTTACCAAGCTCGAATACCTCGCACTCGTTTCTTCGTCCGTCAAATCGCTTCGCGGCGTTGAAGCCTTCACCTCTCTCAAAACTCTCGATATCTCCGGCACAGCAATCAGCGATATCGCTCCTCTCGCTTCCGTCAAGTCGCTCGAAAACCTCTGCGCGGTAAGCAACAAGCTGACCGATATCTCCGCTCTTTCCGGACTTACCTCTCTTGAAACCATCCAGCTCGACACCAACGATATAACCGATATATCCGCTCTTTCGGGCTGCACCGGTCTTACCTATCTTTCCGTCACCGGCAACAAGATCGAAAGCATCGACGCCGTCAAGGATATGAAAGCCCTTGAAACTCTCGCTGTTTCCGACAACAAGATAACTTCTTTCGATGCAGTTTCCGGTCTTACTGCTCTCAAACAGCTCGCGCTCGACAACAACAGAGCCGAAAAGCTCCCCGATCTCTCCGCTCTTGCCGAACTCACCGTTCTTTCCGCTGAAAACGCCAATAAGAACGCAGAAAAAGAAGAAGATAAATTCGCAGGTCTTACCGACGTTTCCGGTATCAAAGGACTTGCAAAACTCGAACAGCTCTCTCTTGCGGGCAACAGCATAACTTCTCTTCCCGATCTTTCCGGCTGCAAGGCTCTCGTATCTCTCAACGCTTCCGATAACGCCATCAAGACTATCGGCGCAATAAGCGGCATCGAGACCATCACCGATATCGACCTCAGCAAGAACGAGATCGAAGACATCAGCCCCATCGCTGACCTCAAAGCGCTCAAAACTCTCAACGTAAGCGAAAACAAGATCAAATCGCTTCCCGATCTCACTTCTTTCACCGCTCTTACCACGCTTACCGCAAACAAGAACGAGATCGCCGAAATGACGGAAGTCAAGGACCTTGAAAACGTCACAAACATCAACCTTGCCGATAACAAACTCGAAAAAGCCGCTTTCTCGTCTCTCAAAGCGCTTACGACTCTCAATCTTTCAAACAACAGCCTGACCGATATCAGCGGCATCAAGGATCTTGCTGCCATCACCACTCTCAACCTCAACGGCAACAAGCTCACCTCTTTCGCTGCAGTTCTTGAACTCGGCACTCTCACTTCCGTTCAGCTTGCCGATAACGAGATCGTCAACATCCCTGCTTACAACAACTCCACCGGAACCGAAGGCGAAGTCAAGTACCCGCTCAGCAAAGTCACCAGCGCCGATTTCTCCGGCAACAAGCTCGCTCTTGAAGACCTCAAGAATTTCGGTACTTATTTCCCCGTCAGCGTTCTCAAAACTCTTGACGTTTCCGGCAACAATCTTCCCAACGTAAACGCCATCACCGAAATATTCGGTGCAAACGTTGTCGTAAACAAGACCACCGACGAAACCGCGAAATAAACGAACATTTTATAACACAAAAATCAAACCAGCTCGTATATACGGGTTGGTTTGAATTTTAAGTAGGAAAAATATTATCAAAGAACATATTATATTAGGAGGATATTATTATGCCGGATATGCTCGTAAGACTTTACAATCTCAAGGATAACTCCGCACTCTACAAGGAACTCGACGAAAAAGGCGTCAAGATCATTCGTCCTATGACGCCCAACAAACACAAGGTACACGAATTCATCGTCAAACACTTCGGTGAAGGCTGGGGCAGCGTGACCGATACCGCATTCACGCGCTCCCCCGTTTCCTGCTTCAGCGCCGTTGATAAAAATACCAAAGAAGTCAGCGGTTTTGCCGGTTACGACTGCACTCTTCGCGGATTTTTCGG